>JAAWQR010000031.1 GCA_022800625.1 Clostridiales bacterium | reverse complement strand
GTAGTAATCTGCGGAAACAGACAGCAGCCGAATTAAGCTACTCTCGGTATAAAAACGAACATTTAGCGAGAGAACACGGGATCGTGGACTATCGCACATTTTGCAATGTGCGGCGCGCCTGCGGTCGTATCACCCGCACCTACAACGCATTTATCCCCAACACTTTATCTTTTATAGACTGACAGCATATGCTTACAGCGCACACGCGACAATGATACTTTTATGAAAGAACATAAATTAAACGCGATCGAAAAATTCGTATTACCCTATTGCGAAAGGAAGCAAAAACGAATTGACAAATGCTGCGGAATATGTTAAAATATCATTGTCGCAGAAGTGACTTAGGTGCTGTTGATCCCAACCCTGAGTTCGGACATGAGGATTCCTACATCCTCATGAACCGCTGCGGCTTTGTTTTTACCCGAAAGATAACTCCTTAAGAAGCGATCCTTCGCAGTATACTGCTGTCAGTTATTTGATTTTTAGTTTTGTTATACTGTGATAACTCCTGCTCGGATCTGACAAAAGATTCACACCCTTTGCTTTAATATATACATAAGAAAAATCGGACGTATGTGCGACAAAAACACATCCGCCCGATTTATTTTACATATATATAAATCGACAGAAATCCCGAAATAACCCTTGCGAAAACTGCAAATGTATGATATAATACAAAAGCAGTGTCGATGCCGAGTTTTCGGTTGATGTTTATGTGTTGATCCCACATACTCATTCAGGCGTTGTTGAGTCCTACTTCAACAATGCTGTCGACGCTGTTTTTATGTCCGCGCCGATTAGACCGATATTCTCTTGTTGGGTTCATTATAGCATAATGAGGGATATTTTGTCAAGGGTTAGCGGAAATTTTTATTTTTTCTTGCAATTTCTTTTAGTTTGGCTAAATTCTCAGTGCCTAAGTAGCCGCATCTCACACTTTTTTCGTGAAAGAAAGTGCGATATGCAACTTTGCTACTTCCGCGTAGCGTAAGTAGGCACTGTTTCTCACTTTATTTTATAAGGGAAAGACGAATGTTCCGCCTATGACATGAAAGGCTAAATAAAGACTACAAATTGCTTAAGTCCCCATAGTATGGGGGACACCTCCGCGATATTATCAGTGTATATCTGTCAGAAAACATTTGACAAAGAGCTGATGCTGCTATATAATAATAGTAGCTTATCCTGTGGCTTATGCCGCATACTGCATAACGGGGCGACGCCCCTTCCCCAACTAAAATTTTTGTGAGGATTTGAAATTGTCAAACAGAATCGAAGATACTTTCGGAAGCATGGTTTTTAACGACGAGGCTATGAAAGCTCGTCTGCCCGAGGACATATATGCGGCAATGCGCCGCACAATAGACGACGGCCGCCGTCTTGATATTTCTGCGGCAAAGGTCGTTGCGGAAGCTATGAAAGAATGGGCGATAGAGCACGGCGCGACGCATTACACGCACTGGTTTCAGCCGATGACGGGAATTACCGCGGAAAAGCACGATTCTTTTATTAGTCCGTCAAAGTGCGGAAAGCCTGTAACGGAATTTTCTGCCCGAGAGCTTGTAAGAGGTGAGTCCGACGCGTCATCTTTTCCGTCAGGCGGGCTGAGAGCTACGTTTGAAGCAAGAGGCTATACGGCTTGGGATCCTACTTCATATGCTTTTGTTAAGGAAGGCGTTCTTTGTATTCCGACAGCGTTTTGCTCATACGGCGGCGAAGCGCTTGATAAAAAAACTCCTCTTCTCAGATCAATGGAGGCTTTGAACCGTCAGGCAATGCGCATAATCCGCCTGTTCGGAGATGACAAAACCACACGGGTTATAACAACCGTAGGCGCAGAGCAGGAATATTTTCTCATCAGAAAAGAAGATTATGATAAAAGACGCGACCTGATTTATACAGGGCGTACTTTGTTCGGAGCGGCAGCTCCTAAGGGACAGCAGTTTGACGATCATTATTTCGGGGCGGTAAAGCCTCCTGTAAAGGCGTTTATGGACGACCTTAACGATGAGCTTTGGAAGCTGGGGATATTTGCAAAAACTCAGCATAACGAAGTTGCTCCCGCACAGCATGAGCTTGCTCCTGTATTCGGTCAGGCGAATATCGCTTGCGACCAGAATCAGCTTACGATGGAGGTAATGAAGAATGTCGCTGCACGGCACGGTCTTGTCTGCCTTCTTCATGAAAAGCCTTTTGACGGCGTAAATGGATCCGGAAAACATGATAATTGGTCGATTTCAACTTCGGGCGGACGTAATTTGCTTGATCCCGGAGACGATCCGATATCAAATATGCAGTTCCTTGTATTTATCAGCGCCGTAATTGCTGCTGTCGATGATTATCAGGAGCTTCTACGTGCATCCGTTGCAACTGCCGGAAACGATCACAGACTCGGAGCTTCCGAAGCGCCGCCCGCAATCATTTCAATATTTCTCGGGGACGAGCTTACTTCTCTTCTTCATGCTATTGAAAACGGTGAAGAATACCGCGTGACGGACGGAGGAGAAATGGGAGTAGGAGTTCATGTACTGCCGAAAATCCCCAAAGATAATACAGACCGAAACCGCACGTCGCCTTTTGCATTTACCGGAAACAAGTTTGAATTCCGTATGCCGGGTTCCAACTGTGCAATAGCGGGACCGAATATTTTCTTAAACGCGGCTGTAGCCGATGAGCTTTGCCGCTTTGCTGACGAGCTGGAGGCGGCGGAGGATTTTGACTCGGCGCTCAAAGCACTTTTGCGCCGTACCATAGCTGAGCATTCAAGAATCATATTCAACGGAGACGGCTATACCGCGTCATGGGAAGCAGAGGCCGAAAAGCGCGGTCTTTCAAACTTGAAAAACTGTCCCGACGCCATTCCGCGCATGAAGAACAAATCAAATATTGAAATGCTTGAAAGACAGCGTGTTCTGTCTAAAAAGGAAATTGAAAGCCGCTGTGAAATATTGCTTGAAAATTATGTAAAGATCATACAGCTTGAAGCCGCGGCTATGTCGGATATGATAAATCACGATATTCTGCCCGCCGCGCTGAAATATTCCAAGGTGCTCTCAGACGGAGCCGCAGCTAAAAAGGCTATATCCCCGAGACTTTCAATATGTATGGAGGAAAAAATGCTTTATTCGCTGTCGGATTTGACCGACGAGCTGTATGAGGCAGGGATCATACTTGACAGAGACACCGTGCGCATCGGAGAATTTGATAATGTTGAGGAATGTGCAGTATTCTGCCGCGATAATGTTATCGAAGCAATGAAAAGAGCAAGAAATGCCGCTGACAGTATCGAGAAGATTGTCGGACGCGAATATTGGTGCTATCCTACATACGGTGATCTCATGTTCGGCGTAAGGTAACTTAAATTTAAAATGTGAGGTCGGCTTATGACGGAGAAAGAGCTTAAAGATTCGGTAAAATCCCCGACGGGAGGATATTTTTTCTTCGGCGAGGAGGACTATCTCAAGGAGTACTACATGTCCCTTATCCGACGGGCTGTCATTACAGACGAATCGCTTGCCGTATTTAATGAGATTACATTTGACGACTCAAATTTCAGCGTGCCGTCTCTTTCCGACGCGCTTTCGTCTCCGCCGCTCATGAGTGAAAAAAAGCTTGTAAAAGTCATCTTATCCGCATATTCCGTAATTCCCGAACGGGAACGTAAAGCTTTTTTTGCCACTCTCGATTCCGTGCCTGATTTTCCCGAAACGGTTCTTGTTATAACAGTATCTCCGGGAGGATTTGACGCAGGGACGGAGAAACGTCCCTCCCCTGCAATGAAGGCTCTGTCTGCGCATATAAAATGCACTGACTTCCCTCTTCAAACGGAAGCAAAGCTTACAAAGTGGCTTGCACGCCGTTTCGCAAAATATGAGCTTGCATCCGATGAAGCTTCGCTCAGACTTATGATATCAATGTGCGGCAGATCCATGCACCGTCTTGCGGGAGAGACCGACAAAACGGCAGCATATGCTCTGGCGGCAGGAAATGAAGCTATAGACTGTGATACAGTCAAGGCGGCGGTCACAAGAACACCCGAAGAAGACGCGTTCCGTCTTGCCAACTCTCTGCTTGCGGGAGATCGCGCAGCAGCACTTGATTCCCTGAGCGGTTCAAAACGCAGGGGGGAAAATCCCGTCAGACTGCTTGCGTCGGTTACCGCAGTATTTTGCGATATGGCTGCAATTTCGCACATGGTTCATGCAGGCGCTGACAGAAGAACGATAGCGTCTGCGCTGAAGATCCACGAATACCGCGTGGGTCTGTATATGAAGGCAGTTAACGGTGTGAAGCCGGAAGTGCTTGATGACGCTTTGTCGATGTGCGCAGAGGCTGATGTAAAAATGAAGTCCACACCGCTCGGATATATTCCGCTTGAAAGGCTTATATGCTCCGTTATGAGAGAGCGGAGATAATATTTTGAGATGATTTTATATAATTCTTTGAAAGGCGGTAAGAACAGATGGAAGAACGTGACAAAAATGTGATAAAACCTGATATCACGATCGATACGGATAAAAGCGAAGTACGTGTCTCGGGAATAAAAAAGCTTCAGGGACTTCTTAATTCGGTCTTGTGGCTCGGAACGATAATTTTATATTTTCTTATCAGCATGAATTTCGGACATTGGTATCTTACGTGGCTTATGTTTGTTTCCGCATCGGTCGGCTCGGTTATAATCGATATGCTGGTCAGCATGGAGGAGGGCAACCGAAAAGCGGCGCTCGAACATCTTCACGGCATTCTTTGGCTGTGCTCCGTTATCGTTTATTTTGTATTCAGCTTTACGTTCGGCCGGTGGGGAACGTCGTGGCTTATTTTCCCGGCGGCAGCTTTAGTGTCGACACTGCTTAACTTTTTTATAAAAGAGAATACTGATTAAAAATTCAACGGATATGTTTTTGAAAGGAGCATTTGAGAAAAATGACAGAAATAATCGGTAAACCTGAATTGTCACAGATATCTGCGGCGTCTCTTGCGTATCTCGGCGACTCCGTTCTCGAGATATTTGTCAGAGAGCGGCTTGTTCTGAGAGGGGTTAAAACCCCCAGTGTAGAATCTCTTAAATATGTTACAGCTCCTGCACAAAGCGAAGCTGTTGAAAAAATCCTGCCGCAGCTTACCGAAGAAGAAAGCGACGTATACCGACGCGGCAGAAATTGCGTTCATTCGGGTGTTCCGAAAAATGCAACTCCAGCACAGTACAGACGCGCAACAGGACTTGAAACGCTGTTTGGGTATTTATATCTTTCAGGTGAAAATGATCGGCTCAGAGAGCTTTTTGCTGTAGGATACGGAGAATGATCTCATAACAGCTTTTTTACACATTTCCAAAGAATATATTATGAAAGGACGGAATCTGCTGTGAGTGTACAAAATACCCTGAAAAAGCCTGCATTTACGAAGTCAGTGCGCGGTTATACCGTGCAGGAGGTTGACAGATATATTGAATATGTAAACGAGAGATACGCCGCGGTGTGCAGAGATGTCGCAGAACTTAAAAGAAAGCTCACAAGACTTAAGCTCGGTCTTGACCGTCCCGAAGCAGAAGCTAATACGGCAAATGTCGATGTTTTACCCGAAGAACTTTTGAAGCATCTTGAAAATCTGCGCCGTGAGCTTTCGGCTGAATGCGAACGCCATGCAGAGCATATGAAAAGGCTGTCGCGAGATTTTGAAAACGAGACTTTAAATACCGTAAGTACTAAAATCAATGCGGAAGTCGGTGCATCTATTTTGAAAAATACTGCCGTACAGTCTCTTAACGAACTTGCGGTAAATGAGGTTGCTGCACTTGAAGCAGAGCCGATATCGGCTGAAGAGTGCAATTCGTCAGACGGTGCATTACCCGAATCTGAATCACCTGTCGAAATCGGCGAAGATGACGGAAGTCTTAAAGAAACCGCTGAGTTAACCGAAGACGGAACTTCAGAGGACGGCAATGATAATACTGAGGAAAAAACTCCGGCTCAGCTTGCCGAAGAAATAGATTTTTATTCTGACGGCGTACATGCCGACGGGGAATCGTTTGATCCTATGGATTTTGCCGCTGATGCCGCCGCAAAATATGCTCGTCCGTCTTTTGCTTCCCTTATGGGCGGAGATCCCGAAAAATAATGAGGTATGCGCGTCTTTTATTGATGCAAAAATTTATAAATTAAGGTACTTAAAATGTTTTTCTGTATTGCAATCATGATACTGACGGTTATAGCTGATCAGACGACTAAGCTTCTTATCGTTAATTCTCTTGAACTCGGAGAATCTGCTCCTTTAATTCCGGGAGTGTTTAACTTCACGTATATCAGAAACCGCGGCGCGGCTTTCGGAATGCTCTCTGAGCACAGATGGATTTTTATGGCGATGTCTGTTCTTCTTATTGCTTTTCTCATTATTTATCTTATCAAAGCAAAGCCGCAGAGCAAAATCGTGCGCTTATGCCTTGCTCTTATCGTCGGCGGCGGAATCGGCAACATGATAGACAGAGTTATATACGGCTTTGTTATAGATTTTCTCGACTTTGAACTGATACATTTTTATATTTTCAATGTTGCGGACGCTGCCGTAACCGTCGGATGTGCAGCGCTTGTGATATATATATTGTTTCACGAATTTGCCGAGCAAAGAATCGGGAGAAAAACAAAATGACGGAAAGCATTACCTATACTGCGGAAGAAAATGAAGCTGTGACGGGAGAGGAAAGTGTTAATATAGTTCTTGATCATTCTCAGGCAGGAGAGAGAGCGGACGCGGTTCTGTCACAGCTTCTTCCGATATCACGTTCAAGTGTACAGCGGCTTATTGCACAGAAGAGGGTTACGCTTCGGGGAGAGCCGATAAAGAAAAATTACCGTGCTGCCGCAGGAGATGAGCTGACGGTATGTCTGCCGCCTCCCGAAGCGTGCGAAGCGGAGCCGGAGGATATTCCGCTCGACGTGATATATGAAGACGAAGATATAATAGTTGTCAATAAGCCGCAGGGAATGGTCGTTCACCCCGCACCGGGACATCTGCACGGTACGCTTGTCTCAGCTCTTCTGTTCAGGTGCCGTGATTCTCTGTCGGGAATAGGTGGGGTCATGCGCCCCGGTATTGTACATAGGATAGACCGTGATACGAGCGGTTTGATATGCGTTGCCAAAAACGATGCGGCGCACCTGTCGCTTGCCGAACAGCTGAAGGATCATTCTATGCACCGAACGTATGACGCTGTATGTATCGGAAGACTGCGTGAGAGCGAAGGGCGGGTTGAAGCACCGATCGGAAGAAGCCGTTCAGACCGCAAGAAAATGGCAGTAGTACGCGGCGGACGCGCGGCTGCTACAAACTACAATGTTCTTGCGGAATATACTGTGGTATGCGGAGGCACCCCGTTTACGGCTTCTCACATCAGGCTAAAGCTTGAAACGGGAAGAACTCATCAAATCAGAGTTCATATGGCACATATAGGTCATCCTCTTCTCGGCGACGCGGTATACGGCGGTGGCGGAACTGTATTTGAGCGACGCTATCCGACTTTATTTGAAGGACAATGCCTGCATGCGGCAGAACTGACACTTGCGCATCCAATGTCAGGCGAAGAGATGACATTTAATGCGCCGCTTCCCGAAAATTTTAAACAAATACTCGGCATTTTAAAAGGGTGAAGAGGTTCGCCGATACCGTTATAGCATGTTATTGAACCTTTTATGTCAAAAAAGATGTTGTGTTTCTTTGAGTGGATAGACTGCATGACTTTCGGTTCCGCAGCATGTTATTATATATCTCAAAAATATTTTTCACCAAAATCTAAAAAATGTATTGACAAATCAAGTTGCCTGTAGTATAATAAATAGCGTTGACGGCGGTATGCCGAAAGCAATGCGAGAGTGGCGGAACTGGCAGACGCGCACGTTTGAGGGGCGTGTGGTTCACACCGTACGGGTTCAAGTCCCGTTTCTCGCATAACATTAGGCGATTGTGAATCGTCCTTAAAAAGTCCGATTTTTCGGGCTTTTTTGTTTTCACGTTATTTGCAGGATTTATTGGGTTTCAGATATAACGGTTATGAAAATCGTTCTTTGAAACATTTAAAATTTTAGACTGTTACTACCCGTTATCTTATGATATTAAAATCCAATAAAAATTGTGAAAACAAAGGGTTTATAGCAATTTGCTTACCGTATTCATTTATACGGGTTTACATGGGGGTATCCTTGCTCAGACTGCTTATAAGGGCTTAAAAAGATAACGAAATTCATTTAAAATTTTTACGTATAGGGGGAAAGATGATTTACCGACTTGATATGCTGCCTGAAAAAAACATAAATCCTATTACAAGACAGGAATATGACAATTCGTGGATAATTTTAATGCTTACTGACACTCCCGATTATCAGCAAATGTGCGGGAGCAGCGACGGCGGTGCTTACACGATAAGGCTGAGCCGCAGTCAATATAAAAATTGGGAAATGGCAGTTGGTGATTTCATAGACTTTTCCGAAGCAAATGAGAAAAATGCCATTTTAGTAATTTCGGAAGCAGATTTCAAAACTGCAGAAAGTCATTATAAGGGTCATAGATATAATGAGTCTTCTCTTCGTGATGATGAACCCTCTGTTTTAATCCATAGTACACCAATGAACAATTGGAAACAGATTAAACTTGATGGAATGTTAAAGTGTTGGAACATGCTCAAATCTGAAAAAACCATTGTCGAAGAACGTCCTATTGGAACATGGCTTGGTGATCCAATGGACTTTAGCGATTACATAATGTTTGGTGGCGGTATCACTGGAGAAATTGTTGTGAATTCAAAACAACAAGGAAGAATTGTTATGGATAATAATGCAGAATACCTTACCGGAGCGAGATTATATTTTGACGCAAAAAGAATTGCTCAAGATGGATTGCTTATTCGGGACGGTTGCCATTTGAAAGTAAAAAATATGTTACCACTTAAACCATATTTGATTTGGGCTGCGACTTGGGAAACGATTGGACTTTCAAGCCAGATATCCACCCCGAAAATCTTTTCCAAGCAAGCTGATAAGAAATTTCAATCCATTTCACAACTTCAATAAATTAGCAGAATATGAGTCAGTGAATATGTGCTGAGTACAAGCCGCAAATCTGTGCTAAAGGTGTATTTCGCTCTTGATACCGAGAGCTTTCTGCCTATCCGAAGTTAGTGGTTGCAGTTGCTTCGGCTCGTTGGCGCAAAAACAAGGGCAGACACAGAAGGATAGAACACAAAATAGGCGAAACACCTTGAAAATATGAGCTTTTGATAGATAAATCGGAATTTGTTTAAATAACAGAAAAAGCCGTATAAACGGCTTTTCTTCGCGCCTTGGGGGATTCGAACCCTCGACCTACCGGTTCGTAGCCGGGCACTCTATCCACTGAGCTAAAGGCGCATATTCTATTTGTCATGGCTTGCAAATATTACATGTTCACCTGACACCTACATATGATATCACATAAACTCTTCTTTGTCAATAGTAAATATATCTTTTTTGAGAAATTTTCGCATATTCTTTCGGATTTTATATTAAATAGAAATTGGCTTTTTGAAATTCTATTGAAAGGAGGGGTATAAAGTGATATACTAATATCGTTATTCATTCATATAAAATATAATAAAATATAATCATGCCCGCGGCTTTTCGCGGATTAAAATTTTATCAAAGGATACTTCTAACTTATGGATAAGAATATATTAAACTCTCTTCGTACGTGGGCGGAAGTGGATCTTTCGGCAATTACATATAATCTTGAAGCGGTAAAAGAAATACTGCCGAACGGTGTAAAATGCGCCGCTGTCATCAAAGCCGATGCTTACGGCCACGGCGCGGTAAGGATTGCAAAGCTGCTCGACGGTAAGGCGGACTATTTTGCCGTTGCTATGGCGGACGAAGCGGAGGAGCTGAGATGCTCGGGAATAAAAACGCCGATACTCGTACTCAGCCGAACAGCGGCTGCCGACGTGCCGCGTCTTGCCGGCTACAACATCGAAACCACCGTGTCCGGCTATGAAGAAGCCGCAGAGCTGTCGTCTGTAGCTGCCGCTCACGGCGTCACAGTCGGAATTCATATTGCGCTTGATACGGGAATGTCGCGGATAGGCTTTGCATGTACCGATAAATCAGTGGACGAGATAGCAGAGATTTCTGCTATGAACGGAATTGTTATTAAAGGAATATTCAGTCACTACGCATCTGCCGACAGCGCAGATCTTGCGTATACGGAACATCAGACAGAATCTTTTATTGAAATCACGGAAAAGCTGAAGGCTCGCGGCGTTGAAATACCTCTGCGCCATATATGCAATAGTGCAGGCTCGATCGTTCTTCCGCAAAAGTTTGACATGGTGCGTGAGGGGATTCTCCTTTACGGGATCGCGCCGTCGGATGAAGTCGATCTTTCCTCTCTGAAGGGTGTGAAGCCTGCAATGTCTCTCAGATCGCATGTATCAAGCGTGCGAACGCTTCCGGCAGGCACGCCGATAAGCTACGGATGCACGTTTGTAACAGAAAGAGAAAGTATTATCGCGACCGTTCAGGCAGGATATGCAGACGGAGTGCCTCGCCTGCTTTCTAACAGAGGTCACCTGCTTGTCAGAGGTAAAAGAGCGCCGATCGTCGGACGCGTGTGCATGGATCAGCTTATGATAGACGTAACGGATATCATCGGTGTTTCTGTCGGAGACACGGCTACGATAATCGGTTCTGACGGGAGTGAGACGATCTCCGCCGATGAGGCAGCCGCACTTGCAGGTACGATAGGATATGAAATCGTATGCGGAATATCGCGCAGAGTCCCGAGGGTTTACATGGAAAACGGAAATATTTCTTCTGTTTCACGCTTTCTTGCACTGTGAAAATTACCGCTCCGCTATGCTGTATTCGAACATTTCGCAGTGAATTTTAACGCCTATGTCAGTTTCCTGCGGAAGAAGCGCTAAAGCTATAAACACTTCTCCGCCCTGCGGATCGTTTATATCTCTGAGGTACGCATATTCTCCTTCTATTTTAACTACAATGTAATCTTTAGGCTCCATTTTAATTTTACCTTTCGTAATCATATTTTAATTATTATATATCACGCCGCAGATTATATCAATAGCAGTAATTGAACCGGTGTAAAAAATTAAAGAAAATTCAAATAGATGAAGATTCCGACGAAAAGAAAGGAACACCTATAAATTTATGACACACAAAAAAGTGACAATGCTTCAGAACGAAGTTTGGTACGGACCGTCGTCAAAACACGGTGAGTTAATGCCGCACAACCGTAAAACCGTTTACTCGGTTAATATTGAAACCAACGCTACATGCAATCAGGATAATCCGCTGTTGATATCAAATATGGGCAGATTTATCTATGCCCCGCGCGGATTTTCCCTTGATATTTCGGGCGGTGTAATATCTGCTGTCAGCAAGTTCGGCGAGATCGACTTTGCCGAGGGCTTTGGAACGCTGAGAGGCGCGTATCTTGAAGCTTGCCGCAGATATTTTCCGCCCAGCGGCAGCTCGGTGATTCCTCCTCAGGAATTTTTCACCTGTCCGCAGTATAACACATGGATCGAACTTATATATGATCAGAACGAAGATGACATATTAAAATATGCGCGCGGAATTGTTGAAAACGGACTGCCTGCCGGAATCCTCATGATAGACGACGGCTGGAACGATTACTACGGTTCGTATCGTTTTTCAAAGTCTAAGTTTCCGCATCCGCGCGAGATGTGCCGCACTTTGCATGAGATGGGTTTTAAAGTCATGATGTGGATTTCCCCATTCATCTCGCCCGACATGCCCGAATACCGCGAGCTTGCGGCAGGCGGAATGCTCGTTCGCCGCAAAAATGCGCAGGGCGCAATGCCGGCTTTCTCGAAAAATGGAATATCGGTGGCAGTACGCGAGTGGTGGAACGGCTGGTCGGCGGTGCTTGACATGACAAATCCCGACACGGTAAGATGGCTTGATAACAGATTATCCGAGCTTTGTGATCTGGGAGTCGATGGATTTAAGCTTGATGCAGGCGACGCGTGCTACTATTTTGAAGACGATATAACTTATTCTCCCGTGACTCCTGCGGAGCACGCAGAGCTGTGGAACAGATACGGGCTGAAATATGATTACAACGAATTTCGGGCATGCTATAAATGTGCGGGACTTCCGCTTGTGCAGCGTCTCCACGATAAACCTCACTCATGGGAAGGCGGCGTTTCCGCTCTTGTTCCCGATACATTGGCGCAGGGACTGCTCGGATATGCTTATGTGTGTCCCGATATGATCGGCGGCGGAAGCTTCGCGGATTTTTTGCCGAATTCTAAGACATTTGACGCGGAACTGCTAATCAGGTACTGCGAAGCATCGGCGCTTATGCCGATGATGCAGTTTTCTCTTGCGCCGTGGCGCGTACTTGACGAGGAGCATTACAAGGTCATTCTGAAATATGCAGAACTGCATGAAGAATTCGCACCGCGGATATTGGAGTTAGCACATGAATCCTCTCGAACGGGTGAGCCGATCGTTCGCTCCCTTGAATATGTATTCCCGCATGAAGGCTTTGAGAAGATTACCGACTGCTTTATGTTAGGCGATGATATTCTTGTCGCCCCCGTATATAAAAAGGGAGAAACTGTACGCATTATTCCGCTGCCGAACGGCATATGGGAAGATGAGTGCGGAGTGAGATATGAGGGAGGACAGACAATAACTGTTGATGCTCCGCTTGATAGGCTGCCGAGGCTGAAGAAAGTGAAGAGATAAGCAACACGGGAATCAACCTCGTACTCTATCCTTTGAAATTTCCTGATACTTTCAAAGTGAGTCTGTAAAATCTACTTAATTTAATCAGACTTACACTCAAAGATTTTTATATATTATTGTGACAGAGGTAACGGTATGTCAGGTATTACAATTTCTCCGATCGCGCACATCAGAACCCCGTTCAAAGACAAATTCGGACTTCCGAGACAGAGCGGTCGCGTTTCTTCACTTACGGGTGAGATCGTGTTCGAGCCGCAGTTCAGAAATCCCGACGCTATCCGCGGACTTGACGGATTTTCACATATCTGGCTTATCTTTGAGTTTTCCCAGTCTCACAGGGAAAACTTTTCTCCGACCGTACGTCCTCCGAGACTCGGCGGAAACCGCAGAGTCGGAGTTTTTGCAAGCCGTTCGCCGTTCAGACCGAATTCGCTGGGTCTTTCCTGCGTTAAGCTGAAAGAAATCAGACATGACGCAAATCTCGGTGACGTGCTTGAGGTTGAAGGCATCGATCTTCTCGACGGTACGCCGATATTTGACCTCAAACCGTATCTGCCTCACGCCGACTGCATACCTGATGCGCTCGGCGGCTTTGCGGATGAGTTTGCGTCTTATAAGTTGGAGGTGGTGTGCCCTGACAGCTTAGCGGAGCTGCTTCCCGATAATATCAGAGATGCGGTTTTTTCCTGTCTTGCGGAGGATCCGCGCCCATCATATCAAAATGATCCCAATCGTATTTACACAATGAGCTTTGATAAATATGAAATAGATTTCACCTCAGACGGAAAGGCTGTCTGTATAAATAATGTGAGAGAAAGCTTTAATGAATAAGTGTATGGATTTTGCGGCAGCCGCGTTACATAATTTTGCTGTTTACAAATAGTATCTATGATTTAATGCCTCTTCATTGACAAAGAGAATTCAATAATGTATAATAGTAAGTATATAGTGGTGAATTATATCGTTGCATAGGAAAAACAGGACAAAATACGTCTTTTTCCGCATTAAAGTCTCAGGTTATTCCGCCGCAAATCCCAAGGGAAGGTAACTTTTACAATATGATCAGAAGCATGACTGCATTCGGCAGGCACAGAGGCTTGTCGTCATCGGGAGATATGGATATAACTGCGGAGGTTAAAAGCGTCAATAACAGATTTCTTGACTGCAATATAAAGCTTCCGCGCGCTTACGGATATCTTGAAGAAAAAATAAAATCTTACATTTCGGAGCGCGGAATTTCCCGCGGAAAGGTCGACGTTTCCATCGGAATTGACATTATCGAAGAAACAGGATCAGAGCTTGCTCTCGACAGAGAAGCTGCAAAATCATACATCGCGTCTCTTATGGCGCTGAGGGATGAATTCGGACTTGATGACGATATATCTGTTATGAGCGTGGCTCAGAATCGGGATCTGTTCCGCACGAGACGAAAAGCAGACGATATCGAGCAAGATTGGAATGCTGTAAAATCGATACTTTCTGTGGCGGTAGATGCTTTTGTTGAAGCAAGAGAGCGCGAAGGCGCAGCTCTCGGCGCGGATATTGAAGCTAAGATATCCAATATCAGAGCATGGGTTGAAGATATAAGCCGTATATCAGAGCAGAATATAGAAAAATACCCTGCAAAGCTTGAAAGCAGGATACGTCAGCTTTTGACTGACTTTGACGTTGAGATATCAGAGCAGAGAATCCTCACTGAAGCTGCGATATTTGCGGATCGTGCCGCAATTGACGAAGAGATTGTGAGACTGCGCACTCATTTTGACTCTTTCTCGGAAATTTTGAGCTCACCGGAGAGTACAGGACGTAAGCTTGATTTTCTTCTTCAGGAGATAAACCGTGAGGCTAACACGATCGCGTCAAAATCGGGAGATATTGAGATTGCAAGGATCGTTGTAGACATAAAAGCCGAGCTTGAAAAAATCAGAGAGCAGATTCAGAATATAGAATAGCGGAAAAGCACAATGATTCATACCGATACATTTTAAAGCGGAGGACGCATGAAATTTATAAACGTGGGATTTAATAACATGATCAACTCAAGCCGCATCGTCGCACTTGTTTCATCAGACTCTGCGCCGTCACGCCGGCTGATTCAGGATGCTAAAGATGCGGGACGCGCAGTTGACTGCACCTGCGGCAGAAAGACAAGATGCGTTGTCGTTACTGACAGCGATCATATAATTCTCTCTGCTCTTCAGGCAGAAACCGTAGCGGGAAGGCTCAACGGCAATGAGGATTCGGACGGAGATTCTGAATAAGAAATTAAAAAACGGAAGGCGCAACATAAGAAATGGAAAAAGGATTGATTTTTGTAATATCGGGACCTGCCGGATGCGGAAAAGGAACGGTGGTCGGAAAGCTTCGCGAGATGATGCCGAACATCGGCTTCTCCGTTTCCGCAACAACACGTCCGCCGCGTCCGGGAGAAATCGACGGCGTTAATTATCACTTTATCACAAGGGGAAAATTTACAGAGCTGCTTGAAGCGGGGGAAGTTCTCGAGCACACCGAATACTGCGGCAATATGTACGGTACCCTGAAATCCGAAGCTGTGCGCACTCTGAATGAGGGACGGGATATTATTCTTGAGATCGAGGTTGAGGGAGCTTTGCAGATAAAGTCAATGATGCCCGATGATGCGGTTGCAGTAATGCTTATCGCGCCTGATCCGGAAGAGCTTGAACGGCGTCTCAGAGGACGCGGAACGGAGAGCGATGAGGTAATCAAGCGCAGACTGAAGAGATCCGTCGAGGAGATCGGACTTGCGGAAAACTACGATTATGTGGTGATCAATGAAACAGGAAAGACTGACGAATGCGCGGCGAAAATTCAAGGTATAATAAATGCCGAGCATCTTCGCTATCAGAGAATGAAAGATACGGTAAACGGATATGCGGCAGGTCAAAAAATCTGAATTCCGCCGTCTGTTGCCGTTAATTAAAATAAATTGCAGCGCCGCTTTTTGCGGCAGAATGGAGATGTAATATGGTAAAACCTTCACTTGCCAATCTTATGGACAAAGAAAACGTCAATCGCTATGCTCTTGTGGTAGCTACGGCAAAATGTGCAAGAGAGATCACTGACGAATATGTCAGAATGAGAGAGTATGTTGAGAAAAACGGCGGCAAGGACGCCGACAAGAGTTCAGTTTCTGTAATCAATCCGAGTTACAGAGACGAAAAAGCCGTTCAAAACGCCATCGAAGAGTTGTATGACGATGAATACCGTATAATTCAGTCAACTCTTCCCGAGGGCATGGGAAATCCTGAATCGGCAGCAGAGCAAGACGGCGAAGATGCTGAATTCACAGACGAGATCGAAGAGATTACCGACGCTGAGTAATAAAAAGCTCTTTAAAATGCCGCATAAATTTAAATAAGGGGAGGACAGAGTCTTGGCATCGGTTGCAGGAGTATATATCATAGAAGCACCGTATTACATTGACCGCGTATACAGCTACTATATTCCGCATGATATTGCGGAGCGTGTCATCCCCGGCTCTGTTGTCGAGGTTCCGTTCGGTAACGGTAACAGAAGGATGACAGCGGTAGTTTATGAGACTTATGATGAAGCCGACAGAGAGGATATTAAGCCTATCATGTCGGCTGTCGATGTATTTCCGCCTTATCTGACTCCCGAGCTGATAAGGCTGTGTTCGTTTTTAAAGGAGAGGACGCTGTGCACCTTCGGTGAGGCTGTTAAGTGCATTCTTCCGTCAGCGGCTCTGTCAAGGATTGCCGAATATTATCGCGCCGCTCCTGATTTTGACGAAAGCCGTGTCGAAAAGATCATAGGCGCTATGAATGAGAAAGCGGCGTTTGTATATGCCGCTGTACGTTCGTCAAAACGCATATCAAAGGAAACGCTGAGAGGCCGTTTCGGTGAAGAAACGACTCAGATACTGCTACGTCTTGTGCGTGAAGGACTGATTGAGAAATGCGGCGAAGTAAAGCGCGGCGGCTCAAATATCAAAACGGATCTGAAGATCTATCCCGGCGGAAAATTTGAAGAAATCGGAGAAAAACCACTTGAAACGGTTTTTAAAAGCGAACGTCAGCGTCTCGTTATGAGTGCTGTTTCCGAAGCTCCGGGAATACTTCTGTCGGACGTTGCAGGAGCTTTGCAGCTTGACCGTCAGATTGTAAGAACGGCGGCAATGGCTCTTGAAAAAAAAGGATATGTCAGAACCGAGAGCGAAAATGTATGGCGGCTTCCGTCAGTTCTCGGAAAAGCTGTTCCCGCATACAGAGCTGATTTTGAGCTGTCGGAGGAGCAGCAAACGGCATATGAAAGGCTTCTTGCCGTATACCGCGCCGATGCTCCGAGAGCCGCGCTTTTGCATGGAGTTACAGGTTCGGGAAAGACGAATGTACTGCTTAAGCTGATCGACCGTGTGATTGAAGACAAAAAAAGCGTTATCATGCTCGTGCCCGAGATCGCGCTGACGCCGCAAACCGTCGGGCGCTTTGCCGCAAGATACGGAAGCAGGATAGCTCTTGTACATTCCGCGCTGTCGGCAGGCGAGCGATTCGACGAATGGCGGAGGATAAGAAGCGGTGAGGCGAGTGTTGTTATCGGAACTCGTTCTGCCGTGATGGCTCCTGTCAAGGACCTCGGACTGATAATTATAGATGAGGAGCATGAGCATACATATAAATCCGATACCGATCCGAAATATTCAGCTCATGAGGTTGCAAGCTACCGATGCGGAGAAGCGGGTGCGGCTATGATACTTGCTTCTGCCACTCCGTCTGTTACAAGTTATTATAAGGCCGCGACGGGTAAGTACACGTTGGTAGAGCTGAAAAGCCGTTACGGTGCGTCGTCTCTGCCTGATACGGAAATATGCGACATGAGAGCCGAGCTGTCCTCGGGTAACACATCTCCGTTCAGCCGTACGCTTATTGACAGGATAGGTCATGAGCTTGACGAGGGTCACCAGACGATTCTTTTTCTGAATCGCCGCGGCTATAACAGTCAGATATCCTGCCGCTCATGCGGCGATACGCTAAAATGTCCGCACTGCTCCGTTTCGCTTACATATCATGTAAGCTCAGGCGCGCAGATACCGCGAGAGCGCGAGGCGGGAGAAGGATATCTTGAAGTGAGAAAAAACAGAGGATATCTGCACTGCCATATGTGCGGTTATCGTGAAAAAGTACCTGACAGATGCCCCGAATGCGGAGGAGAACACTTTATGTTCACGGGCTGCGGTACTCAGCTTGCCGAGGACGAGCTGAAAAAGCTTTATCCGAACATAAGGATTATCAGAATGGATCATGATACGACAAACGGCAAAAGTTCGCATGAAGCCTTGCTGTCTGATTTCAGAGAGGGAAAAGCCGATATTCTTCTCGGCACGCAAATGGTTACAAAAGGGCACGATTTCCCGAATGTTACAACTGTAGGTGTTCTCAATGCGGATTCGTCGCTTTTTCTTGACGATTACAGAGCAAACGAGCGAACATTTTCAATGCTGACTCAGGTAATAGGCAGGGCAGGACGCGGTTCGGCTGGCGGAAAATCGGTCGTTCAGACTTTTAATCCCGAAAGTGATATTATTGCTCTTGCGGCAAAGCAGGACTACAGAGCGTTTTATGAGCAGGAGATCAGGATTAGACAGGCGCTGACTTTCCCTCCGTTCTGCGATATTGCAGTAGTTACGCTTGCAAGCTCCGACGAAGGAAGACTCGGCAGCGCCGCCGTGAGAATGGGCGAGCGTATACGTGAATATACACGCAAAGAATATACCGACGTAAAAGCTATAATATACGGTCCGTTTGAAGCGCCCGTATATAAGGTGCAGAATGTGTGCAGACTGCGTTTTGTGATAAAATGCCGTCTTACTAAGCGAACAAGAGAGTTTATTTCTTCGCTTTTGTGCGATTTTTCAAAGGGCGGTCCGAAATCGCGCGGTGCGTCTGCCGTCAGAGTCACGGCAGATCTTAACCCGTCAAGTATATAAAAGATTATAAAATAAAAAGCAGGACACAGAAAGGAATTCAGGATAATTATGGCGCTATTGAACATAATAAAACTCGGAGACGACATACTCCGCAAAAAATGCCGCAAGGTTGAGGAGATCACACCGAGAATTTTGACCTTGCTCGATGATATGAAGGATACTCTCCTTAAAGCAGACGGAGCGGGACTTGCAGCTCCGCAGGTGGGAATTCTGAAAAGAATCGCTCTTATTATTGATTTTGATGATAACAACAAAATATACGAGCTTATAAATCCCGAAATCATTGCCGCTGAGGGCGAACAGCAGGAACTGGAGGGATGCCTTTCAGTACCGAATGAATGGGCGATCACAAAGCGCCCGATGAAGGTAACTGTTCGTGCTACTGACCGAAACGGATGCGAGTTTACTTTAACGGGAGAGGGAATGCTGGCGCGAGAGATCTGCCATGAGACAGATCATCTTGACGGAAAGCTGTTCATTGACGGCGCCGTTCACGTTTTAACTCCCGAGGAAAAGAAAGAATATTTTGAATAATATATTTGGTTCTTTAAGGAAGGCGGTGCTGTAGCATGAGAATTTTATTTATGGGAACGCCCGATTTTGCAGCAGAATGCTTGAAAAAGGTGCACTCTCACCCTGATGCGGAAATAGTCGGCGCGGTAACTCAGCCTGATAAGCCGAAAGGCCGCGGAATGAAGATGATCGCACCGCCCGTTAAGGTTTTTGCAGAGGAAAACGGAATTCCCGTATATCAGCCTGCGACATTAAAGGACGGTACGTTTGAGGAAGAGCTGGAAAGCCTTGATCCCGAGCTTATAATCGTTGCGGCATACGGAAAAATTTTGCCGAGCTATATAATAGATTATCCGAAATACGGCTGTGTTAACGCGCACGCTTCTCTGCTGCCCCGTCACAGAGGAGCCGCTCCCATCAACCGTGCGATCATGGAGGGCGACAGTGTTACGGGCGTCACGGCGATGTACATGGATTACGGACTTGACACAGGTGACATGATACTAAAGCTTGAAACAGATATCACAGACGACGACGATGCAGGGGCTCTCCATGACAGGCTTGCGGAAATGGGCGGCGAGGCAATGTGCCGCACGATTGACATGATCCTGTCGGGAAGCGTGATGCGCACCGCTCAGAGCGATGACGGTGCTACATACGCCGCAAAAATCATGAAAGAGGACTGCAAGGTCGATTTTACCGGAAGCGCACGCGATGTGTTTAATTTTATCAGAGGACTTTCTCCGTATCCCGGGGCGATAACCAAAACGCAGGACGGAAAGCTGCTGAAGCTTACGGGCGCTCGCATATCTGATAAAAATAACGGCGGCGCTGTTCCGGGGACTGTAATCGCTCTCGACGGAACAATATCTGTCGCCTGCGGTGACGGAGCCGTTGAGATCACGGCTGTGATTCCCGAGGGCAAAGGGCGTATGTCCGCCGCAGACTATATTCGCGGACGGAAGATCTCCGTCGGCGATGTTCTGTCGATCTGAAAATTTGATTTGCTGTTTGATTGGCCGCCACGGCGGCTGAACGGAGGTTGTTATGTTTTATTACGGATTTGATATGTATTATCTGATACTTGTAATGCCCGCGCTCATTTTTGCCATGTGGGCGCAGTTTAATGTTACCTCAACCTTTAAAAAATACTCTAGAGTTTCCTCAGAGCGCGGAATGACAGGGCGTGATGCCGCAAGGCTGATCCTTGACCGCCACGGACTGACAAACGTAGAGGTTGTGGAAACACGCGGCAATCTTACCGACCATTACGACCCGAAGGCAAACGTCATCAGGCTATCCGAGACAACTTATAACGTGCAGAGCGCCGCGGCTGTCGGTGTTGCAGCTCACGAAGCAGGACATGCCGTACAGTACGCGGAGGGATATTCACCGATCAAGCTGAGACAGGCGATAATCCCCGTATCACGGATCGGCTCAAGTCTTGCGATACCGCTCGTTTTGCTCGGGATCATCTTCTCATATATGCCTATCGCATATGCAGGCATAATCCTCTTCGGAGCAGCAGTGCTCTTTCAGCTTGTGACGCTTCCCGTTGAGTTCAATGCAAGCCGACGCGCGCTTGCTACGATCGACGAGACGGGCGTACTGTCGGGAGACGGACTTCACGCTGCTTCGCGTGTACTTCGTGCCGCTGCACTGACTTATGTTGCGGCTCTCTTTGTATCTCTTGCAAATATGCTGCGCCTGCTTGCTCTTGTATCAAACAGACGGGACAGATAATATATAATGAACAATAATTTTTCACCGCGCAGAGCGGCTCACGCTTCGCTTATATCAATAGAAAAAAACGGAAGATACTCTAATCTTGAGATAGATTCGATGATTTCACAGGGCAGCTCAGGCGCTTCTGACGCCGATAAGGCACTGTACACCCGCCTTGTCTACGGCGTGACGGAACGCCGCCTGACGCTTGACTATATAATCTCTTATCTGTCCTCAAGAAAACTGAAAGATATAGATCCTGCCACGCTTACATCGATAAGGCTCGGTCTATACCAGCTTATATATACCGACAGGATTCCCGATTTTGCCGCAGTTTCCGAAACAGTTGATACCGCTCCCTCAAGGTCCCGCGGATTTGTTAACGGAGTTCTTCGCACGTTTTTGAGAAAAAATAAAAAGTTTGATCTGCCGAACGGTACAACTCCCGAAGCTTTATCGGTAAGATATTCCGTATCCGCAGATATTTGCCGCTCGCTTTCGGAATCATACGGTGCACAGACAGCGGAAGAGATACTTGCTTCGCTAAACGCTCAGAGCCGGATTTGTCTCAGAATAAACACCTGCACCTTATCCGTTTCCGATGCGGAAAATTGTCTGAAAGACGCAGGAATAACCACATCGTCTTCAAAATACTGCGGCGATGTGCTCTGTATCACGAATCTGACCGACGCTGTGCGGCACGGTATTGAGCGCGGCGATTGGTTTGTTCAGGATGAGGCATCTCGAATATGCACTCTTGTGCTTGGTGCGAAGCCTTTAGAAACGGTTGCGGACACGTGTTCGGCTCCCGGAGGAAAAGCATTTTCCGCCGCTATGGATATGAAAGGTTCGGGAAGGCTTTTTGCCTTTGATCTTCATGAAAACAAGATATCTCTGATAAAAAAAGGCGCGGAGAGACTGGGACTTGCCAATATCGAAGCCTCATGCCGAGATGCGGGGAAACCTTCGCCCGAGCTCTACGGCTTGTGTGACAGAGTTCTCTGCGACGCGCCGTGCTCAGGCTTTGGAGTGCTTTCAAAGAAACCCGATATCAGGTATAAAAATCTGAAAGATTTCGCAAGACTGCCCGATGTGCAGTACAGAGTATTATGCGGAGCGGCGGAATATGTAAAGCAGGGCGGAATACTGGTATACTCCACCTGCACTCTGAACAGACGTGAAAACGAGGAAGTCGTTCAGCGATTTCTTGCGGGGCACGGCGGCTTTTCACCTTGCGATTTTACCGCAGGTGAGCTTTCCTCGAATGGCGGAATGCTGACGCTTTTTCCGCATATTACAGAGACCGACGGATTTTTTATCGCTAAAATGACGAAGGTCAAATAATTTCGCCTTATCTTCCCACATATAAAATTTCAGAAAAAACGTGTGCATATGGAAAAAAACGAAACTAAAACAGATATAATGTCGCTTACTGAAGCTGAGCTTACGGATTTTATAAAAGATCTCGGGCAGCCTGCGTTCCGCGCAAAGCAGCTTTATCTTTGGATGCAGGCGGGAGCTCCTCTTGAAGAAATGAGCAATCTTCCGAAAAAATTCCGAGAGCTTTTGAACGAGAGAGCCGAATACAAGCTGCCGAAGATCGAGAGACGCTTTGTATCCCAAAAAGACGGAACGGTCAAGTATCTGTTTGCACTGAACGACGGCGAGTGCGTAGAGAGCGTGCTGATGAAATATTCATACGGAAACACGCTTTGCGTATCTTCGCAGGCAGGCTGCCGAATGGGCTGCAAATTTTGCGCTTCTACCCTTTCGGGGCGAGTCAGAAATCTTACCCCGTCTGAAATTCTCGGACAGATTACTGCGGCTGAGCGCGATTCGGGTGAGAGAGTACACGGCATTGTTATGATGGGGATAGGCGAACCGCTTGACAACTATGATAATGTGATAAAATTTCTGCATCTTGTCGGCGAGGACGGTCACGGCATCGGAATGCGTCATATTTCTCTGTCAACATGCGGTCTTGTTCCGCAGATCCGACATCTTGCCGAAGAAGGACTTCCCGTTACTCTATCGGTTTCGCTTCACGCGCACTGTGATGACAGGCGAAAAAAGATCATGCCGATAGCAAACAAATATCCGATAGAAGAGCTGCTTTCTGCTTGCAGATATTATTTTGAAAAGACAGGCAGGCGCGTTTCTTTTGAATATACGCTTATCTCAGGCGAAAATGACTCTCTTGACGACGCACGCGCTCTTGCCGCTCTTTTAAAACGCGAAATGAAATATCCGTGCCATGTAAACCTTATTATGCTGAACGAAGTCAGCGAAACTGGACTTAAAACTGTTGATAAAACACAGGCAAAGCTCTTTGAGGCTGAAATGATAAGGCTCGGACAAAATGCAACGATAAGGCGAAGGCTCGGAGGCGATATAGACGCTTCCTGCGGTCAGCTCAGGCTGTCAAGAAACCGTGAGATTGAGACAAAAGCTTAAATTGTATAAATAAATTATGTTTTAAATTTTAAATCTTTGCTTTTACTCTTTACTTTGCAAAAATCATCATGTATAATGAAAATGAATATGTATATATTGAGGCATTCAATTATCAAGTGGCGTTACGGCGTTTCGGAACGCATGAGGTAAATCTATGTTTTTTTACGGAATGACTGATATCGGTAAAAAAAGAACCGTAAATCAGGATAACTTCAGAATTAAAGAATACTCTCCCGATATCATAGCAGCGGTAGTATGCGACGGAATGGGCGGAGCTCGCGGCGGCGGCGTTGCAAGTTCTCTTGCCATATCCGCTTTTATCGGCTATCTTGACGGTGAAGAAGCAGGTATTATGTCTGCGCTTGACGCGTCGGATGCCGATGAAAAAATCAGTGATATACTGCGGCGGGCGGTCAGCGCTGCCAATGATACGGTTTTTTCCGCGTCAGAAGCTTCCGCTGAGCTGTCAGGTATGGGAACTACGCTTGTGTGCGCACTTATTACGCCGCGCTCGGTGTATTCCGTAAATGTCGGAGACAGCAGAATGTATATATATTCAAACGGAACTATGACGCAGGTTACAAAAGATCATTCGTATGTTCAGTATCTTGTAGATATCGGAAAGATTTCTCCGCAAAAAGCGAAAAAATCAAGTCAGAAAAATATCATAACAAGAGCTGTCGGCACGGAGGACACCGTTGAGGCGGACGTCTACACTGTCAGCCGCTCGGATACGTCTTCTCACTCCTTTGCACTTCTCTGCACAGACGGACTTACAAATATGGTCGCGACGCGCGACATTGCCGCTGCATTTAAAAGCATCAGTAATCCTGACACCGAGCAGCTTCAAAAATCCGCCGAGAAATTTGTCTCTATGGCAAATCAAAAGGGCGGCAGCGACAATATTACCGTTATCATTCTTGCATATTGATTTTATTTTATAAAAAGCCCTGCCCCGTCAGGAGGCACGGCATGTATTAAAAATGCAGGAACACAGAAAGGTATAATTTTGTATGGATATTTATGAAAAATATATCGGACAGGTGTTCGATAACAGATACCGTATAGATGCGCTTATCGGAGTCGGAGGAATGGCAGTCGTATATAAAGCCGTAGATCTTCTGATGAGGCGGATTGTAGCCGTAAAGATACTGAAAGATGAGATTGCGGCTGACAGCGCGGCTGTTAAGCGTTTTATAAACGAATCAAAAGCGGTAGCTATGCTGTCGCATCCGAACATTGTAAATATTTATGATGTTTCGGTAAGAGACAACGTAAAGTATATCGTTATGGAATATATCGAGGGAATAACCCTCAAAAATTATATGAACCGCCGCGAAGTTCTGAGTCTTAAGGAAACGATCGGATATTCCATGCAGATCCTCAGAGCGCTTGAGCACGCTCACAAAAAGGGGATAGTGCACCGTGACATAAAGCCGCAGAACATTATGCTTTTGCGCGACGGCGTAATAAAGGTGATGGACTTCGGCATTGCAAAGCTGCCGAATGCAGAAACCGTTACCATGACGGACAAGGCTATCGGAACGGTATATTATATAAGTCCGGAGCAGGCAAGCGGAGATGAGATAGATTCAAGGTGCGACTTATATTCTCTCGGCGTGCTAATGTATGAAATGGCTACGGGAAGGCTTCCTTTTGACGCAGATTCTCCCGTTTCTGTCGCTCTTATGCAGGTAAACGATGCGGCTGAGCTTCCGAGAAGCATAAATTCGAAGATTCCACAGGGACTTGAACAGATAATCATGCGCGCAATGGAAAAGGATCCCGCTCTCAGATATCAAAATGCAGAGCAGATGCTTGACTGTCTTGAGAAACTCAAAGAAAATCCGGCGGTTGTATTCAAGCCGAAAACGTCAGAAAAAATCAAGAAGTTCTTTGCGACAAAGCTGCCCTTCGGAAGAATGAGCCGTTCGATGCTTCCTATAGTTCTGGGAGTTTTCACGCCTTTTTTTATTGTATTCTGTATCAGCGGAGTATATATTTTCTCACATGTGTTCAATAACAGTTCGATAAAGGATTATGAAACTATTGACGTTGAAAATTTTGTGGGCGCGACATATACGAAAGAGCTTGAGGATTGGTTTAAAAATTCTCAGTATTTTAAACTGTCCGAGATCGAATATAAATACACGGATACGGTTCCCGAGGGAGAGATCATGTCTCAGTACCCCTCTGCCGACGAGTCGAAAAAAGTGCTTGCGGGAAAGCAGTTCTGCAATGTTAAGCTTATCGTAAGCGGAGGAGAGCAAAATGTTAAGCTTGACGATTATTCGCTTGTCGACTACCGTCTTGCAATATCGAGACTTCACGCGAATAAAATAAAGTGCACCGTTACAAATCAGGCAAGCAATATTTATGAGCAGGGCGTAGTCATAAAAACCGTTCCGAGATCAGGTTCGCTTGTAAAAGCGGGAGATACGGTTGAGATTGTTGTAAGCCGCGGATCTGCCGGAGCAGATCGGTACATGCCCGAGCTTGTAGGTAAAAACGAGGTTGCTGCTCTTATTACAATGGCGCAGAACAAGCTGAGAGTCGGAAAAGTCACATATGAAAAATCCGATAAGCCGATGGGCGTCGTTATTTCTCAGAGTATAGAAAAAGATACGGCTGTTTACAATTTTTCTGTGGTTGATTTTGTAGTCAGCGGTGGAAAAGCCTACGGAGAAACAGAACCCGATCCCGATGAGACGAAGGATACAAAGCCGAAGGAATCCACTAAGGAACCGGAAACAACAGAACCTCGGCAAACGGCAGACAGCACTTCAGATAATTCGTCAAGCAGTTCCACCGACCCTAATCCGATCGGAACAGAAGATGTAACTACCTCTTCCGATACAAAAGAGCCTGTTCCGAGTGATATTACGGATATTGAAGACACAAAAGAGCCAAATGTAATAGATCCGAAGGATAAGAAGCCGAACGGAGACTTTAATGTATAATAACGAACAAAACAATGCGTTGAATGAAAAGTCATTGATGCGCGGAATCGTTACCAAAGGTGTAGGCGGACTCTACGGAGTCCGCCTTGTCTGCTCAAACGCCGCATCAAATGTGAGCACTGCTGATGTGACGTGCCGTGCCAGAGGACATTTTCGCCATGAGGGAATGTCTCCGCTTCCTGGAGATGATGTTTTGCTGTCAGAGCTTATATCGCCTGACGGCAAAGAATATGTAATTGAAGATATCCTTGACAGATCCTCCGATCTTATACGTCCGCCTATGGCAAATCTGTCTCATCTGTTTTTACTTATTCCCTCATGCAGACCGACTCCTGATCTGACGGTAGCCGATAAGCTGACCGCTATCGCCGAGGCTTCTTCGATAGAGCCTGTAATTATTGTGGGAAAATCAGATCTCGATCCTCAAAGAAGTCTCGAAATTGAAAAAATCTATCGCCGAGCCGGCTTTAACGCATTCAGGACAAGCGCGGCGACAGGCGAAGGGGTAGAGGAAATAAGCAATTTTATCGACCGCATTGCATCGGAGGGTGAGAAGAACGCCCGCCCTGTCAGAGCGGCATTTGCCGGAGTATCGGGTGCGGGAAAATCAACGCTCATGTCGGCTCTGTTTCCGACGCTTGAGCTTGCCGCAGGCACTCTCAGCCGAAAAACGGAAAGAGGAAGACATACAACGCGCCATGTTGAGATGTTCCCGCTCAAATCCCTGAGCGGATATGAATTTTACCTTGCCGATACGCCCGGCTTTTCTATGATAGATTTCACAAGATTCAATTTCTTCGGAGAAAAAGAGCTTGCGGGAAATTTCAGAGAATTTGCCGACTGCATAGGTCAGTGCAAATATACAAAATGTACCCATACCAAAGAGGAAGGCTGCGCTGTCCTTGAAAAGCTTAATCGCGGGGAAATCAATCCGACACGGCACGAAAGCTACATAAAAATATTTGAAGAGCTGAAGAAAAAGCCCGAATGGAAGCGGCAAAAGGAAGAATCTGCGGAAAGCAGCGCTCCGAAACGGCGGGCACGCCGAAGATAAGCCGCAAATTGAAAGAGGAAGAATGTCAAGACCCATGAAAAATACCGATAAATTTGTAATAGTCACAGGCGGAGAGTACAGCACGGAGAAAATTGATATCAGCGTATTTAAGGATTCATTTATCATAGCGGCGGACAGCGGTTATGACAGTGCAAAGAAGCTGAATATTAATCCCGATCTTCTTGTCGGAGATATGGACTCAATTTCGGAGCTTCCGAAAGAAACCGAAATACTTCGCGTAAAACCTGAAAAGGACGATACAGATACAATGCTTGCACTCGGTATAGCAAAGGGGCGCGGGGCACGGGAGATAATCATTGTAGGCGGAACAGGCGGGAGAATCGATCATCTGCTGTCTAATCTTTTCATGCTTGAGGCTTTGGAGACAGAGGGCATTAAGGCTAAGCTGTACGACGGAGAAAATCTTATCAGCGTGCTTGTAAATGGAAGTCAGACGATTCCGCACGGTGTAAAATATTTCGGTGTGATCGCGCTGGAAGACAGCCGCGTTACGATCACAGGATGCAAATATCCGCTGAAAGACGCGCCGTTGAAGCGGACATATCCGTATGCGGTAAGCAACGAGGTGACGGACGATTTTGCCCGTGTCACTGTATGCGGACGGGCGATCGTATCAGTGACGGTAAAATAAGTGTGTCACAGCGGACGGTTCGGCATATAATTTTAATAGAAGCCGATGCAGGGCGGCTTACATATCGTAAGAATGATGAGCTGCGGCTCTGTGACATATGCGTGAAAATACGATATATCGTAAATCCAAGCTTTCACGCTTTTTAATAATAATTATGATTAAAATAGTACTTGTAAAAAGTCCTCGCGCCCTTTCTCCCATTTTGAGAAAGTATTTTAAGATCCCGAAAAATAAAAAAGTATAGTACGGGAAATTTTAAGTTATACGAGGGTACTGCCCGAAACGGGCGGTACCCTCATAATGAAAACACGGCTAAGCCGTGTTTTTTTATGCCTTTGTTTTGCTGTGCGGAAGCAGGAGCGGAGCTGCCGCGGTGATTTTTATATTAGATAAAGTCATTATTGCAAATGCGATCTAAAAGATAATGAGAGAATTCACGGATCAGCATTTGAGTTGAATACCATTTTTCATGAAAATGTATC
>JAAWQR010000030.1 GCA_022800625.1 Clostridiales bacterium | reverse complement strand
TGTGGTTAGTTTCAGTACTTTCAATCACGATATTGAAAGAATCAAAGCTTCTCCCGAATTTAAACAGGTCTTTCAGGGTATCAGAAGAATTTGATATTTGATTTTTCGCAAGATTTGTATTCAGTATAGCCTAAATGTCTGTGCAAGCGAAGAAAAGATAAAACGGTGACAGTGACGAGATACAAAAGTTTCGTCACTGCCACTTTTCGCTTTATTTTTTTGACGCGGTATATTCTTCGAGACACATCGAAGAAGTACTTATCTCATATGCGGCGTCACGTCCCACAAATCTCCAGTGCCACGGCTCATATGATATTGAAGTAATGTCTGTTTTAGCTTCGGGATATCTCAGAATGAACCCGAATTTCCATGCGTTTTCGCACAGCCACGCATATGCGGGATCGTCCTTAAATTCGGTGGACGCTTCAGGCAGATTGTGCATGTCGATGCAAAGTCCGCTTTGATGCTCGCTTGTGCCGGGACGTGAAGAATAGGTTACAACAATCGCTTCCGCTTCTTCTCTTGTCAAAGCAGAGTTATTCTGCATTTCGCGGTTTACATACGAATTAAACAGAGTGCTTTGATAATCGTATCCTCTGTAGCCGCTTGTTACGGATATGTCGGTAAAGCCTGCGGCTTTCATCTCAATAAAGAGTGCGTCAAGAGATTTTGCCGCACACAGTCTTAGCTGAACGGTTGTCCGTCCGTCAGATCGTGTGTTTTCAATATTTGTAAGATCTTCAGGAACGTATCCTGCGTCAAGCGTGTTTTCGGAATTTACAAGAATAAGATAATCGACGCTGTTTTCGGGATTCATATATTGTTCGTATGCGGCAAGATCGGTACTGAATGTAACATTCGGAACTGTTATAGGAGCGCTTCCGCCGCCGTTTTCAGTCCCTCCTATTGCAGGGATAGGAGCCGGGGACTTCAGTTTGAGAGAGACAGGAAGATATACTTTTTCTTTTTTAGTGGACTTTTCTTTGTCGAGAATCCTTGAAATTTCAATTTTATGTCCCTTTTTGGTATAATTTACAGATAATCCGTCCATGAATTCCGAGATAAAGTCAGCGCTTACCCATACATTTTCACCATATATCACGGTTTCGGACGGCAGTGTGATCTGCTGTGCGTTGATTATTACCGTGCGGCTGTCATTAAGAAACGTCACATATTCTTCTGTGCCGTCGCCTGCGCTTCCCGTTTCGGCTGCCGAATATGTTTTTTCTTCTTCGCCGTCTTCATTTTCAGTTATGATCGGAAGAACAAATTTCATGCTTTCCGAATCCCCTGTTACAGAATAATCAAGGTATTTTGCAACATCATTGAAGCATACATACATTTTGTTGCCGCTGAATGCTTGTTCAGCCGATACGGTACGTACTTCTTTGCCGCCGTAGGTGTATGTGACATCATGCGATGTTCTTATGTCGGGAGAGCGGAAGAAGCGGAACGCAAATGCTGCGGATGTAATCAGCATGAATACTGCAAACACGATAAGACATACAAGCGCCCGTCCGCAGAAAATTTTTCTCTGTCGTTTTCTTCTCATTTTTCGCTCCTGTTTGATTTGAAGTTCGACACGGCGCCTCATCTCACGTGCGGCGGCCCGGCGGCGTGATGCTTCGGCGGCTGCGGCTCTTTCACGGGCACGGTACAGCCGTTCTTCTTCACTATCCCGCCTGATATGAGTATTTCCGTTATATCGATTCTGATACGCTCCGTATTCTTGATAGGGGGCGTTTCGGTGATACGGGTGATCATTTTGCAAATTTTGCTGAGAGCCTTGATAGGCTCCGTATTTCTGAAATGCTCCGTACCCTTGGTACGGCGCGTTTCTCTGCATATTTCCTCGCGTAGCGTTGTATTTACTCTGTGAGGAATAAGTATTTCTGTTATATCCGTTTTGGTGATTCGCGCTCGCGCCGTATCGGTCTCGCGGACGATTATTTTGCCCGCTGTTTGCCCGACCTGCATTGCTTGCAGCATATCTTCCGCGATTATTGTCAGCTGTGCCGTGCATATTCTGCGGCGAGCGAGTTCCGGCACCGGAGCCGTTATTCCCGCGGTTCGGCGGATATACACTTTGTCTGTTCGGATTATTATATTGCACGTCGGACTCCTTTCTGCATATTTCTTGAGAAAGAGATAAATTATTCTGCCTTAAGCTGATCTTTCGGCTTAGGCGTTTCTATTACCATGAAAAACGGACTGTCAGGTGAATTCAGCATCTTTATCTGAGAGACGGAAAAGTGAAATCTTGACAGCGATGAAAGATATTTTTCAAGCTCACGCCCTTCCGCTGTTCCTTCGGCGTGTCCGGGGTATACGGCAACGGTCAGAACGGCGTCAGAGTCAAGCATTGAGATAGCGCGGCGCACGGCGGGAAGCGTGGTGCGTCTCTCGGTTGTCAGCGATTTATTGCCCGATCCCGGAAGATATCCGAGATTAAACATACCTGCTTTTATCTTGCCGTTTATAAATTCATGCGCTCTGTCATGAGAAGCACAGATCAGTCGCCAATTGTCGGGGCAGTCGTTTTTCCTCAGATTCTCTCTTGTACTGTCAAGAGCCGAGCTTTGAATATCAAAGGCTGTAACCGATCCCGTTTTTCCGACAGCTTTTGAGAGAAAAACGGTGTCATATCCGTTCCCCATTGTGAAGTCAACGGCAGTATTGCCTTCGTGCAGATGCGAGGATAAAAATTCTTTTTGAAGTGCAAGCAGATCTATCATGATTTTTTTGTTTTTCTCCGTTTTGAGATGCGAATACGTGGCGCAGGGGAACGAGAGGAACGACTTCTTTCTTTGGAAAGCCACTTTCTTCGAAAGTAAGAAGCAAAGAAACTTTATGAGGATTTGTTTTAATAGGGCATACAGACATGGTGTGTATCGGAAACCCGAGAGAGCGTTATTCTCCCTGAAGCTCAGCTCTGAGTTCTTCATCCTCTTCATAAAGGCCCTTTATGATCTTTGAAGCTCAGTTCTAAGTTCTTCATCCTCTTCATAAAAGGCCCTTTATGATCTTTGAAGCTCAGTTCTAAGTTCTTCATCCTCTTCATAAAGGCCCTTTATGATCTTTGAAGCTCAGTTCTAAGTTCTTCATCCTCTTCATAAAGGCTCATCAGCCTGTCCTCGACCGTGATTTTAAGGTCTGACAGTTCGGCGGCTCGCTTGTAATCATATGCGGCTTCTCCGAACAGCTCATCGTCTATGTCCACAAGCTGTGCTTCCAGCTCATCGCATTCTTTTGCAATAGCTTCAAGGCGGCGTTCAGCCTTGCGTATGCGTGCGGCTTCCGCTTTTCGGCGCAGATATTCGTCTTTTGAAGACACAGGTGCTGATTCATCTTCCGCTTTTGTTGTTTCGTCGGTCAATGTGCCGCCCGTCTTCAGGCTTTCGCGGTAGCTGTCATAGCCTCCTGTATATAACGTGCATTTTTCTTCCGAAAGAGTAACAAAACGCGTAGCCAGCCGTCTTGTGAAATATCTGTCATGCGATACTGCAATAAGCGTTCCTTCAAATGCTTCAAGAGCATTTTCAAGAGCTTCGCGCGATGCAATATCAAGGTGGTTGGTCGGCTCATCAAGAATCAGCAGATTCATTTTCGAGAGAATAAGCTTGGCAAGAGTCAGTCGCGCTCGCTCGCCTCCGCTGAGCACCGACACTTTTTTCTCTATATCGTCGCCGCGAAACATAAATATCGCAAGCGTATTTCTGATCTCTGTCTGCGTCAGTCCGGGATATGCGTTCCAAAGCTCGTCGAGAACCGTGTTTTGCGGATCGAGATTTTGATTTTCCTGCGCGTAGTATCCGATCTTTACATTATAACCGAACTCTATAGTTCCGCTGCTCGGCGATCTTTCACCCATGAGGGTTCGGATCAATGTTGATTTTCCGCAGCCGTTAGCCCCTGAAATGAAAAGTCTTTCTCCCTTTTTTAAGAGGAATGAAAGATTTTCAAAAAGAACTCGACCCGGAAATGTTATCCCGACGGAGCGAAGCTCAAGCACGTCATTTCCGCTTTCACCCGATGATGAAATTGAAAACTTCACCTTTTTCGGTTCATCTGCCGGACGCTCGACCTTTTCCATTCGGGCGATAGCCTTTTCACGGCTTTCGGCGGCTATGATATTGCGCTCCCTGTTCCAGCGCCGCTGATTTTCAATGTATGCTTCAAGGCGTGCGATCTCTTTTTGCTGAAGCTCGTATTTCTTCTCCGCAACTTCACGCGCTTTCTTTTTTTCCTCGGTGAATTTTGAGTAAGAACAGCGGTACAGGTGGGCTGTTTTGTTTTCTACGTCTAAGGTTTTATTTGTGACGCGGTCAAGAAAATATCTGTCATGTGAGACTACAATCACGGTCTTTTTGTAGGAGGAGAGATGATCTTCAAGCCATTCGAGAGTGTTTTCGTCAAGGTGGTTAGTCGGCTCGTCGAGAAGCATAATATCAGGCTCGCGAGCAAGCAGTCTTGCGAGAGCGATCCTTGTTCTCTGACCTCCGCTCATAGCGGACATGGGAAGACTATGAAATTCTTCCCCGAAACCGAGAGAAGTGAGCATGCTGCGGCATTTTGATCTGAAATACAGACCGCCGCCGGATATATATGAGCTGTTTTTTAAGTCAAGCTCAGCTGTAAGACGTGTCAGTTTATCCGTATCGGTTTCACTCTGCATTTCCCTCTCTATTTCCGATATTCTCTTTTCTGCATTCAGAAGTTCGGGAAATGCGGCGTACATTTGCTCGATAACGGTGTCGCCCGCGGTCTTTATTATGTTAAATGCGTCGTCCTGATGAAGGATTCCGAGCGATTTGTTTTTGCCGATAAATACGTCGCCCTCGTCAGGCTCTCTCTCCCCCGATAGAATTTTTAGCAGAGTGGATTTCCCGCTCCCGTTTACGCCTACTACCCCGAGACGGTCTCCGTCCTCAAGTGTGAAGGTTATATTTTCAAGTATGGTAGTCGTTCCTATGCGGCAGGCAACGCCGCTTGCTGATATTGATGCCATTTAATGTTCCTTTTTATCATGATGTGCTGCGCCGATTTGTGATTTTATAGCTTAAATGCCGCCGGTGCAATTTCATGCGCTTAACGCATGTTTTTTCAGCGCACACGTAATTGCAGAAGTTATCTTCTTTGATTTCTGCGGTTTTGAGAAGCAATTCCGCTTTGATAAGAATATTTATCCTGTGCGGATTTTGCGGTGCGAAGATCAGCTATGTTTATCTGAACCGTATCAGCTGTCGCAGGATCGTACATGCTCTGCTGCTGTCTCATTTGTTCTCGGTAAGGATTTGCTGCCTGTCTCGGGAATGCTGCATTCATTCCGGGCATCGGACGCGTTGTTCTTCCGTTTGCGTTTCCTGCCATGCGCTGAGGCTGTCTCCGATCAATTTGTGCGCCGCTCTGTATCGGGCGGTTTCTCTGCTGTGGATTCATACCGTATGCTCCGTTCGGTCTGTACGGAGCGCGTCCCTCGCGTACCATTCGGCGCCTTTCCTCAAGGAAAGCTCTCTGACGGGCGGCATTTCTTTTTTCAAGTATAACAAGCGCGATATATCCTGCTATGAGCAGAAGCGCGACAGCCACGATTATGCGAAGCACAACCGACAGCCAGGTCGGCATACCGCTGCTTTCAGTAAAGCTTTCCGATATATTTTCGTTCAAAAAAGACGTAACGGCGCTTACCGTGTCGGAAACAGCGTCGGAATAGCTGCCTTCGGCAAATTTCGGTTCAAGGGAGCTGAGCAGAAGATCGCGCAGTTTATCGTTGGTGAGCGTGTCCGAGATAGATTTGCTCTGAACGGCATAGTATGTATCGTCTTCTGTCGCAAGGAGCAGGAGGATTCCGTTTCCTACTTTCCATTCCTTCAGAAGCGATGCCGCCATATCACCCGCGCCTGTATCGCCTGTGGTTTTTACGGTGCATACGGCAACACGTATTCCCTTTGAGGAATACAGCTCGTCCGAAGATTTTTTTATGCCCGATAAGATATTTTCGTCCAGAACCCCTGCTTCGTCACATACAAAATTATCGTGAGCCGGCAGTTCTGCAAAAGCGCTTACCGCAAGAACGGATAAGGCAAGCAGAACGGCTGAAAATAATGATACGGATTTTTTTACGAATTCAGTTGTTTTTGTTTTCATTTGGTATTTCAATCTCCAAAAGCTTGTTTTTAAGCTCTCTTTCAATTCTGCGCAGTTCTTTTTCTGCGCTGCGGCGGCGTTCTCCTGCCTCGGTTTGGATCTGCTTTACTTCATCAAGCGTTTTGATCAGTTCTTCATTTGTTGCGGTGAGCGTTTCGATATCGACTATGCCGCGCTCGGATTCTTTTGCGATTCCTACAGTTGCCTGATGGAGTTTTGAAGCATTCTGACGAAGAAGCTCATTTGTCATGTCGGTGACGTTCTTCTGTGCTTCAAGAGCTTCCGCGGAATGTGCGATTCCGAGCGCGAGTACCATCTGACTTTTCCACAGCGGGATCGTATTCATGATAACTGTCTGTATTTTTTCACTCATCATAGTGTCGTTGTTCTGAAGAAGTCTGATCTGCGGAGCTGTCTGAATCGCTACGGTGCGTGTCAGTTCAAGGTCATGAAGTCTGCGCTCAAAGCGGCGGCATCTGTCCTCAAAGTCGTGAGCTGCCTGCGCGTCCTCCGGTTTGCCCGAGCGTTCTGCAAACTGTTTTATTGCGGGAAGTGTGACATCTCGCTCATGCTTCAGCTTCAGTTTGCCTGCCGCGATATACATCGACAGCTCTTTCAGATAATCGAGGTTCATCTGATACAGATTGTCAAAAACGGCGATATCTTTCATGAGCGTAATTTGATGAGACTCAAGTACTTCAACGATTCCGTTGACACTTTCCTCTGCCTTGGAGTATTTGACCTTCATTGCTTCGATTTTATTTTTTGTCTTTTTGAAAAGGCCGAGGAAACCGCGCTTTTCTTCGGGTTCGTCGATTCCGCGCAGCTCTATGAGAAGATTCGAGATCATCTCGCCCGTATCTCCGAAATCTTTTGTTTTAGCTCCGTTCAGAGCGCTGTCGGAAAAGTCGGATATTTTTTTCTGAGCCGCCGCACCGTAGCTGAGAGCCGCTGAACTGTCCATTATATTTATTTTTTCTGAAAATGTTTTTATTACTTCTATTTCTTCCTCGGAAAAGCTGTCTTCAAGCGAAGCTTCCTTTTCCTCTTCGGGAGCGGCCTCCGTTATCGGCTTTTCTTCTGCCGCCATTCCCGTGAGGCGTGTAATTTCGGGTGATACGGCGCCTGCCGCGCCGGTAAAATCAAATGTATTGTTTTGGTTTTCCATATGAATCTCCAATCTGCCGCTTTGCGGCATTATAAATGTGATTTCAAATTCACCGTAAGTCAGGTGATTTGTCATTATAAATCAAATGCTTATTTTATTATTTTCTCTCGGATTTCCCGAGTTTTTTCTCTTTCTCTGTTTCTTCAGCCGACTTTTCGGTTATTCTTGACGGCAGAGCGCATATTCGTGTCAGAGCAGACAGTGCGATGCAAAAGAGCATGACGTTTTCCATGATCGAGGGAAACGCGAGATTGTCTGTGAAACACAGAATAATTCTTGCACATGATATCGTGCCTGCGAAGCAGACAGCAGCCAGCGATGCGAATGAACATATCGCCGGTGAATTTGTAAGCATGGCGTTTCTGTTTTCCGAAAGGAAAAACAGCACGACGGACGAGACAACGGTTACAGTGATTGCAAGCTCGGGGTCGTTGAGCGGAATTTCCGAAAGATCGAAATAATATTTGAATATCTGACAGATTCCCCACACTACAGGGAAAAACGACGTAATTCTGTGGACGATACCGCAGCGAAGCTTTTCGGATGCGGCGCAGATGAACGGAAGCGCAGACAGTATTGAGACGGGAGCCTCCAAAAATGCACAAATGCGTCCGACAGCGCTTGACGTGTCGGCTCCGTAGCCTTCGGTTACTGAAATTATTCCGAAGCCGATGAACATGAACGCACAAAGCCAAAATGTTAAAATTTCCGAACCGTTTGGCGAACTGTCGGAGAGGGAATATTTTTTTCGCAGCTTAACCGACGGTAAAACAGAGCATACAAGAACTGCAAATAAAAGCACGGCGCTGACGGTTATGAGCGCGGAGCCTCTTTCATAGTGATGAATTATTGGGTCATACGAGCGCTTGTAGGCACACGCATAGATCACAGCGCCGACTGCGGCGAGAATACCGGCGACGGCTGTTACGGCGGTGACAGTACGTCTGACGGAGACAGATGTCGATGATGATTTTGAATTCATTATTACTGATGACCTTTCATTGAGAGATTGATCGCGCGGCGGAGTCGTGCGAGAATAAAAATCTACCGATAATTATATATAATATAATATCATAAAAATGCTCCGACTTCAACAGGGACGCGAAAATATTATAAAAAATCGAACATGATTTTACATCGGCAAGATTTCGGATCTGACGACAAATATATATTGCCTGAGAAAATTCGACAAATGCAAAATACCCGACGCACAGTACTGAGACTGAGCATCGGGTATAGTTAGTGCTATAATAATTTAATTTTTGCGGAAAACAGGATTACAGCTGTGTAAGTAAGTTACAGTACCTGTGATTTATCTTCCGAGAACTGCAGCGCCGATGATTCCGGCATCATTTCCGAGTTCTGCGATCTTGATTTCCGTGCGGGGAGTTCCCTCTCTGGAATATGTTTCATCAAAAACCTTCTGAATTAAAGGCTTTGTGAGATACTCGCCTTCGTTGCAGATGCCGCCGCCGATAGAGAGTATGTTCGGCTGGAATATGTTGATGACATTTACTATACCGCATGCAAGGTAACTGATGTATTCGTCAACGATCTCAGCTCCCAGATCGTCTCCCTCTTTCATAGCGGAAAAGGCGGTTCTTGCGGAGATCTTTGACATATCACCGTCGATTGCATCGATGATCGATGACTTTCTGCCTGCTTCTGCAGCCTCTGCAACGCGGTCCTTTGTAATGTTGACAAGTCCCGTAGCAGAGCTGTATGCTTCCCAGCAGCCGCGGCGTCCGCATGAGCACTGTCTGCCGCCCTTTTCAATTACGATGTGACCCAGCTCAGCTCCTGCATAGTTAAAGCCCGAATATACCTGTCCGTCTATCACGATGCCGCCGCCCAGTCCTGTTCCGAGCGTTATCATAACAGAATACTGCGCACCCTTTGCAACGCCTGCAAATGCCTCAGCCTTAGCTGCTGCGTTAGCGTCGTTCTCTATGTAAGCGGGGATTCCGCCGAGAAGAGAGGAAAGCTTGTCAGCGAGCGGATAGTCTGAGAAGGGGATGTTGTTGCAGTATACAACGACTCCGCGATCCGTGTCGGCGGTTCCGGGAGTTGCAACTCCTGCGCTTGCAACCTCAGACATGGGAATATTAAGCTCCATCAGAAGATTTTTTGCCACGGTTGCCATGTCGGCAACTACGGCGTCAGCGCCTCTTTCGGGTTTTGTGGGGACGCTTGCTTTTTTGACGATCTTACAGCTTTCGTCAACGATTCCGACGGCAATGTTTGTTCCGCCGAGGTCTACGCCAATGTAGTACATTGTGTTATACCAAACCTTTCTTCGTAAATTGTAACAGAGCGATATGCGCTCGGAAATCCTGCGGAGTATCCGCTCATTTATATTCTGACTGCCGCCGCTTTTTAATATATAGGCTGAGCACGGAATATAAATATAACAGTATATTCTCTATTATAAATAAATGTACCGTATTTGTCAATCAAAAATTTGATTTAGGAAGGATTTATTTCTTTTGAGTGCTGTCGGCACGGATATGATTTTCTCTAATGCCGTCAGGCAGCCGAATAATGACATCGCAGATTGCTTTTCAATATCGAAATTGGGTGTGAAAACATGGTTTGTGCATTTTGTATATGTGTAGAAATTTTGCCCCGAAAATTGTGCACCTTGCACAATGGAATTGGCAGATTTCAAGAAGTAAACATTATGTAAATAAATATATTTGATTATTAACAAGGTAAATGTCACTTACGATGCAAACTAAACTAATGTCATTTAAACTAAATATTGTTGCTTATTAGCTTTTTTACGCCATAAATATTGATCAAAGCTTACAACTGTAAGTAAAAAATACTTACTATGTGATTATAAAATAAAAGGAATTGGTTTTTTTTGACGGATAAAAATCGGAGTTTGTTCAAGCTGTTTGCGAAGTCGATGGAGGCAGAACGTTTTTTTACATTACCTTGCACGCCGTTTTTTTGCTTTGAGCCTCAGTCAAATCATGACTTGAATGCTTGACATTTTTGATGGAATATGATATGATAACTGTATCAAAAATATAGTGTATAGCTCTGCACAATTTCGGAAAGGCGGCGGAAACGGCAATTTTTCTCCGTCTTAAAACGGTAATTTGTGCACGGCACGTATGATTTTAAGTTTTTCGCACCGTATCATATGAAGGCTGCGGAAACAGACACTGCGTGGAAAAGGCAGAAAATAATTTTCGGGCAGCCTACGGTCTTTTTCACGCCCTTCTGCGCCCAACGGAGCAGAAGCAAAGAAAGGCATGGTGAAATTATCATGAACAACAACAAAAGCCGTAAGTTAATAGCGTTGATTCTTGCCGCGCTTATGGCAGGAAGCAGTATTGCACTCACGGCAAGCGCCGTTGAAGACAGCACTGTGCAGGAGAGCACGGAAGAGACTTCTTCGAACAAAGGCGGTCTGAACCTCAGCAACATTAAGGACGTTCTTTCTACTCCGGCATACGAGGCGTATATGAAAAATCATGAGGACGCTTCTGCGGCGAACAGAGAGGTGAAGATTTCACTTTCGAATCTGGATCGTGAAAAGACGACGGCTGAAACCGAGCTTCTCAGGGACTATAACGGAAAGAGCGGCGAGGCGCTTCGTCTCAGCGAGAGCGGCGAGGCCGTGTTTAATGTTGACGTTCCCGAAGACGGACTTTATTCACTGAAATTCGATTACAGCTCTCCGTCGGATAAGCCGAATGCGATTGAGCGTACGCTTAAGGTCAACGGATCTGTTCCTTATAAGGAAGCGCGCGGTTTGTCGATGAAAAAGGCGTGGGTTCCCGCTTATACGGAACAGGAAGACGGTACGATGAGATTCAGAACGGATCTGTCGGGCTCCGAGATCAGACCTGCTCTGAGCACAGGCGGCAAGTGGCAGGAATATGTTCTGTCAGATACGACGGGATATTATGCCGAGCCGCTGTATATCTATCTTGATAAGGGAGAAAACACGATCACTCTTGAAGGTGTTCGTGAGGAACTTATAATAGCGGATCTTACGCTGTTTGCGCCCGAAGAGCTTCCTTCATATGAAGATGTGTTGAAGGAATATGAAAAGCGCGGATACAAGAATGCGGAGAGCGAGCCTGTTTATATGCACGCCGAGACTCCGTCTGCTGTGTCCGACTATTGGATAGTTCCTCTGACCGATACATCTTCTTCAATGACTGAACCGCAGGCTGTTGCCTCCGACAAGTTTAATACTATGGGAGGCGGAAGATGGAGTGAAAGCGGTCAGTGGATGGAGTACACCTTCAGTGTTGAAGAATCTGCTATATATACTATTGTAACAAGATTCCTTCAGGATTTGGGCGGAAGATACACATCTCTTAAGTTGTATGTGGACGGAGAAATACCGTATAAGGAAGCGGCATCTCTTAAATTCAACTCAAAAGAAGGCTGGCAGACCGGACGCATTACCGACGGTGAGAAGGATCTCAGCATTTACCTTGAAAAAGGTGAGCACACGATCCGCTTTGAGACGACTCTCGGAGACATGGGTGAGATCATCAGACATGTTTCAAATATTCAGTCTTCGCTCAACAGCGACTATCTTGAAATTCTGAGACTTACGGGCGCTTATCCGGACGCATACCGCGATTACGGATTCTCCAGAATAATGCCCGATGTTATGCAGGATCTCGTGAAGCAGAGCAGAGCGCTTTATGAAGTTGTTGATTATATGAAGGAAACGGCAGGCGACAGCGAACTAACAACAACTCTTAAGCAGGTCGCAGATACAGCTGCCAAGATGGGCGCCGACGACGATAATGTTGCCAAAAGCATGAGCCAGTTTAAGACCGACGTCGGTACGATAGGTTCGTGGGTACAGTCGATGTCCTCGCAGTACCTTGAGCTTGATTACCTTATGATACAGTCGCCCGATGCAGATGTTCCTAAAGCAGATGCGGGCTTCTTCTCAAAAATTTCTTATGAGATCAAGAGATTTATGAGCAGCTTCTTTACAGACTATAATGCTTTGCAGACAGCGGAAGGCGAAGAAGCGGAAGCTGTAAAGTCGGTTGAAGTTTGGAGTCAGAGCGGACGTGATAAAACGCAGATCACTAAAAATCTTGTTGAGTCGAGATTTACTCCCGATACGGGAATTCAGGTAAATCTGAAGCTTGTTGCGAATACAACGCTGCTTCCCTCGGTTCTTGCGGGCATAGGTCCCGATATTGCGCTCGAAGGTATGACCGGAACGGTAAACGTGGTAAACACGATCGCTGAAACAGGGCAGCTCGGATCCATAAATGACTACGCGATCCGCGGAGCGGTAATTCCGATACAAGACTTTGAAGGATTTGACGAAGTTAAGGATACGATATTTGAAACTGCTTTTGATCCGGTAAGTCTTTACGGTGAGGTTTACGGACTGCCTGTACTGATGGGTATGAATATGATGTTCTACCGTTCGGACATTCTCAGCAACCTCGATCTTGAAATTCCCGAAACATGGGATGAGCTTCTTTCGACAGTTCCGGTACTTCAGTTTAATAACATGGAACTCGGTCTTCAGTCTGATGTAAATACATTTGCAACCTTTGTAATTCAGAGAGGCGGAAAATGGTGGGCTGACGACGGAATGAGAATTAACTTTGACAACAATACCGTTCTTGAAGCTTATGAATCAATGTGTAATATGTTTACGCAGTATTCTCTTCCGCTTACATTTGATGCGACTAACCGATTCAGAACCGGTGAGGTTCCGCTGTTTATCATGGATTACATGACATACAACGGCATTACGGTATTTGCAACGGAAATTGCGGGACTGTGGGGATTCACAAAGGTTCCCGGAACGGTACGGGCTGACGGCTCTGTTGATCACACTACGGTTGGTGCGTCCGATGCAATTATTATGCTTCGCGGCTGTAAAGATGAATCTTCTGCATGGGATTTCATGAAATGGTATGCAGGCGCAGATTATCAGTCTGAGTATGCCAACGAGCTTGTTTCCATACTCGGAGACGCAGCAAAGAGCAATCCTGCAAATAAAGAGGCTGTCAGCCGTCAGTCATGGACTGCCGATGAGCAAGCGGCTATTGACGACGCTATAAGCGATGTAATCTGCCTACCTCAGTATCCCGGAACATACTTTATTTCGCGTTATGTTAAGTTCGGCGTACAGAATGCGTACAATGACGGCGCAGATCCCGTTGAGGAACTGCTCGGCTGTGTTAACGCAATAAATAAGGAAATAAACCGCAAACGTAACGAATTTGAGTTTGAGACTGTTCCGCTCGGCTCGACGCTTGCAGAGAAACGCGAAGGTCAGGCTCTCGAAATTATTGAAGCTCTGTCCTCAGAAAATTCGGAAAAGTATCGCAGTCAGATCGATGCGGCTAAGGCGGCGATTGATATGCTTGATACGGACGAAAAGAAGATCGATGCGCTGAAGGCGTGCGCTGACTCATTGAATGGTGCGAACAGCGAGCTTTTCGGCGAGGCGGCAGGATATCTCACAGACGCTGCGTCTGCGCTTGAGTCCTACAACAATTGATCTTATGACAAATTCAGATAAGGAGATATCAAATGTCTAAAAATTCTGAAGCTAAAGTCGTCTCGCGCAAGGACGTCTCAAAAGCGCAGTGGACACTGCACATGATGAACAGAAATAAGATCGGATATTTTATGATCGCGCCTTACATGATCATATTTACCTTTTTCTGTATCATTCCCGTTGCTCTTGCTTTGTTAGTCGGCTTTACTGACTTTAACATGATCGAGTTCCCTCCGAAATTCGTTTTCATGCAGAACTATGTTACGATGTTTCTTGAGGATGAGCTCTTCATGACAGGTCTTCGTTATACGATGATCTTTGCGGTCATTATCGGACCTGCATCATATGCGCTTTCATTTATCGTTGCTTGGTTTATCAACGAGCTTCCGCCTAAGATCCGCGCGGTGGTTACGCTTGTATTCTACGCTCCATCTCTCGGAGGAAACGTCTTTATTGTATGGAAGACATTCTTCTCGGGAGACTCATACGGCTGGATCAATGCGTGGCTGCTCAAGCTTGGCTTTATCAGCTCGCCTATCCAGTGGACGACCGATACAAGATATATGCTTACGATAGTAATTGTTGTTGCGATATGGATGTCGCTCGGTACCTCGTTCCTGTCGTTTATCGCAGGTCTTCAGGGCGTAAACCGCAGCCTTTACGAAGCAGGCGCTATCGACGGCATTACAAACCGCTGGCAGGAGGTATGGTACATAACGCTTCCGTCAATGAAACCGCAGCTTATGTTCGGTGCGGTAATGTCGATAACCGCGGCATTCAGCTTCGGCGATGTTGTAACGCAGATGTGCGGTACTCCTCCGAACGCTTATGTCGGTTATACTATCAACCACCATATTCAGGAATACGGTAACGTCCGTTGGGAAGTCGGTTATTCGTCGGCAATGACGTTCCTTATGTTCTTGCTTATGATCGGATGTAATATCGGCATAAATAAATTGCTTTCAAAGGTGGGACAGTGATATGAAAAAACTAAGAACAAGAAATCATACAGTTGTCCTCAACCGATCAAAGGGCGGTGACGCGGGAATAACGGTATTTCTCGTAATTCTCGGTCTGTTCATGTTCCTGCCTATGCTGTATACGGTGGGGCAGGCGTTTAAGCCGCTTAATGAGCTGTTTTACTTCCCGCCGAGATTTTTGCCGGAGCATCCGACATTCTCAAACTTCTCACAGCTCTTTTACCTCATGGACTATTCATGGGTTCCGTTTTCAAGATACATATTTAATACAGTGCTGATATCTGTCGGCGGTACGTTCGGTAACCTTGTGCTTTGCTCGCTTGCAGCTTATGCACTTGCAAAAATCGAATTTCCCGGACATAAGGTGATTTTCCAGATTATTCAGAAATCACTTATGTACAGCCCGGCGGTAATGGCAACGCTTCAGTTCCTCGTGCTGAGATATCTCGGCTGGATCGATACGTATCTTGCAATTATAATTCCGGCGTGCGCTACGCCTCTCGGACTGTACCTTATGAAGCAGTTCATGGATACGAACGTAACGACTGAAATTCTTGAGTCCGCCCGTCTTGACGGTGCAAAGGAATTCAGAATCTTCTGGTCGATCGCAATGCCGATGGTTAAGCCTGCATGGCTGACGCTTATCATATATTCGTTTAAGGATCTGTGGCAGCTCGGTTCATCGAACTACATATACAGCGAGCAGCTTAAAACCATCAACTATGCTATCGGTCAGATTGGCGCTGCCGGCATAACGCGTAACGGTGTGGCAGCAGCGGGCGCGGTATTCATTATGATTGTGCCGATACTTGTATTTGTCGTATCTCAAAGTAACGTAATTGAGACAATGGGCTCCAGCGGTATGAAAGACTAAGGAGGGAGGTCAACATGAAAAAGTTAAAAACAATGCTCATCATGGGCCTCACGCTCCTGATGCTGCTTCCGGCGGCTGTAAATGCAGCTCCGTACAAGACCTATACGTATTCTCCGGAGAAGGAGTTCCTTACATCCCCCGATGTTTATGTTCCCGATGTTTATGTGGATTCAAAGTATATCGGTCTTGAAACTCCTTTTGACAATCCGCGCGATCTCTTTGTAGCTCCCGATGAAAAGGTCTACATTGCAGACGCGGAAAACAACAGAATCCTTGTACTTACAAGATATTATAAGTTCGATTTTGAAATAAAAACCTTTGTAAACGATTACGGTGTTCCGGATACTTTCGCGAATCCGGCGGGCGTATTTGTAAATGAAAAAAACATTTATGTCTGCGACTCCGATAACAACAGAATAGTTCTCTTTGACCTTGAAGGAAACTTTGTTAAGATCATTCCCGAACCTGAGTCATCTCTCTTTGAGGAAGGTGAGATCTATAAGCCTGTTGCATGTGCAGTTGACCAATACGGAAGAATTTTCGTAATTTCATCAACAACATATCAGGGCGTTATGGTTATAAGCGACGAAGGCGAATTTTACGGCTTTATCGGCGCTCAGAACGATACTCTGTCGCCTCTTCAGAAACTGCTCAGACGTTTCCAGACGAAGGAACAAAGGGCAAAGACCGAAGAAGTTACTTCCAAGGAGCTTAACAATATTTCAATAGATAAAGATAACTTTATTTATATCACAACTTCCGCGCTTGAAGACGCTGATCTTGAAGCACAGATCGACTCAAAGGAAAGCGCAACGTCTCCTGTTAAAAAGCTGAATGCTTCCGGTAATGACGTTATGAAACGCAACGGCGAATTCGCTCCGTCGGGTGAGGTAAAAACACTAAATACCGCTACAGCGGAAATAAAAGGCGCGTCAAAGCTTGTTGACGTTGCTATAGGCCCGACAGGAACATGGTCTATTATCGACCAAAAGCGTTCTAAGGTATTTACTTATGACGACGGCGGAAACCTCTTGTTTGCATTCGGTGATATGGGAACTCAGGAGGGTAATATCTCAGAGCTTAAGGCAATAACTTACCAAGGCTCAAAGATGCTTCTTCTTGACAGTGCGAACGACACCATTACGGTTTACAGAAGAACCGAATACGGTGATTTGCTGATCAATGCGCTGCAAAACGACATAGACCGTCTGTATGACCGTGCGACGGACGACTGGACAGAGATACTTAAGAGAAACATCAACTACAGTATCGCATATCTCCAGCTCGGTAAGGCAAGTGCAAGAAGCGCCAATTATGATGAAGCAATGGCGTATTTCCGCAGAATACTTGATACTACCGAATATTCAGCGGCATATAAAGAAGTACGTACCGAATGGGGTGCTAAATTCTTCTGGATCATTCCGGTTGTAATTGTTGCAGTGTTTGTGGCGATCGTTAAATTCTTCGGTTATGCCGGAAAGGTAAACCGGCGTGCGGCGCTGAAGATAGGACGGAAGAGTCTGAAAGAAGAAATACTGTATGCTTTCCATATTCTGTTCCATCCGTTTGACGGATTCTGGGATTTGAAGCATGAAAAACGAGGCTCGGTCAAGTCCGCCTTTATAATTCTGTTTGCAACAGTAATCGCATTTTTCTACAGATCTGTAGGTACTGCATATATTCATGCACCCAAAGATGCGGCTACGCTTACAATTCTCGGAAGCATTTCCGCAGTAGTCATACCGCTGCTTCTGTGGGTAATTGCAAACTGGTGCTTTACAACTCTGTTTGAAGGTGAAGGAAGTCTGAAAGACATTTTTGTAGCAAGCTGCTATTCACTGACTCCTCTGCCGATCATTATGATTCCCACCGTATTGCTTTCTCATGTTATTCTTGAAGATGAAAAAGGAATCCTTACTCTCCTATATGCGCTTGCGTTTATTTGGATGGGACTTCTGCTTGTCTTCGGTATGATGACTACGCACGATTACAGTATGGGCAAAAATATATTCGCATGTATAATTACGGTTATCGGTATGGCCGTTATAATGTTTATTGCAATACTGTTCTCAACTCTTATGGCTAAGATAGTAAGCTTTATTTCAAACATTGTAATAGAGCTGAGTTACAGAATGTAGGGAGGAGATTTGATATGAAAAGAAACAGAATATTATCGACTGCTCTCGCTCTTGTGATCGGACTCAGTTCAGTATGTGTTTTTACGGTACCTGCTTCGGCTGCAATCATTACAAATGTAGATAAGACAGACAATGAGGGTAATCCTCTGATCAACTATATGGAAGACGGTTACGGTACTCGCGAAGAAAAGCTTAAGGACATGATGGAGGTCAAGACCGTAAACGGTTACAAGATATGGTACGAGTCTTATACGGGAGAGGTAGCCATAGAGGAGCTTGAAACCGGAAACGTACTGTTTACAAACCCCTATGATGTGTCTGACAATTTCACAGCTGTATCCGATGCAGCTAAAGAACAGCTTCTTTCTCAGATCATTCTGACTTATCTTGACAATGAGACTCCGAAAACAATGTACAGCTTTGTTGAAGCGGCACAGCGTAGTCAAATTCAGATGAAGGATATCAAAAACGGTATCCGCGTTGAATATACGATCGGAGAAGATGCAGTTCAGCGTCTTGTTCCCCGAATGATCAGTGTTGAACGTTACAACAAGTATATTTTGGATCCTCTGAAGGCTGCTGCCGCTGCGGGAGACTATGATGCTGAGGATTTCCTTGAATACAAGCTTCCGTCATACATGGAGCTGAAGGACAAAAACGATCCAGATCTCTCGGAACGCGGAATCCGTGAAATGCAGAAAGCATTCCCGATCGTTGACAAGATGGCGGTATATGTCTGCGATACAAATATTATGCCGGCAGAGCTTAAAAGACTTGAAAACGTTATTAAGAAGTACTGTCCGCTGTATACGTACGAAGAGCTTGAATACGATAACCAGGAAACAGGCTTTGTAAATAACGATAAAAACCCGCCGCGTTTCTCATTGGCTCTTGAGTATACTTTAACAGATAACGGCGTGGAGGTAAGTCTCCCCGCAAACGGTATTTCATTTGATGAATCGCTCTATCAGCTTCAGGATGTATCGATCCTTCCTTACATGGGAGCTGGAAGCATTCAGTATAAGGGTTACACATTCCTTCCCGACGGTTCAGGCGCAATATTCAGATACGAGGAACTGAGGGGCGTAAGTTATAAGATGTCTGCTCAAATGTATGGTATGGATTATGCTTACCATGACATTGAAGGCAAAAACGTTGAAGCTATGCGTTTCCCGGTATTCGGAGCTGTAACAAATTATTCTGTTGCTAACGACGTTTCAGTTAACTCCGATAAGCTATATAGTGACGCAGGGTTTGCGGCTATCATTACTGAGGGTGATGCGATGGCAACGCTTACTACCGAACACGGCGGTACTCTTCATCCGTATAACTCGGTATACGCAACATTTACTCCGCGTCCGAGCGATACATACAATCTTGAAGATTCTATCTCGGTGTCGGGCAGCGCTGAATGGACCGTAACCTCTTCGAGAAGATATACGGGAAGCTATAAAATAAGATATATAATGCTTTCAAACGAAGAGGACGGCGGAAGCGGATATGAGCCGTCATACTTCGGTATGGCTGAAGCTTACCGCGATTATCTCAGCGAGGACGGTAAGATCACAAAGCTTGATTCTTCATCAGTAGATTCAACACTTCCTCTCTACATTGAATCCTTTGGATCAATGAAGGGAACAAAGAGAGTTCTCTCATTCCCTGTAACAGTTGATATTCCGCTGACTACATTTGAAGATGTTCAGACTATGTCTGAGGAGTTGTCGGATCTCGGAATGGATAATATCAATTTTAAGCTGACAGGATTTGCTAACGGAGGTCTTGATGCTACGATCCCTGCTAAACTGAAATGGCAGAAAGGACTCGGCGGCAGCAACGGCTACCGTGAGCTTACAGAGTATGCGGCAGAACACGGTATCGGAATTTATCCGGAATTTGACTTTGCCTATATCAATGCGCGCGACACCTTTGACGGTGTAAGCATGAAGACTCAGGCTATAAAGACGATCGATAACCGATATGCACAAAAGCAGCTATATGACGGTGGTTTCCAGACATTTATGCCGTCAGGAAGCGTGGCTATATCTCCTTCGGTATATGAAAATCTGTGGAGCAAATTCTCGAAGAAGTTTGATAAGTTTGATAATAACTATATTTCAATGTCAACGATCGGTTCGGATCTGAACTCTGACTTTGACGAAGACGATCCGTCACACCGTGAGGATAATAAGGCGTTTACCGAGGACTTCCTCTCCGCTGTATCCGATTCACACAGTGTAATGGTATCGGGAGGAAACGCATATTCGGTTCCGTATTCGGATATTATTACAGATGTGTCTCTTACATCCTCAAAGTATCTGAACTCAAGTGAATCAGTTCCTTTTGCGGGAATAGTTCTTCACGGTTCAAAGATATTTACCGGAACTCCGATCAATATGGAGGGAGATATCAGCGAAGCTATTCTCAACTCCATAGAAAACGGTTCATCTCCGCTGTTTACACTATCTTATCAGAATACTCAGGATCTGAAATCTGATGAAAAGTGGAGCAAGTATTATTCTATTGCATACGACATCTGGAAAGATGACGTTGCAAAATACTATGGTATTCTGAATGATGCTCTCGGAAATGTACAGGATTCTTACATTGTTGAGCATGACTTTATCGACGCTACCCGTATTCCCGATGAAGATGAGCGACTTGCCGATGAAACAGCTTTGAGAGAGGTTGAGGCTAAAAATGCCGAGGCACGCCGCAAAGCAGACGAGGAATATCAGACACTTGTCCGCCGTTATGCGCGACTAGGACTTGGTACTCCCGAACGTATAAAGGCTGAAGAAACAGAGCTTGATATTACAAGTAAGTATAAGACTGAAAGCGGTTCTGTAGTCCATGTAGGATATGAAAACGGCGTTGAATTTATCCTTAACTATAATTCATATGATATCACAGTTGAGCTTGACGGTAACACGTATACCGTTCCGGCTATGAACTTTGAAAAAATCGGTTAAGCGGAGGTGGAAAATATGAATCAGGCAATAAATAAAAAGCAAATGGCACCCGCCGCCGCAAAGAAAAGCAAGAAACCTGCCTCCCTCGATAAGAGGAAGGCAAGGTCGGGCTGGCTCTTTATCCTTCCGTTTTTACTGGGATTTGTGCTGATATATCTTCCGATTATAGTTGACTCGATAAGGTTCAGCTTTAATGAAATTCAAATTCTGACAAACGGAGGTTATGAGCTTCACTTTGTCGGACTTGACAACTACAGAGAAGCGCTTTTCGTCGATACGGATTTCACGCAGACTTTAATTTCAGGTCTCGGACAGCTTGTAATTGATATTCCGGCAATTGTATTCTTCTCACTGTTCATTGCAATCATCCTCAATCAGAAGATTATAGGGCGTGCAGCATTCAGAGCAATATTCTTTATCCCTGTTATTCTTACAACGGGACTGATCGGACAGATCGATACGAATAACGCTATGCTGAGCTACATGAACAGCGACGCGGGAATTGATACCGGAGCCGGTACTGAGTCCGGAACAAGTCAGATCCTGTCTGTAATGGATCTCCAAAGCCTGTTTGCGAACATGGCAGTCGGTAAAGGACTTATGGAATATGTTGTCGGCGCGGTAAACAATATCTTTGATATCGTAAACCGCTGCGGCGTACAAATGCTTATCTTCCTTTCGGGTCTTCAGTCGATTTCGCCCGCTATCTATGAGTCTTGTCAGATCGACGGTGCGAGCGGCTGGGAAACTTTCTGGAAGGTAACGCTTCCGATGATCAGCCCGATGATTCTCGTTAATACGATTTATACCGTTATTGATGCGTTTACATCGTCGAGCAACAAGGTAATGAGCTACATCAGTACGGTTTACAGCGGTGCTAACAACGGTAACGTTCTTTCATCTGCTATGTCGTGGATGTATTTCCTCATAGTAATACTTATACTTGCCGCGGTAGCCGGACTTCTCAGTATGTTCGTGTTCTACCAGAGAAAAGACTGAGAAGGGAGGTCGAATATATGAACAGAGCTGAAGCTCCTAAGATTAAAAAGGAATCGAAAAATAAGATTCGCGTTGAATTTGACCGTACCCCGCTTGTGCAGAGACTGAAAGCAAAGTTTCTGAATCTTTACACATTAAAAAAGGTTCTTCTCTATCTTTTCAGATTGATGCTTCTCATCGGCGTATCGTATATCATACTCTTCCCGTTCTTCTCAAAGATTTCTTCCTCATTTATGAGTGAGTCTGATTTCGTTGATGTAACGGTAAGACTGATACCGAAAACTCCTACTCTTACAACGTACAAGGCTATTATAACGGAGAACAGTTACTTTAAGGCTTTTGCAAATACGTTTGTACTGTCGCTTGTATGCGGACTTCTTCAAACGTTTATCTGTTGCCTTATCGGTTATGGATTCGCCAAGTTCAAGTTTAAAGGAAGCAATGTCCTCTTTATGCTTGTAATCTTTACGATGGTAGTGCCGCATACAACTCTCCAGCTATCAATGTTCATGCACTTCAAGGATTTTGATGTGCTCGGAATTATGGGATTACTAAATAAGATAGGACTTACGGCGAAACCGGGATTCCAGCTGCTTAATACAAACTGGCCGCTGTGGATACTTTCCGCAACAGGTCTTGCTTATAAGAACGGACTTTTCATATTCCTTATGAGACAGTTCTTCCGTGGAATTCCCGATGAGCTTGAAGAATCTGCTTACCTTGACGGTGCGGGAGTATTCAGAACATTCTTCTCTATCATCATTCCGATCTCGGTTACGATGATGATAACGGTATTTATGTTCTCATTCTGCTGGCAGTGGACAGACACATTTTATACGAATGCGTTCTACACACGTCAGGGAACATTGCTCCTCTCTAAGATAGTTCAGGTACCGCAGTCGCTCTCCGACATGAGCGCAGCGTCCAAGACGCTTTATACAGCGGCAGTTAACAATACCTGCGGACTGCTTATTATTCTTCCGCTTATAGTTCTGTACCTTTTCGGTCAGAAATATATTGTGCAGGGAATTGAGCGTTCGGGTATTACAGGCTGATACTTTCAAATTCTGTTATATAAAAGAACCTTCGGTATTTTGTTTACCGAAGGTTCTTTTCAGCAAGACAACAGGGCAGCAGTACATTTAAGCAAGTACTGCTACCCTGTTTGGCTATATTCAAATCATTTATTTTTGTTTAAACAGCTTTAAAAAAAATATATCTTCGGAATTAACAGTGAATTTCCTTCCGTATAGATATTTAAGATCTTCACTCTCAGATCGAAAAACAAGCTTATAAGAGCACAGCGCCTGATATTTATAGCCAGCTTTTCTGTCTTCTGCGTTAATTCCGTATTTGCCGTCTCCGAGCAGCGGATGACCGATATGAGCCATGTGCGCTCTTATTTGATGAGTTCTTCCCGTCATAAGTGAAACTTCGAGAAGTGCAAGATCTGATACCTTATTCACAGCAATAGTTTTGTAGCCTGTCACGATTTCTTTTGAACCGTTTTGTCTGTGCTCCGTTACGCGAACCGTATTTGTTTTATAATTCTTAGTGAGATAACCGCGAAGAACAGCGTTTTTTTTATTCGGTATTCCGTGAACGGCACAGAGGTAGTATTTGTCAAGTGACCTTTCCTTTATCGCGGTGTTTACGGCACGGAGAGTTTTAGCATTTTTCGCAGCAATTACGATTCCGCCCGTGTTTCTGTCAATTCGGTTGCAGAGAGCAGGTGCGAATGAGTTTTCGTTTTTTGGATCATATTCGCCTGTTGAAACAAGATAAGCTTGTATTCTGAAGATCAGCGTTTCTCTTTCCGCCTCAGGCGCACGGTTGCGGTCGCCCTCGTCTCCCGTGTGGACAAGAACACCGGGCTTTTTATTCACAAGAAGTATATTTTCATCCTCATATACGACATCAAGCGGAACACGCACTCGGTCGTATTCCGCGTCCGATGGTGCGTCCTCGAAAAATTCATCGGGAATATACATCTCAACTATGTCTCCCGCCTCAAGCTTCTGCTTTTCTTCGGCGCGCTTACCGTTTACCTTAATCCTCTTTTTTCTGATAAACTTGTACATGAGGGACGTCGGAAGCCCGCGGGTAACTTTGCTTACAAACTTATCAAGCCTCTGAGCGCTGTCGTTTCCGTTTACGGTGAAGCTCTTCATTTATTTTGTGCCGAACAGTCTGTCGCCTGCGTCTCCGAGCCCGGGAATAATATATGCGTGTTCGTTCAGGTGATCGTCGAGAGCCGCGCAAAATACCTCAACATCAGGGTGATCTTTTTGGAATTTCTCAACGCCTTCGGGAGCGGCTACAAGGCATAGAAGCTTGATCTGATGTACTCCGCGGCGTTTCAGCATGGTGATAGCGTCAGAAGCAGAACCGCCCGTTGCCAGCATCGGATCGCACACGATGACGAATCTGTCCTCAATATCTACGGGCAGTTTGCAGTAATATTCAACAGGCTCATGCGAGTCGGGATCTCGGTAAAGTCCGATATGTCCGACTTTAGCTACAGGTACAAGACTTAAAAGTCCGTCTACCATTCCGAGTCCCGCTCTGAGTATCGGGATTATAGCGAGTTTTTTGCCGCCGATCTTACCTGCTGTCATTTTTGCAACGGGAGTTTCTATTTCACAGTATTCAAGCGGGAGCTCACGTGTGATCTCATATCCCATAAGCATGGCGATCTCGGACAGAAGCTGTCTGAAATCCTTGGAACCCGTTTCCTTTTCTCTCATGATCGAGAGCTTGTGCGTTATCAGCGGGTGATCGATAACATGGAATTTTTCTGTGTTCATATGAAGCCTTTCCGAAACCCGAAAAAAATTCAGGCTCAAAACGGAGAATGTAAATTATACGTAAGCGCATTTCTCCGCAGTATTTTCTAAATTAAATCAGTTATTTTCGCATCCGCGGCGGTCATCCGAATCGGAGACGGCGGCAGCGTTTTCGGCATACGCAAGTATCGGAATTTCTTCCGAGGATGTATCCGGGGGTTCGGGAACTTCCGATTCCGCGCTATCTCCTGTCAGGGCGTCATGTCTGTTTTTTGCGATCACAATAACGGAAATCATAGCGGCAGACAGCCCCCATACTGAATTCTTTTTATAAAGTCCGTCAATAATGCTTGCCGCGGCAAACAGTAAAAAAGTGACTACGGTTCTTTTCTCATGCGGATAGATTTTATATACGGTAGAGAAAAATATGTATGCAGCCGCAAGCAACAGCACGATATACGAATGCGGAATCAAAGCGATCAGAACTCCGAAGCTCACAGCAATTGCCTTTCCGCCGCCGATGTGCGAATAAAGAAAAGCTGTAGCATGTCCGAGTACCGGTGAGACGATAATAAGAGTAAAAAGAATATTTTTTGCATCAAGGCGCAAAAACGCCAACATAACGGGTAAGAAGCCCTTTGCAAGATCAAGGGCAAGACACATAATACCGACCTTAATTCCTGCGTATTTAAACGCGTTTGACGTGCCGGGATTTCCGTCGCGGCTTACTTTGGTTATATCAATATTTTTGAAAATTTTCGGTACATGATAGCTGTAGAGTATGCTCCCGCTGATAAATCCGATGGCTGCCCAAAGAAAATATCGGTACATGAGATTTTAACCTCCGTATTCAGCCTCTCAGCTGTTCTTCAAAATATCATATATAATAAACTTAGCTATCGATTCAGCTGCGTTTTTCGGCATAAGCTCCCTCTGCTTTTCTGTCATATATTCACGCGCCTTTTCATCTGATGCGAGAGCTGCCGCCGCAATAGCCGCGTCCGATTGACGTTTTACGTATACGGACATTCCGTGAGATGAGAAAAACTTTGCGTTTTTTGTTTCGCATCCCGGAATCGGTTTAGTGTGAATAAACGGAACCTGTTTTACGGCAGCCTCGGTGCTTGTAAGTCCTCCCGGTTTTGAGAGGAGCACATCGCATGCGTCCATATAAAGCGGAACCTCACGTGTAAAGGGAACTGCAATTACGCGCTCGTCTTCTCCGAAATCCTCGGCAATGCGAGCTTTCAGCTTTTCGCTTCTTCCCGTCATTATCATCGCTCTTGTAGGTTTATCTCCCATAAGACGCAAAAGCTCGGATGTGACTCCCGAAATATCTCCGAATCCCATGCTTCCGGACATTATGAGAAATACGGTTGCGTCTGTCGGCAGTCCGAGCTTTTCTCTTGCTGCCTCTTTCGGAATCTTTACGGAATATTTCGGAGACACGGGAATTCCCGCGGGAATCAGTTTTTCCATCGGAATTCCTTTTGACGCAAATTCGTATGCAAGGTCGGTGTGCGGAATGAAGAAAAAGTCAGGCTTTGTTTCCTCCCAAAACGGACTGCACGTATAATCCGTTGCAACGGCGTAGGTTCTCACACGGGCAGTGCCTTTCCGCTTGATCTTAGTCAAGGTTTCGGCGGGAAATACATGCGGCATGACAACTCCGTCATATTCGCCGTTTTTTATATATTCCGCAAGCCTTGCCGCGCTGAATGAATTGGCAAGGTAAATAGGTGAGCGGAATCGCGGAGAGCTGATAATATCCCCGGCCTTATATATTCCGCCGAAGACAAGCGGAACCTTGGAAACGATCTTAACATATGCTCCGCTGATGAGGTCCGATGTTCCGCTGTGCTTTGAAAAGGACAGCGCATCTGCCATGTCACAGGTAACTCCCAAAACTTCAAGAGCTTCCTTAACCGCATTTCCGGCAGAATTATGACCTTGCCCTGTATTGCATGAAAGTATTAGTATTTTCATGGGCAGATTACCTCCGTTCGGTTTTTATAATCTTTATTTTTGCATAAGCATATGATTGAAGCATGTCTGCTTGTATGTTATAATCTTTAATATAAACAGTAAATTGCAGAGAACCCTCAAAAACTCACAAAATATTTTTTAGTTAAGCATTTTTAATACCAAGAATATTATACATTATTCGCAGTAAAAAAGCAATAAGCGCTTAAAAACTTCAATTTTTTAAAAAAAGTATTGCAGTATATAAATTCCGTCAATTCCTTCAAAATGGATTGTACAGAATCAAGTCCTGTGATAGAATCGGAACGCTGAACGAGAATTAGCAGGTGTGATATGAATTTTGAAAAAATGTATTTGGAAGAAGATTTATTTCCCAAAGAGATAACCTCGTATGAAAAGAGAGATTATGGATTTTTGTTTTATAACGAGGAGAATAAAGATTCTTTTGACTCCAATCATGCAATTATCTATCGAGAAAAGATACATGATATAGAAATGGTTCTTAATGATATCATAAACTTTTATAGAAAAAAGGGGATCAGACCAAATATATACCAATCCATTGGGGAAGAAGGATATTTTAACGAAATCAAAAGGGAACTTTCAAAATATGGATTCGAGTATTGGACTGAAGAACAAAAATATATGGTTCTATCTGAGAAAAACACAATTATTCCTAATCCTAAAATTGTTGTTAAAAAAGCAACTGAGTGGGAAGATGAATATGGAATTGAGATATTTGAAAAAGCAGGTGAACCGTGGGAGATTGATGTTGCAAAAAAGGCATTGATGAACAGCAATACTTTGTTTTTCGTTGCCTATTATAAGGAAATACCCGTAGGAATGACACATTGCCATTTGACGGATGGTATATGCAGAGCTGACTATTTGCTTGTTTCTAAAGAATATAGAAACATAGGTGTAGGCAGAGCGTTAATATACAGTTTCGTAGAATACTGCCACACAAACCAAATAGATAATTGCTATTTATGGCCGGATGGAGAATCTGCCGAGAAGATTTATTATGAAGCAGGATTCCGCCATGTAGAAACAAAACAAACGGGACGAGCGACAATTCCGGGTTGCAGAGGTACTGATATATGAGTAAAGCATTATCAAAAATGACATTAGAAGAACTGTGGAAATTATTTCCTGTTTTTCTTGTGCCTCATAATGAAAAGTGGAATGAATACTACGAAGAAATAAAAGAATTTTTATATAAGATCCTTTACGGTTATCAAATTTATCGTATCAGTCATATCGGAAGTACTGCGGTCAAAGGCATATGGGCAAAAAATATTATAGATATTCTCATAGAAATAAGTTTTGATGAAGGCATGGAAGCTGTGGCAGACGTAATTGAATGCAATGGATTTATTCGTATGTCAGGGGATTCGGATCGGATTTCATTTAATCGAGGATATACTGAAAATGGATTTGAAGAGAAAGTCTATCACCTGCATCTTCGGCGGGAAGGCGATAACGATGAACTCTATTTCAGAGATTATCTGAATGAGCACCCGCAGACAGCAAAAGATTATGAGCGGTTAAAATTAGATTTATGGAAAAGGTTTGAACATGACAGAGACGGCTATACAGAAGCAAAGTCAAGTTTTATAAAAAAATGGACGTCAGAGGCAAAAAGAGTCTGCTTGGGAAGGTATTAACGATCGTGGTTTATCGGAGAACTGATCGCAAAAATCAGCTTAATAGTTTAAATCCTTTTAGCACTCGACAGGCGAGAGACACAAATTTTGACGGTTTTTGCTGCATGATTTTCTGCATTGGCAACTACTGTACCCGCCTTTATATTTTGAATATTCCGGCTTTTCCTCGCACATCAATTATGGGAAACGCGGTATATTTACATGTCTGATTTTGTTTCAAAATCTCTGTGTTATTCGGGGATTTGCGGCAAAATCAGATGATTTTGGGATAAAATGTTAATTAAGTGTAAACCTTGCTCTCGAGTGCTTGATTTTTGCGCTCTGTAGGGCTACAATATAAAACGTAAAGATTGGCACTCAACGATGATGAGTGCTAAACCATAAAATTTCACAGTGCGCATACCGCACAGTTTCAGGAGGTAAATCATGACAATCAAACCGCTTGCAGACAGAGTTGTAGTCAAGGCTGTTGAAGCAGAGGAAACAACAAAAACAGGAATCGTTCTCCCCGGCACAGCGCAGGAAAAGCCGCAGATCGCAGAAGTCGTAGCCGTAGGTCCCGGAGGAACGGTTGACGGCAAGGAGGTCGTAATGACGGTTAAGGTCGGTGACCGCGTTATCACAAGCAAATACGCAGGAACAGACGTTAAGTGCGACGGAAATGAGTACAGCATTGTAAGACAGAGCGACATTCTCGCGATAGTTGAGTAAGAGAATCAGACATAAATCAAAGCAAGATAAAATAAGGAGATAAATATTATGGCTAAGGATATTCTGTACGGAACAGACGCAAGAAACGCTCTCATTGCCGGCGTTGATAAGCTTGCAAATACTGTAAAGATCACACTCGGACCTAAGGGTCGCAACGTAATTCTCGACAAGAAGTTCGGCTCACCGCTGATTACAAACGACGGCGTTACAATCGCAAAGGAAATCGAGCTTGAGGACGCTTCCGAAAACATGGGTGCTCAGCTTCTCAAGGAAGTTGCAACAAAGACAAACGACGCTGCCGGAGACGGTACAACTACCGCTACTCTTCTCGCTCAGGCATTCATCCATGAGGGAATGAAGAATGTTACGGCCGGTGCTAACCCGATCGTTATCCGCAAGGGAATCCAGAAGGCTGTTGACAAAGCTGTAGACGGTCTTGCAAAGATAGCAAAGCCCGTAAACGGAACTGAGGATATCGCAAGAGTCGGAACGGTTTCCGCAGGAGACGAGGTTATCGGTACTCTTATCGCAGATGCTATGGAAAAGGTAACGGCAGACGGTGTTATCACAGTTGAGGAATCAAAGTCGGCTGAGACATACAGCGAGATCGTTGAAGGTATGCAGTTTGACCGCGGATACCTCTCACCCTACATGGCTACAGATACAGACAAGATGGAAGCTGTTATCGATGACGCTTTCATTCTTATCACAGACAAGAAGATTTCAAATGTTCAGGAAATTCTTCCTCTTCTCGAGCAGATCGTTCAGAGCGGCAAGAAGCTTCTCATCATAGCTGAGGACGTAGAGGGCGAAGCTCTTACAACTCTCGTGCTCAACAAGCTCCGCGGAACTTTCGTATGCGTTGCCGTTAAGGCTCCCGGCTTCGGCGACAGAAGAAAAGAAATGCTCCGCGATATCGCAACTCTCACAGGCGGTGAGGTTATCTGCGATGAACTCGGTCTTGATCTCAAGGAGACAACAATCGAGCAGCTCGGACGCGCAAGACAGGTTAAGGTCACAAAGGATAACACAATTATCGTTGACGGTGCAGGCGACGCTGACGCTATCAAGGCTCGCGTAGCTCAGATCAGATCAGCTATCGAGACTACAACATCAGACTTCGACCGTGAAAAGCTTCAGGAAAGACTTGCAAAGCTTGCAGGCGGTGTAGCGGTTATCAAGGTCGGTGCTGCTACTGAGACTGAGATGAAGGAGAAGAAGCTCCGCATTGAGGACGCTCTTAATGCAACACGCGCAGCTGTTGAAGAGGGTATCGTTGCAGGCGGCGGAACAGCGTTCCTCAACCTGATCGATGAGGTTGCAGCTCTTGCAACTCAGGTAGAGGGTGACGAGCAGACCGGTGTGAACATCGTTCTTCGCGCTCTTGAAGCTCCTGTTCGTCAGATTGCTGAGAATGCAGGCTTTGAAGGCTCTGTAATCGTTGATAAGATCCGTACAAGCGGAAAGATCGGTTACGGATTTGACGCATACAATGAGAAGTATGTTGATATGATGGAAGCCGGAATCGTTGACCCTGCAAAGGTTACACGCAGTGCACTTCAGAATGCTGCAAGCGTAGCTTCAACAGTTCTTACAACTGAGGCTCTCGTTGCAAACCAGCCTGAGAAGGAAGCACCTGCTGCTCCCGGAATGGGCGGCGGAATGGGCGGCATGTACTAATATCTGCCACATAGAAAAACAGGGGGCAGTGACGAGGCGGAAAATCTCGTCACTGCCCTTTTTTGCTTAAATATCAAATTCTTCTGATACCCTGAAAGACCTGTTTAAATTCGGGAGAAGCTTTGATTCTTTCAATATCGTGATTGAAAGTACTGAAACTAACCACA
>JAAWQR010000055.1 GCA_022800625.1 Clostridiales bacterium | reverse complement strand
ACGGATGTGTTTTGTCGCACATACGTCCGATTTTTCTTTATTTATTTTTCAAACAAAGGATGTGAACCTTTTGACAAGTCCGTGCAGGAGTTATATTATCACAACTTAATAACTGACAGTATATACTGCGAAGGATTTATTCATTACGAAGTTATCTTTCGGGTATAAAAAACATCGCAGCGAACATGAGAAGTTGGCGCTCCTTATGTCCGAACTCAGGGGTTGATCTTGACAACACCTAAGCCACTTCTGCGACATTGATATTTTATCACATTTGTTTAATCTTGTCAATTGGCTTTGATAAAGTGAATGTATGTGTGAAGTATCATTACCGCGAGTGCACTGCAGGCATAGCTGTCAGTCTATACATAGATAAAAGTGTTGGGGATAAATGCGTTTTGGCATGCGGGTAGCACCGCATACGCGCCGCGCACCGCGAAGTGTGCGATATCCACGATCCCGAGTTTTTTCGCCGCTGATGCGGATTTACCCGAAAGTAGCTTATTCGGCATAGCTGTTTCTGTATGATGTACTTTTTCATACGGAAACAGTCTGTCCGATATATTACCTATCTTTATTTGAGGCTTTACCTCAAACGAAGACTTCCTCTCTGCGGAGTTACCTTTCGGGTATAAAAAGACAAAGTTTCAGCGGTATGAGAAGTTGGCGATTCTCATGTCCTGAGCTCAGGGATTGCACACTACGGTATTTTATAAAACGGCGGTGCTGTCAGCATTAACTGATAAGCTCAAAATATAAAATATTGGGGTTGAATGCGTATTTGGACTTCGGAATATTCTATTCCGTCGGCGCGCCGCACATCGCATGATGTGCGATAGACTCAGATCCCATGTTTATCCCGAAAGTAACTTATCCTGCTGAACCGTTTTGCGCGGATCAGCAGGATTTTTTTATTTGCTTAAGTTCCAAATATGGGGTGTAACCTACTTCCACGCAACGGAATGTCAGCGGACTTTAAAAAAAAGTCGCTTTGATTTGAATATAACTGTCCCCAGTATATTTTTGCTTCAGTTTACTCCTCAAAATCAACCACTTTGTAGTCTGATAAAATTTCGGGTTTGTGAATCATACTGTCAGCAAGTGTTTTGTTATAATCTACATTTAGATTATGTGTCTTGAGTTTGATTGCTTTAAGCTCGGAATCGGCAGGACAAAATAAAATACCCGCGCGGAATTTTTCTTATTCACTTGTAAATTTATCTCTCATACGCAATACCTCTTTCGGACAGATTGTTGTTAGTTATATTATAGTCCTGTGCTGCATATATTGCAAGCATGATTATATTCTTTAGCACTTTGAGGGCTATAACTTTTTGTTTGATACACAGTATAACGTAAAAAATATCAGTTTTTTCAAAATTTGTATTGACATGAGCTTTTATCTCTGATATAATATAACATATCAATTACATATGTATTATATGCAATGAGAGGGGGCATAACAATGAATAATATAATATTGTCAATGATAAGAGATAATTTCCGAAAAGGACGAATGTGCCGTACTTTCTGTATATAAGCATTATAATATTAGTTTTAAAAAATATATTTATGCCGTTCTTCGGCAGATACGGAGAGATAAAATGAGCTACACATACGATAATAATTATAGATTTGAAACCATTCAACTTCATGCCGGACAGGAAACTCCCGATCCTGTAACAGATTCGCGAGCTGTTCCGATTTATCAGACAACGTCATATGTATTCAAAAATTCCGCTCATGCGGCAGCAAGATTCGGACTTGCCGACGCAGGAAATATATACGGAAGACTTACAAACTCAACTCAGGAAGCTTTTGAAGTGCGCATTGCGGCTCTTGAGGGCGGCGTTGCCGCTTTAGCTACCGCATCGGGTGCCGCTGCTATTACATATACGATCGAGGCTTTGGCGCAGAGCGGAGACCATATCGTTGCGCAGAAAACGATATACGGCGGGACTTATAATCTTCTCGCACATACACTGTCGCAGTACGGAATTGAGACTACGTTTGTTGACGCGCACAATATTGCGGAACTTGAAGGCGCGATCAGGGGAAATACCAAGGCTGTTTACCTTGAGACTCTCGGTAATCCGAACAGCGATATTCACGATATCGACACTATAGCGGAGATTGCTCACCGTCACGGACTTCCGCTTGTAATAGACAACACATTCGGAACACCGTATCTCATAAGACCTATCGAACACGGCGCAGATATCGTTGTTCATTCTGCTACGAAATTTATAGGCGGTCACGGAACAACGCTCGGCGGAATAATCGTTGACTCAGGCAAATTTGATTGGAAGGCAAGCGGGAAGTACGCCCCGATTGCAGAGCCGAATCCGAGCTATCACGGTGTTTCATTTGTCGATGCGGCAGGATCTGCGGCTTTTGTCACATATATCCGAGCAATTCTTCTGCGTGACACGGGAGCTGCCATTTCACCGTTCAACGCGTTCCTGCTTCTTCAGGGAACGGAAACGCTTTCGCTCAGGCTTGACCGCCATATTGAGAACACAAAAAAGGTCGTTGAATTCTTGAGTAATCATCCGAAGGTGGAAAGAGTTAATCATCCGTCGTTGCCCGAACACCCCGATCACGAGCTTTATGAAAAGTACTTCCCGAACGGCGGTGCATCAATATTCACGTTCGATATAAAGGGCGGTCAAAAAGAAGCACACGAATTTATCGACAGACTTCAGATATTCTCGCTTCTTGCAAACGTTGCGGATGTTAAGAGCCTTGTTATTCATCCTGCAACAACGACACATTCTCAGCTTACTGACGAAGAATTGCTCGATCAGGGAATTCGTCAGAGTACGATCAGGCTGTCGATCGGCACGGAGCATATTGACGATATTATAGCGGACCTTAAGAGAGGATTCGGAGAATAATTTAAAGCAGAGCATAAGGGCAGTGACAAAATAGCCTAAGTTACGTCACTGCCCTTTATTTAGCTTTGCTGTTTTTTTGGATGTGAAACCGTGGCGGCTATAACAAAGCCGAGCTTTGTCAAATTTTTTGTACCGCTTTTTGTTCGCAAAAAAGCGGTAAACTTAAACGCCGTTTGGTTTGGTTCACGTGTTAGTTTCTTTAGTTTATGCTGTCTACTTCCGTGTAGCGGAATGCAGTTGCGTGCGTAGCCATCTTTTGCCCTTTTTTTCGTGAAAAAAAGAGGCATAAAAAAAGCCTTCCGGGGCTGCGCGCCCCAGAAGCTGCCCCCGATTTGTGCTCCGCAAAAACATTCGCGCAATCCGCGTAGCGATATTGCTTCGGTATCTTGCTGAAATGAAGTTTGCGGGGACATGGTGACGGCTCTCGCCCACACTTTAGAGATTGCTCCGCAGTGGAGATTATTTTACAGCCTGTATACTGTTCAAGGAGCAATGAGTTAGGCTGTAAGTTAAGTTTTCATAATCAAGCAGGATTTTACTTAATGCAAAGTATGTCATTCAATCTGTACTGCTTGATTATATCAAATAAAAATTTGCCTTGCACAAAGCTTATTTTTCGCTCCGAGCCGCTTAAATATATCTTATTATGTAGCTCAAAGTTTTATATAGCTTAAAGCAAAATTTGCTCCGCAAAGCATAACTGTGCACC
>JAAWQR010000002.1 GCA_022800625.1 Clostridiales bacterium | reverse complement strand
TTACCCCGAACTTTGAGCACGGAAAGCTTAATATCCGCTACATTGCAGCATTCAAGAGCGAAGAAGAAGCGGAAGCATATGTGCCGTCTGAGGAACATGAAGACTACTTTATGAATTACAGACGTCCTGCAACTCTGAGCTATGAAAAGGTCACAAACGAAGAGACAGAGAGACAGGATAAGCTTGTACGTGAGAAAATAGAGGAAGTAATGAACGCAAAATCTATCATTACACCTGAATCAATCGAAGCGGCAGGATACAACTGCTACTATGTATCAAGCGAACACGGTGACGACAGTAACAACGGAAAGACTCCCGAAACAGCATGGAAGACGATCAGACATCTCACAGAAGTAAGCAACGATCCGTTTAACGGAAAAGTAGAGCCGGGAGATGGAGTATTCTTTGAGAGAGGAAGCGTGTTCTATCCCGAAAGACCTACGATCGACGGTGAATTACGCGGACTTATGACGATTTACGCATTTGAGGGAGTCAACTACGGAGCATACGGAGACGAGAGTCTGCCGAAACCACTTTTCTCGGGAGCTATGGATTTCAGAGACACGCCTACCGGCAACGGAGTATGGGAAAAGACGGAATACCCGAACATTTGGAAACTCGATCAGTCGGATAAAGACATGGAATATCGCCGCAACGATGTCGGAAACATCATCTTCAACGAAGGCGAATTTATCGGAGTACATATAAGATCAGAACTTAAGAGTGAAGAAAGAGAGAAAATCTCACCGTTCGGAGAAGGCAAGGAGATGGAATATCTCGGATATCAGTCGAACGGCAAGGAAGAATTCCTGTCAGGCGGAGCGAAGAATCCTGAGAATATCGGAGATGTTTTGAAGCACAATCTTGAGTTCTTCCAGGATCAGTATGAGGGTGTTCTCTATCTCTACTGGGATGGCAGAGAAAATCCCGGACAGAATCCTGCGGATTCATTTGACAGTATCAATGTTTCACGCGAATGTCACGTAGCGCTCGGTCAAGATGCAACATCATTTGATAATGTTGCATTCAAATACTCAAGTGCGTGGCTTGTAAGCTCAAGCATACTTGGGTCACAGTTTACAAACTGCGAATTCGGCTTCTGCGGCGGCGGATATTTGTCGGTAGCCAGCGGAGTAGAGGTAAGCGGCGAAAGAGTGAGTGCTTATAAGTATTACTTAGATAATCTTGAAGATTATGCGGCTGAGAGCAAGACACACCACCTTATTGAAAACTGCTATTTCCACGATATAGAGGACGGACCTATGTCCGCTCAAAATGCTTATTCGCAGGGAATTGGGCAAGCGTCCGACCCGATGAGACTGAAAGGGATTGAATACTCTAACAATGTTATAGTATCATGTGGAAACGGCGCAGAGTTATTTGCAGGTCAGACGTATTTGCTTGACGAAAACGGGTATATGATCGACAAGATAGAAGATGTTTATATCCACGACAATATCATGGCGTATATCGGCTACGGTATTACTCAGCAGCAAGGGGATACGAGCGGAGGAAAAACGACTGCAGACATTCTTTGCGGAGGAAGTGCGAATGAGCTTGTGCCGGACACTTGCAAGTTTGAAAACAATACGCTGTTCAAATGCCGCGCGCAGATCACAAGCGCTAATGTAGCGCTTGACGGACAGCCCAGAGGTTGGAATCTCAAAGGAAACACTTACATTCTTCCCGATGATGTTGCAAGAGTAAAGAACGGTTTTGAGGATGTTTTGGTTATTCGTCATCCGAGACATAAGGATAACCGCATGACAATGCCGTATAACGAGAGATACCTCAGATACTTTAATTCTCTCGGATTTGATACAGAAGGTAAGTTCTATCACTATAAGGAAGACGGAATAAAGGAAGACAGATTTGTATTCTTCCTGACAGGCTATCATGTAAGTCGCGGAATAGAACCCGTGATTACAAGAGTGAACTGAATAAAACCAAGCGAACCGCTGTAAGTGATACTTTACTTACAGCGGTTGATTTTTGTTTATATTCAACAAAATATGAATTATATATTTGTAATAATTCACGATTGACATATATATTTAAAGCGATATATAATATCTGTATATAAAAATAAAAATAAGTTTATGAAAGGATATGAAAATGGGATTTAGAAAATTTTTATCCGGCGGTATGGCGTCGGCAATGCTTGTCGCAACGCTTGTGTCAGGCGGAATTACATCCGCTGTGACAGAGAACGGTGTTCCGTTCACCGATCTTTCGGAAAACAGCTGGTATGAAAGCTATGTGAAATATGTTTATGATAACGGTATTATGAAAGGCATATCAGCGAGTGAATTTGCTCCCGATATACCCCTCACACGCGCTATGTTTGTGACAATACTCGGTCGTGCGGGCGGAGATAAAAAGGACGAGGCGGCAAGCAGGAAATTTGCAGATGTCGAACCTGACAGCTGGTATTCGGGATATGTCGGATGGGCAGTTGAAAATGGAGTAGTTGAAGGCACATCTCCAGATACATTTGATCCCGATGCACCGATAAAGAGGGCAGAGATCGCGGCTATGCTTGGCAGATATATTGACGCTGCAGGACTTCCGACGATTGTCAAGAGCGGCATACCTGAAGGCTTTGACGATATTGTAGATATTCAGAACAAGTTTGTATATGCAGAGGAATATATAGATATTCTTCGCTATGCCGGGATTATGGACGGCAAGCCGGGCAAGGGAACGAATCCGATCTTCGAGCCTGAATCAAGCGCAACAAGAGCGGAGTCGGCTAAGCTCATCTCAAAGCTTAATGATATGAAAGGCGACCTTTGGATAGGCTATGTGCCGAATCCGACTGAAGACGGATTTGCTGTATACGGGGCGACTTATCTGTATCAGGGCGGAACGCTTGTGCAGGGAGGTCTGAAAAGTGACAGAGTGCGTGACGGCGGCTATCCTGTACTGACGGCTTATCCTGACAATTTTACAGCTTCATGTACGCAGGACGACAGTAATACTATAGGAGTCAGCGCACAGGTTGCGGGAATCGATCCTTCAGAATTTAAATATGCAAAAGTGTGCTTTGCATATGAGAACGGTTCGGAGGATAAGCTTACAGGCAGCTATGTTGTTAATGTTCCGGCATCTGCTAGCTATCATAACGGCGTATATGCAAATGTTAAATTTGAGCTTACAGACGGAGAAGACGAAGACGGCTACAGAACAGCAACGGTTGATTTGAGTTCTGTTATAAACGAAGTTGCAGAGAAGAATCCGCAGGTAAATTATGAAAATGATCAGGCGCATATACTTCTGACACCTGATGAGAATAACGGTAAGCTCAACATACGTTATATAGCTCTGTTCAAAGATAAGGAAAGCGCTGAAACCTATGTTCCTTCGGCAGAGCACACCGATTATCTTAAGAATTACGGTAAGTATGTTGAAGTTGATTATTCTAAAATGACAAACGATAACTCTGATGAGTTTGAGTCGCAGATTAGAGATCGTATTTCGGAAATAATGAATGCAAAATCGATTATTACGCCCGAATCGATTGAAGCGGCAGGCCATAATAGTTACTATGTGTCAAGTGAGCACGGAGACGACAGCAACGACGGAAGAACCCCCGAAACAGCATGGAAAACGATCAGACACCTGACCGAAGTGAGTGACGATCCGTTTAGCGGAAAGGTAGAACCCGGCGACGGAGTATTCTTTGAGAGAGGAAGCGTGTTCTATCCTGAAAGACCTATCATCAGCGGAGAATTACGCGGACTTATGACGCTTTATGCATATCCGGGTGTCAACTACGGGGCATACGGAGACGAAAGCCTGCCGAAGCCTTTGCTGTCAGGAGCTGTTGATTTCACGAATACTCCGACAGGCAACGGAGTATGGGAGGCGACTGAATATCCGAACATTTGGAAGCTTGATCAGACAGGCATGAGCGATGAGCTTCGCAGAAACGATATCGGAAACATTATCTTTAATGACGGCGAATTTATCGGTATACATTTAAAGGTTAATCTCAGTGACGCTCAAAGGGAAACCGTATCACCGTTCGGAGAGGGCAGGGAAATATATAATATTGGACAACAATCGAACGGACGGGAACTGTTTATGTCGGGCGGCATGAAGAATCCCGAGAACATTGGAGATATATTGAAGAATAATCTTGAATATTTTCAGGATCAATATGAGGGCGAGCTTTATCTATACTGGGACGGCAGAGAGAACCCGGGACAGAATCCTGCGAATTCATTTGACAGTATCAACGCATCCCGCAGATGTTTTGTGGCGCTGGGGCATGAAGCTACATCATTTGATAATATATCATTTAAGTATTCGGCGAACTGGCTTGCCGCTTCAAGCATACTCGGTTCACAGTTTACGAACTGTGAGTTCGGATTCTGCGGCGGGGGATATGACTCTATAGCCAGCGGAGTTGAAGTAAGCTGTGAAAGTGAGAGTGACTATGAGCAGTATGAATCAGACCGTGAGGATTATTATCAGGCTCCGAATAAAACACATCATTTGATTGAAAACTGCTACTTCCATGATATTGAAGACGGACCGATGTCCGCTCAAAACGGAAACTCAACGGGGCAGTCCGATATTGTTCTTTTGCGGGGTATTGAGTATTCCAATAACATAATTTACGCATGCGGAAACGGCGCTGAGCTTTTTGCGGGAAGCGACAACAATCTTGATTCTGACGGATATATGAGAGACAGAATGGAAAACTTATATATCCATGATAATATGATGGCATATATCGGTTACGGTATTACTCAGCAGGATGCCGGAGATACGACTTTAGCTTTGCCCGGCGGTGATGTTCTCTGCGGCAGTATTTACGGTGAAATGACGCCCGGAACCTGCGTATTTGAAAATAACACGATTTATCATGCGCGTGCTGCCTTTTCAAGTGCATATATTGCTCTTGACGGACAGCCCAGAGGTTGGAATTTGAAAGGCAATACATACGTGATGCCGAATGTTTCATGGTTAAAAACCGGGTATGAAGATTATTTGACAATGAATCACAAGCGAAACAAGAGAGCTCGTAATCATACCCCGTATAATGAGAGATACATAAGGTATTTCAATTCTGTAGGTTTTGATACGGAGGGCAGATTCCTGTGGTATAAGGACGACGGAGTATCGGAAGGCAGATATATATACTTTACTACAGGATATTATGCCGTGAACGGCGGTCTCCCCGAATTGTACGGCAAGTAATATGTAAAGCAAGACCTCCTGAAAAAAGGCGGTCTTGTCTTTTGCATATATTAAAAGCTTGTATGGTTGAAGTAATCCATACAAGCTTTTTTATTTTTCCTTACGCTATCGGTTCAAAGTCGGCAGCGCCGTGTTTGCACAAGGGGCAGATGAAATCGTCGGGAAGCTCGTCTCCTTCATATACATATCCGCAAATTTTGCATACAAAGCCGCGCTTTCCGTCTGTTTCCGGTTTCGGCTTTACATTTTCCTGATAATAGGTGTATGTCATCGTAGGCACATCTGAGATCACTCTTGACTCAGTAATGCTGCAAATAAACATTCCGTGAGTATCAAGGTCAACGTACTGTTCAACCTTCAGCGACATAAATGAATTGATATATCTCGGGAGGAAAACAAGTCCGTTGTCGCTTCTCGGGGGATTGCACTCCTCGAATTTATTTACAGATCTTCCGCTTCTGAACCCGAAATTTTCAAACACTTTAAACGGAGCTTCATTTGATAGGCAGTTGAGATTCATTACTCCCGTCTGCTTTATAACATGGTGAGAGTAGTTTTCCTTATTAATTGCGACAGCAATTCTGTTCGGCGTATTTGTTACCTGAGTTACGGTATTAACGATAAGTCCGTTGTCACGGTTTCCGTCGTTTGATGTTACAACATACAAGCCGTATCCGATCTTAAAGAGAGCGGACAGGTCGTTTTTATCGGCTGTTGAATCCTGCATTGCGAGATATCCGCGGCACAGCTCGTCTGCAAGCATGTCAAGCTTTGCCGAACTTTCATCGTTCAAAGCCGATTTTATGCTGACAGTCGTATCGGTAAAGGTTATATTTTTGCAGCCTTCAAGCATTCCGCGCATGACTTTGTTTGCAAGCGGCGCCCATGAGCCGTTTTCAATGAGTGCTATCGTGCGGTTCTTGAAGCCTCGCTCTGTCAAGTGCTCGATAAACTCACGCATGAACGGGAAGATTCCGGCGTTATATGTGGTCGTTGCAAGAACGAGCTTTCCGTATCTGAACGCGTCCTCAACTGCTTCAGCCATATCGCATCTTGCAAGATCATTTACGACTACCTTCGGGCAGCCGCGCGATTTCAGCTTATCGGCGAGTGCAAGTACAGCCTTTTTTGTATTTCCGTATACTGAGGTATATGCGATAACTATGCCCTCAGTTTCAACAGAATAGCTCGACCACGTATTATAGAGACCAATATAGTAGCCGAGATTTTCTGTGAGAACAGGTCCATGAAGCGGACAGATCTTCTGAATGTCAAGTCCTGCTGCTTTTTTTAACAAAGCTTGTACCTGTGCGCCGTACTTTCCTACGATTCCGATGTAGTAGCGGCGTGCTTCACATGCCCAGTCTTCATCGGCATCAAGCGCGCCGAATTTTCCGAAACCGTCGGCGGAGAAAATTACCTTATCCGTGCTGTCGTATGTGACTATAACTTCAGGCCAGTGTACCATGGGAGCTGCAACAAATGTAAGAGTGTGAGTTCCGAGCGAGAGTGTGTCGCCTTCTCCAACAACGATTCGTCGGTCATCGAATTCAGTTCCGAAGAAGTTTTTCATCATTGTAAAAGCCTTTGCCGAGGATACGATCACGGCGTCGGGATAAACCTTTGCAAAATTCAAGATATTTGCAGAGTGATCAGGCTCCATGTGCTGTACTATCAGATAGTCGGGACTTTTGCCGTTCAGCGCCGACTGTAGGTTATCAAGCCATTCATGTGTAAATCTTGCGTCAACGGTGTCCATCACCGCGATTTTTTCGTCAACTATGACATAGGAATTGTATGCCATACCGTTCGGAACTGTGTACTGACCCTCAAACAGGTCGATCTCATGATCGTTTACTCCGACATAAAGGATATCTTTTGTTATTTGCATAATGGTCTCCAATCCGCCGTAAATCGGCAGTATAAGTATTAGAGCGTGTTTACACTAACGCTCCGGTTTGCATGTGTTAGGGCGAGACTGTTTTATTCAGTTTCGCCCGACCTATATGAATTTATTCTCCAAGCTCAAACAGCACGTTTTCAAAGTCTGCTATATAGTATTTGATATTCTTCCTGCCCTTTTGAAGTACTGTATGTCCTTCTTTTTCGAGCAGCTCTTTTTGAGCTTCAATTCCTCCGGAATATTTTGCATTCAGCTCTCCGCCGGCTTTGAGTACCCGCCAGTACGGAATTTTATCGTTTTCTCTTTGATAGCTTGCCCATGCCGCGATGGAAACAAATATTCCTGCAGTGATCGGCTCTGTGAAGTCAGCTCCGTTTTGTTTTGCGAGATATTCTCGGATTTTACCTATCGTAATCAGCCGTCCTCGCGGAACACACCGCATAATTTTATCATACTCTATCGGCGGAGCGAAATACATTTTGTTGCCGCCGTACTTTTCTATGCTTTTTTGATCGGTTATGATTTGAATTTTCGGCATATCGCGGCTGTCATTCAGCATTGCGATAAAATCTTTTTTATACTCGTTTGCCATAGATAAGTACCTCCTCTGATAAAAAGCATATCACAAGATGTTGTTCTATGCAATGAGAGAGTTAAAAAAGTCCGAAAAAATTATTATAATTTCTTTCTCATAACTTTTTTTATTTTCTGTCTCATAACAGTCTGTAAAGCCAAGCTCTTCATACATGTTGACAGATCCCATAAAGTCATCTTCCGTATTTACAAAAGCTTTATTCGGATAGGCTTCAATAAAGTCAAATCCCTCAGCTTTGGCATCACTGCAAGCATGAGCTAACAAGGCTTTTGCAATTCCCTTCTTTCTCATTTTGGGGGCAACGGCAAAGCAAAATACGGATTTTACCTTATTATATCTCATTAACTTTGTGAAATTTAAAAAACAAATTTTATTCAGCTATTATGATATACGGATAAACGTCCTGACCGCCGTCGGCGAAATAAATCTCAATGCCAGAATGCGCGCTCTCCATGTGCTTTTCTATAGCGGATATTCCGTTTTGCGTTGCATCTTGCCCCGTAAATACCGTCAGCATATATTTTTCTCCGTTTTCAAGCAGTTTGTCAATAAGACGGCACGCCGCGTCCGCAGCATTTTCTTCACAGACGAGCATCGTTTTACCGACAAATCCGATATATGAGCCTTCTTTTATAGAAACGCCGTTCATTTCAGCGTCGCGTATCGCCACGGATACAAGACCTGTATCAACATCAACCATGGCGTCGTTTAGCATGGATTCCACAGTGTCTGCGTCAGCTGCGGAGGGATCGAGAGACGACAGAGCAACATAGCCAGCTCCGAGATCTCGGCTCTCTATTACACGTACGTCTCCGTCATACATTTCTGCGGCAGCCTTTGCCGCCATGATGATGTTTCCGTTGTTGGGGAACACAAATATGTGCTCGGCATTTGCGCTGTTGAATGCGTCAATAAAATCAGATATTGCCGGATTGTTTGTCTGTCCGCCGTCAACGATAATATCTGCGCCGAGATCACGCAGAGTCTTCTTTATTCCGTTTCCCGAAGCGACCTCAATAAAGCCGAATTTTTTCTTTTCGCCTGACCGGTCTATGGCAGAACCTGCTTTTTTGCTATTCTGCACCTCGGCGTTAAGCTCGCTGTGCTGCAAAGACATGTTTTCAATTTTGACTGTCAGGAATTCTCCGAATCTGCGGCAGAATTCAAGTACCTTTTCAGGAGTCAGTGTATGAACGTGTATCTTTACAGCCGAATCGGTTTTAAAAGCAACGATAGAATCTCCGACGGTCTCCAAGAATTCCGTAATTACAGATGGCTCAAATGCTTCAACGTCAACCTTTCTGTTTTGCAGTCTTAAAAGCAGTTCTGTACAGTACCCGTAAGTCATTTCGCTGTCGGGACCGAACGCCGACAGATCGGGGGAAGAGCCGGCAGCGGCAAAGAAGGATGACTGTGTGGTATTTATTTCCTCTCCCTTCAGCGCCTCAAGAAAGCCTTCAAAAATGTAAACAAGTCCTGCTCCTCCGCTGTCAACAACGCCCGCTTCTGCAAGAATAGGCAGTTTTTCGGGCGTATGAGAGAGGGATTCTTTCATTCCTGAAACAAGCGCGTCAACAAGCTCGCCGACGGTCGCGTTGTCGGAAATATTCTTCGCAGATTCCGCACCTTCTTTGGCTACTGTCAGTATCGTTCCTTCAGTCGGTTTCATGACAGCCGAATATGCTCGCTTTACTCCGAGATTCAGAGCGTTTTTTATAACGGAAATATCGGCCTTTTCTAATCCCTTAAAGCCTGAAACGATTCCTGCGAAGAACTGTGACAGTATAACGCCTGAGTTTCCTCGCGCACCGAGCAGCATTCCCTGTGCCGCCGTTTCCGAAACGTCCGAAAGCGAGTATTCCGTTATATTATCAAGAGCAGCAACCCCTCCGCGCACCGTCATTCCCATGTTATCGCCGGTATCTCCGTCGGGAACGGGAAAGACATTAAGGTCGTTTACCTCATCTTTGTTTGCAAGAAGATTTGCGGCTCCTGCGCGAAGAAGCTCGGCAAATAGCGCTCCGTCTAAAGTTTCAGTGTCATATTTACTGATATGCGTTTGCTCCATGTGTGTCTCCCGACCGTACAGCAGGCGTTGCAGCTCGGCAAGCGCTTGCGGTGCGGCAAAATATTATATAAATTTATTGTATTGTCTGTAATTTTTGCCGCACATAATATAACAAATCAGGCTCAGCGTTCTTTTCCGACAAAGAACAATGCGAGCGTACCGGGACCTGAGTGCGAGCCGATAACGGGACCTACGTCAGCGATGATTTCTGTGTCAAGCCCGTATGCGTCCTTTATTTGAGATTCAAGCTCACGAGCATCGTCAATACAGTCTCCGTGACTAATAAATATCGGTCCTTCTTCGATATTTTCTGCAAGCTCTCCGAGCTTTGTTACAAGTGCTTTAATCGATTTTTTTCGTCCGCGAACATTGAACATGCTGATTAGATGTCCTTCATTGTCCATGTGAAGCACAGGCTTTATGCCAAGTGCCGTTCCGACCAAAGCCGCCGTAGCGCTGACTCTGCCGCCCCTCTTCAAAAAGTTAAGGTCATCTACTGTAAACCAATGGCAGATGTGCAGCCGTCTTTCCTCTGCATATGCAGCGGCTTCTTCAAGCGTTGCGCCGGATTCAATCTGCTTAAGAGTCAAGTATACAAGCATTCCGTAACCGGCAGATGCGGACAGTGAATCTGCAACAAGAATTTTCCTCTCGGGATACTCTTCCTCAAGCTCTCTTGCTGCGAGACATGCTGAATTGTAAGTTGTGCTGAGACCTGATGAAAAAGCGATATACAGAAGATCGCGGTCTGCCTTCAGCTCATGCTCAAAAGCTTCTTTAAACGCCTCTGAATTGATAGCCGAGGTTTTTGCGTCCCTGCCGTCGCGCAAGTTTCTGTAGAAGTCTGCCGTCGGCATGTCGTAATTTTTATACTCGAGCGGTGAATCAATAAACCTGAAAGTCAGATCAATGGATTTTACACCCCATTCGGCGATCGTCTCCATATTCATGTCGCAAGATGAATCGACAAATACAGTATAGTTGTTCATAGCGAATTCCTCCGTTTGTGAAAAGAAATCAAGCATCCCGCGCGGACTTTTTGCAAAAGCGCAAAATAACCGCTATGACGCTTTTATTTTAGCATATTTTGATCCGTTTTTCAATTATAAATGCAAAACAAATTGAAATTTGCATATAATAGTGAGCGTGCTACACAATTTTGCCGATATTTAATATGGGCACGCTGCCGTTGACGGCTTTATACAAAATATATTATACTTATATTATATTGTTCTGATTCAGTCTAGTCAAGCTACTGTGCGGAGCGGGACTTAACGCGCAGTAGAGGAAGATAAAAACAAATTCTACTCAAGGTAGAGTTGCTTATGCCGGTGTTGAAATCGCTTTATTGATATGATATAATATAAGCAGGAAAGCTTGTTTTACAAGCTATAGAGACTTGCGTCTTCGCGTGCTTTGCACGCCTGCATTATTGACGGCAGATTTTTCGATTTATTGCCGCTAAAGGCGGATTTTGCATAAAAATAGGATCATTTGGTGTTCAATTTTGAGATAAAATTAAGTGAGAGGATATCGTACATATATGAAGGATATAAAGCTTATAATAGCGGAAAATATTTCTTCGCTCAGGCGGGATCAGGGAATGACGCAGATGGCTCTTGCGGAAAAGCTGAATTATTCCGATAAATCTGTTTCAAAATGGGAGCGGGGAGAATCTGTGCCCGATATTACGGTTTTAATGGAAATTTCCGTCTTGTTCGGTGTTACGATAGATTATTTGCTTTCAGAAAGCCATAATTCTTACAATTCCGCGCCTGAGGTTTGCGTTGAACCTGAGGAAAGCGAAGTGTCTCACAGTAAGCGGAAATTTATAAATCATCTGTCTATCACTTGCATGAGCGTTGTGCTTGTGTGGCTTCTTGCTTCATTTTCATTTGTTATGAATGATCTGATTTCAAGCGCAGGCGGTCCGTTTTGGCTTGCATTTGTATATGCAGTTCCGGCATCGTGCATTGTATGGCTTATATTTAATTCTCTTTGGTTTAACAGAAGAAGAAATTTTCTCATAATTTCCGTTTTGATGTGGACGGTTCTTGCTTCTTTGTTCCTGACGTTTCTTCCGCTCGGAATCAACATCTCTAAAATATTCGGACTCGGTGTGCCCGGTCAGGTAATTATTTTTCTTTGGTCAAGGCTGAAAAGAGCAGGTAAATAATTACCCTGTTTTGAGCAAATTTCGCCATGCAACTGTCGGTTGACATATTTCAAGCTCTGTTTGGTGGCTTGTAAGCGATGGCTGATGTATACTTACAGCATAAGCGTACCTGTACTGTTTTGCGGAGGAAAAAGTCTGAGAATAAAATGCGCGGGGCGTGCATTTCAGTTTATTCAGATATGATCGTCCCTTTCGCCGACGGCGAAAGGGACACAAATGACCGCTTAGCGTAATGCGCTGAAGTGTAGAAAGGCATGGTGATAAATATGATTTTAGCAGACAAAATAATCAGGTTGAGGAAGAAAAACGGCTTGTCGCAGGAGGAGCTTGCAGATAAGCTTGGGGTATCACGTCAGGCGGTGTCAAAGTGGGAATCTGCGCAGAGTACGCCCGACCTTGATAAGATATTGAAGCTTGCAGGTCTGTTCGGAGTAACGTGCGACTATCTTTTAAAAGATGAGATAGAGGACGAGGAGCTGACGGATTCGTCAGACGAGCGCCCCGTAAGAAAGATAACTTTGTCTGAGGCAGGCGAATATATTGAAAGCAGAACACGGGCATCGTTTAAGATAGCTGCGGCAACATTTCTTTGCATTATAGCTGTGATACCGCTTTTGATTCTCGGCGCGGCAAGTGAGACGGGTCTTTTCGGTATATCGGAAAACTTTGCCGCGGGCGCAGGACTGTGCACTCTTCTTATGATCGCAGCTGTTGCTGTAGTAATATTTGTTTTATGCGGCTTCAGAAATGCACCGTTTGAATTTCTCTCAAAAGAGCCTTTTGAGAGAGAATACGGCGTTATCGGAATGGTAAAAGAGAAACATAGAGCGTATCGCAGCACTTATATAAGGCTGAATGTGATCGGAACATGCCTTTGTGTTCTTTCACCCATACCGCTGTTTGCAGGTATTGTAATTGAAAATGATGAAAATGATTTTTTCATGGTTGTTATGCTGACGCTGACGATGCTTGTTGCAGGGATCGGGGTAGTTTGCTTTATTATAGGCAACGTAAGGGAAGAAGCCTTCAAACTCTTGCTTAAAGAGGGAGAATTCTCACCTCTTGAGAAAAAGAATAACCGAATGCGTGAAGCCGTAAGCTCGGTTTATTGGATGTCAGTGACAGCGATATACCTTGCATGGAGCTTTGTCACGAATGATTGGGAATTCACTTGGATTGTGTGGCCCGTAGCGGGAATACTTTTTTCAGCTGTCATGACTGTATTGAAGCTGAAGCTTGAAGACAAGGACGAGTGAAATTTTTGATTCGATATTACTAAAACAGAATCACGTCCGGGCGTTTTATCGTTTTCGGAAGAATCAAAAATAACTGCTGTTTGGTAGGTAAAACAGCAGTTATTTTTATAAGTTGAAGAATATTTTATTCGGCGGCATTTCCGCCCGTCAACGGATCAGGGTTGTAGTTCGGCTCACTATCCCAGATTACCTGCAAAGATTCGCTTTCCTTGTTATAGCTGAAAGTGCCTGTTCGGATGGTGTCTTCCTCCATATTTTCGGTTTCTCTTATACATAATTCTCCGTTTCGCAGGAACAGGTAATAATCATGAACCATACGATCTCTTTTACTATAGATCCATTTATCAGCCGCATAGTCGAAAACAGAAACTCTTTCATCTACTATACCTGACCCCCAAGACTCGCCAAAACACAGCTCCGGGATGCCGTCACCTGTAAAGTCGTATACATAAAAGCTGAAAGGAAGTCCTAATTTATCAATTAAACTCTCTCCGTTTGCAAGAATTTCATAGGTAGATTTTGAATATTTAAATTCAACCCCCGGTATTCCGTCGATAGTAACGGCTGCTTCTGCAATGTCATAATCATATTCGTCTGATTCATCTAAGTAAAAATCCCATATTACAGCTCCGCTGCCCAAAGGAGCCTGCGCGGTTGTTTCATCATCGATTCTTGATTCCTCGCGAGCCAATAATTCGGTTTCAGCCTTATTATTCGTTTGTAGGCTGCATGAAGCAAGTGAGGATAACATAAAAGCTGCAATGGTAACGGATAATATTTTTTTTAGCATAAGGCTTGCTCCTTAATTATATATTTATCTGTTTGAATTATACTGTATTTTTTAATATTTGTCAACGATTTGAAGACTATAAAAATTGTTCGGTTACGTACAGGAGCTTTGCTTCTTTATCCCAAAATATGATTATCTCGCTTGAATCGCTTTTTGTATTATACCAATATAAGCAGGAATCATAACCAGGACGGAGTTCTTTTGGAACCTCTATCTTGTCAAGCCATTCACTGACAGCTTCGATGTAGCTTTTGTTATGGCGGGTTTGCCCCTCTGTGTCCGCCCATTTTACCATATTTTCAATCGGAGCTTCTCTTTTATATGAAAGAACGCAGAACCGTTCGCCGTCGCCGTGAAAACTCGGTCCGGAATCGTTATAGTATTCGAGGGAATAACGAGAAGATATAGGGATATTCAAACCCCAATTTGCACGGATCACGGCGGGATAGCTTCTGATTTCATGATAGGCAAAAAACGCTGAAATCACTATAATTATTTCTAATATCATTATCCCGAAGCACAGAAGTATGCTTTTTACGGGTATTTTATTTCTTGTCACTTTGAAATCCTCCGTGAAATTATACTTAATTATAGCAATAACCGAAATTCAAGACAGCGATTATAATTTTAATATATTATATCCGTAATTTTTCCGCAAGCTTAAATTAAATACACTTTCGGAAACCTGCTTTTAAAGCATTTTTTACTTCGGTTATTTATAAAATATATAAGGGTGTAAGAGCAAAATCAAGCTTTTATGCCCCTTATTTTTGCATATTTTGCACTTAGTTGCATTATTAAATTATTTAGCCGTAAACTTTACTTTCCATAGCATAATTATACAAGAAAAATTAACCATAAATGCAATGCCCTTCGTTGGCAAATATTGAAATCTCCCTTAATATAATCAGGGGTAATATATACTGCTCAAATATATGTTGGAAGGGAGGTTTTACCATGACTCTCGGAGAAACACTTCGCATGAAACGAGTTATTAAAGGTTTAACTCAATTTGATTTAGCAAGCGAAGCAAAGATAAGCCTGAGATCGGTACAAAATGCAGAAGCTGATGCATATGATACCAAATGGTCAACAATCTCAGCAATTGCAAAAGTTCTTGAACTCAATCTCGGCGATCTGGACGCATGTATTGAGAAAAGTGAAGATCTTCAAACATAACGTTCTTCTATCTCCGGTCAATCCCGCGCCTCGATTCGATATCAGACGTGGGATTTTGACTTTTTATGCACATAAACACTGTTTTATGTGATTTATTATAAACAAAAACTTACCGTTATGGTTAAGACAAAGCTTAATTTGCAATATAAGCTTACAGCCGCCTATAAAAGGCTGTAATTACATACCCTGAATTCTGCAAACAGAATTCAGGGTATGTATACGTTTGTTCAACCTCTTTATTTTTTCTTATTCTTATCAATCATTTCGCGCATGATCTCTTCGCGCAATTTCTCTTTGTCTACTGAGCTTTCCTGCTCCTTTTCAGCCATTCGTAACTCATACTGTTCCTTTGCACGGCGGCTGCGGTTAAGCATCGTCATAATAACGCCTACAGTTACAACAACAACGAGCACAACTGCCGCAAGAATTATCATAACCGTCCTGAGACTCATTCCCCATGATGACGATCTTCCCGTAAGCTCATATCTTACGCCGTCTTTATCAAACAGATAAGATTCCCTATCTACGCCGTACTGATCGTAAAGCGACGGCGGAATCATAACACTGTCCATGTCAACACCGTTAGCATTCAGCGCTATAATATAATCTCCCTTCTCTGTTTCGCCGAGAGAAAATGCCGCTCTTCCGTCATCATCTACAATAACAGACTGAATTTTCTCCAATTTCTTCCCGTTCATTCGATAAAGCGTAGCTACAGCTCGGCTGTTATCTGCCCCCAACGGAATATATACTGTTGAATTAAGCGTTGTTTTCCCGAATGATACCGTAAAACTGACTACATCTCCGATCTGATCGCGCTGTTCTTCAGTCAGAGAATCATTTTTTCTGACCATAACAGACAAATCCTGCTTGTCATTAAGAGATGAGTCCTGATCCTTCATATCAATCTGCCAGCTTATATTTCCGGGCGTATTAACGGTCACAGTAAGGTTGCCGTACTCACAAAGATTCGACAAAGTCTTTGAGGGAAGCTCCGTATCCCCTAAGTTTACATTGACATTCGTCTGCGCACCGGAGGACGCCGCATTTTCTGCGGCATTTATTACATCGCTCCAGCCGTCGGAATTCGCAAGGGTAGCGTCTATCGTAATATCAATATTTCCTGTATCCTTATTCTCAGTCTGAGTTACGGACACAGACGAGTTTTCATTCTCTCTGTAGTCGGTAGATGACCAAGTGTCAGAACTGTCTTCGCCGAAATGATCCGACGCGCCCAACGTAAGCTGATCCGAAATTTCGCCGTATATATCTGCTGAGCCGTTATATGTAACATTGACTGCCGTATTACAGCCATACAATGCGTTTTCATCAAGCGATTCAATCGTATCGGAAAGTTTCAAATTCATGAGAGATGTACAGCCATAAAAGCACCAAAACGGCAGTGTTTCAATAGGAGAGCAAATATCTGCGTATGACAGGGCATAATCGTACGCAAAGCATACCTTACCGAGCGATGTAACGGACTCGGGTATGGTTATCCCTTTCAGCTCATAACAGCGGCTGAACGCCCTCTCATCAATCGTTTCAAGTGACGACGGAAGTCTGATCGATGTAAGAGACGAACATGCTTCAAATGCGCTTTGACCGATAGTCACAACTCCGTTTCCAATAAACACCTGAGTCAAGTCTTCGCAGCCCATAAAAGCAAAACTGCCGATTTTAACTACGCTGTCGGGAATTCTTACAGAAGCTACCGCGGTACAGCCATAGAAGCTCATCGCGCCAACTGACGTAACCCCGTCCTCAATTACAACCGATGTAATTTCTTTCGCAAACTTTTGCCACGGGGCGAGGAGATCGGTAGTATAGTTTGTCATGTCTCCTTCGCCTGACACCGTAAGCGTTCCGTTATCAAAAGTCCACGAAACACTCTCGCCGCAAAGATCCGTCATGTCATCTGCAGAGACATTAATCGGAAGGCACAGAGCCATAAACAGAGCTACAAGAAGTACATATGCAAAACATACTATGCCCTTCTTTTTTTGATTTTGTATCATAATTTTATCTATGCCTTTCTTTGGTGTTGGATGGTAAAATCAATTCAAGACCTCGCACGAGTCTTTATTGCTCCTGCGTTCTTTCACGACGGTTATCCATATTATGCCGATAATAACTGAAATCAGCGACCATAAATGTCCCTGCGGAATGATCCATAAAAATCCACGCAAGTCTCCACGGAAGAAATTCAAAATAAATCGAGTAGTCCCGTAGATAATCATAAACAAAGGATAAATCTCTCCCTTTCTATTTCCTTTTTTCAATATATGCAGCAGAACGAACATCAAAATAACCCCATTGATCAATTCCACAATTTGGCTGGGGAAGCGAATAGTTAATCCATCCTCATATTCTTTCAAAACAAATCCATAGCAACATCCGTTTAAAAAGCAATTCAGCTTCATTAACGCAAGTGTTGGACAAGCTGCTATAGCAAGCATATCCATCATTCGTCCATATGGAACTCTTAGTATCAAAGCTACCAGAATAAACACAATCGGCAAAAATAACACTGATCCATAAAATGACATACCGGACCAATACCCTTGCTCAATATAATTCATGAGGTGGTCGCACTCAACTCCTGCTAGCATAAGAATCGGTGCAATGATGATTGTTTTTACTAATGATATTTCGCAATACTTGCGACAGTATAGCATTACAGCAAGCATAACTACTGTTGAGACAACCAATGCAATATACGTTAACATAATATCCCCTTTTTTTATACTTTTTAATAATCACCTCATCTCCACACCTGCCATAAAGGCAGGTGTGGAGAAATTCACAATTACTCCCAGCTTTCCGTTGTCCCAGCTAAACTCGTGATATCAGCAGCGCTGTCCTTTTTTGTTCCACTTGGCTTTGTTTCCGTTTTAGTGCCGGCTGTTACCGTTACTTTTGTTACTATGTAGTTCTGCTCAGTCGAAGAAACAAATTCCTTGTCACCTACATTATAAACAGGAGTTGCTGTATAGTCCTGCTGAGCACTTGTTGCAAATGTAAGTTTAGTACCAACGGTATATGTACGTCCTCCGCCATACTGTGTCTCTGCTCCTGTTTGCTGAGTCTTCTGCATAATTTTCCATCCGGCAAAATTGTAGGTAGCATTATATGTGTTCTTGACAGCCGGTGTTTTTTCTATAACAGTCTTGACAGTATATGGGAAATAAACGGTTTTTTTGTTACATCCGCTTCCCTCGCTGCCTTCATAGTAAAGCGTTTCAGTGCTTTCTGTAGTTTGTGTTCTTGTACTGTCCAAATCTCCGGCTTCTTCATATGTGTCATTAAGAGTCTTATGAGCATCATCTACCGATCCAAGCGTTATCACATTCTTATTCTGATCATAGTATGGAAATTCAACCGTTTCCGAAGGCACTACAACTCCGTTGCTACTATAATCTCCAGCACTATATTGGAATGAAGGAATCTTTGTATCGTAACCATAGATCTCAAGTCTATCACTCAATTCAACTTTGTATGTATCACCGTCATAGCTCATTTCAATATCATCAAATTTTTGATATCCTGCGCGTGCATAATGTTTAATGCCAAAAATTCCAAGTTCTCCTCCTCCACCAATTTCTTTAGTAATTTCAATTGTATTAGGTGTATAGGAATATGTCGCAGAATAATCAGTTTCACCTTCAAATTGTGCTTTAACTGTAAACGATGCGCTTGTATAGTTGGTTCCGGCATCAATCAATCTAACTGTTGCTTTTGACCAAGAGGTCGATGATGTGCTTTTTGCATTACAAGACAATCTTGCATATAAACCATCAGGACTTAAAAAATTATGACTATTTAACCATTTGGGATCGCTTAAGCCATTTGGGTTAATCTGGAAAGTTGTACTAGGTGCAGGAGATACTGACGTTATCTTAAGCATCGGCTTCTCAGACGATATCTTTATCTGCTTAACATCAACATAATTTACAGGATTCTTAATTTCAGGATCATCTGACGAATTTGTAGAATAATTATAATTCTTTTCGTTTGCCGATATACTGAAAGTGAGAACTCCGTCATATTCACCGGCAGTTCTGAATTCCGGTGAACCGTTTTGCACCGCCGTTTTATTGTCAGACATAGGCAAATTAGCAACAACCGATTCGCCATCTGCTTCACTTCCGTCAGCAAGTGTATAATGACCGTACTCTGACGCCGTGCCCGCCTTATGGGTGTAGGTTACATTCACTCCGCCGACTTTTGCCGCATCTGTACGAAGTTCTTCTCGGTAAGCATCTGAAACAATAACCTTTAAGCCGCCGATCGTATGAGCATCCATAAACTTTCCGCTGAACGCAGTTTCGTCCGGATTAGTTAATTCAACATTCACACTTGTACGGATAGATGATTTTACATATTCATCCTTACTCAGCTTGACCGGATAGTATCCGCCGTTTTCTTCACCGTCATATGTATGTCCGTCCTCAGTTGTTACGCCTGTAAAGCGCAATTCTCTGATTTCCCAGTCTCCGTCCTGTGTGCTTCCGTTTTTGGGCATAAAGCTGAATACAGCGGAATCTGACGGCAGATTCGGATCGTTTGTGTCTACAGGTATTCCCGCTACCCATTCTCCTGTGCCTGCCTGCGCTCCTCTTGTATTTACAGCATATGCTTCAACTTCAACTGCTGTCGCATATGCAAGCTGTGCATACATCACAGCGTCTGCATCAGGCGCAAACTGATATGCGGAAGTATTATAACTGTTTGTAAATTCCGGAGGATTGAGGGACATTGCGCGTATCATCGGAGCAGATGACGCAACATTGATACGGCTGCCGTCTGCCTCAAGATATGAGAAGCTGTATACGCCTGCTTGCGTTATCGGGAAGTTTCCGCCTTCATAATATTCACTGAACGCATTCCATACAAGACCTTCCGCAGAAATTTCCTGCGCCGAGCCGCGTTTTTGATATACAAGCTTAACATTATTCTCATACGGCATCAAGTTTCCGCTGTTGTCAAGGATTTGTACTTTTACCGGAATAGAACGTGCTTCCCCCTCAAACAGGAATTCCTGATTTCGTCTCTCTATACTTACCGCAGCCCGCAGTCCGAGATGTATATCAGCCGTCCAAGCAAAATTTGTTCCTTGTCTTGCGCCAAGCTCGTCAATATCAAAGTATTCTCCGTCCGCAATCAGATATGCAAGCTTATATTTACGGCTTTGTGTGAATGCTGCAATTCCGCTCCAAGCACCGCCGTTGCCCTCCTCTTTCATATCAACCGTTACGGTATTGGATGCGTCGTTTACATCTACAAGCTGAGCTTTCAGCGACTTAACATTTCCTGCCCATTCTCCCGTTAAGGTAAGATTTATCTCTCCCTCAACCGAATCGGCAGAGCTCTTTGCCGTAAATATGTGCGTATCTCCAAACGCTGTTGCATCGGCTGATATCGACTTAACATCAAGCCGCGACAACCCGAATCCGTCAACCGTTACTTCTATCGGTTCTTTCAGGTCTATATCTATTCCGTTGAGTTTTACCGACCGAAGCACATACTTTCCGGGTGCTCCGAAGTTTGCCTCAGCAGTCCAACTGCCATTTTCATTTGTAAAGCTCAGTGTATCCATACGGGTACCCTGCGTTTTACTGATCTGACGCATAAAGTTCGCTTCAACTATATTCGGTTCGTCGCCTTCCACTGTAACCGTCACCATTGCATTTCGGTTATTATCCGAAGCTGTAAAGCTGTTCTTTGATATTGTTGCACTGACTGTACGCTCTTTAATTGCAAGAGGCTCGTTTGTCGCTGCGTCAAGATCACAGTTCGTTCCGAATTGAATATTGAGCTGTCCCTGAATATCGTTTACGGCAAGAACCTGATCGTTTGTAATCTTTTCACCGTCGATATACAGAATAGATGTAATCATAGATGCTTCATTCTGACGAAGCTTTGTAATTCCGTATATGGCATTTCCGTCTTCATCCTCGCCTGCGTTAATGCCTGATTCGATTACAAGCGGAACTGTGACCTTACCAATCTCTGCATATGCATGATCCGTATCCATTCCCGCGATCGCAAGCAAGTCTCCGAACTCATCTACAAATGCAACTTTCATGCTTCCGAGAAGCTTAAGAGTATTTGCCTGATCCGTCGGAGTGTAGGAATAGAACACATAACTGCTTCCCACACCCTGCGTTGTGTTATTATCTTTAAGAAGTAATGCGTCAGAATCAGATTCGTTCCAAACTCTGTTTTCTCCTTCAAATCCGGTAACTCGCTCAACTTGTTTAGTTTTTTCTTTAACCGCAGCCTTTTCTGCTTCGGTCAGAGTAATATCGTAAGTATTGCCGGATGCTTCATCATATCCGCGGAACTCACCGCTGTCTGTTTTGTAAAGAGAAACCTCACGCTCTTCATATACAGTTTTATCTACGATAATGTAGTATGCGTCTACCATTATCTTTTCCCCGCCCACTGTAATTTCAAGCTGTTCCTGAACTTCAGCGCCGGTTTCGTCATCTGTTTTCATCGTGGGAGCAGGTATCTTTCCATCAGGTAAAGTATACGGACTGTTATTTTCAGTTCCCGCGAAATCGCGTGTTCCGTATTCATACCATGTCAAATCGTCTCCCGGTTTATGATAAAGAGGTACGCTTGCCTGCTCTGTCTTTCCTGCTCCCCTAACAGTAGTTGTGTATAGCTCAACTGTCTTACCGTTTACCGTTCCGGTCACTTTGACAATCTCAGTTTCGATATCGGCTTTTCCTTCAAGGATCAGCGCAGCGTCGGGCGCATTTGTGCGGACCCACATGTCAATTGCCATACCGTAAGTATCCTCAGCCGCAGCAAGCGAGCCTCCCTCGAGTCCTGACTCTATAAGTTTATTGGTATAAGCCAAATCGTTACCCATACCGTAAACCTTTGACTCGGAATGCTCCGTAGTCACAGCTTCAGCACTTGTTGTTACCATTGTCTTTACCGGAACCGTAATTCCCATAGCTGTAGCCGAAACTGTTGTACTATAGTTGAAGCGACCGCTTCCTCCGACTCGCTGTTCAAAATTTTTAAGATAACCGTTATTAAGCTTAGCCGGATGGACTATATTTCTCTCACTGTTTAAAGTCAAGCCGTCGCTAATACCGATAGAAGCAACTGCTTTCGTTTTGTCACCGACTACAAGAGTTGCTGTATTGATATCAACAACTCTGTTAATTATAGCATTCAGATCTGCCCAAGTTGCTACTCCGCCGTCATCGATCAATTTTTTCAGGCGGGCAACATCTGTGTCGATATTATTATAGTCGGTTCTGTATTGGTTATATCCATAGTTAGTGGTACGTTCAGGTGCAGTACCCCAATACTTCTCTTTACGTGTTACACCGTCCAACACAATATTTTTACCTGTCAATTGTGCAGCGCTGTTCTGTCTAAGCTCATCAACTGATTTTATGGTATGATTTCCATATTCAGCCATGCCCCATTTTTGATACATCTGCAAATCAATCAACCGCAGATAAGCTTCACCCTCAGCGTTCATGCACTTCTCATAATCAACGAGTAGATTATACATTTGCTCCAAAACATCCGAGCAGTCTTTATTAGCCATAGGAACAGTATTGACTTTTATATCAATATACTTTTCAAGCAGCGCCTGAACCAATCCCTGACTCTCGGAACTGTTTACAAGCTCCGAATACTTCTGCTGAGCCTTTGTTATGGCAGAATCATAATTTTCAACAAGAGTATTGACAAATTGCCACTCTTCGCTTGAAGCTTCATATGTAACGGAAGATATACCTCTGACGCCGAATACATCGCCTTCTTTTACAACAAATCTGCCTTCCTTGGTATCCCATATACTGAAAGCATAGCTTGAGTCATAGTCCGTAATTCTTCCGTCAGTTCCGTATTTAACTCCGCGCAAAGGTTTCTTACGCAGCGCTTCCGTATTCAAACGAGCCGGGCGCAAAGTCAGGTTTGACAGTCCATAGCTGTCATCCGATAAATTGACAAGGTTTCCCCATGTGAGATTCGCTTCAGTCAGCTTCTTTCCCGCTGCCGTAGAATCCCCAACTGCGCTGACGTCGGGTTCGGCTCCGTCAAGATCAGCCAGTGCGATCTCAAGGTTTCCGTTAGCCGATACCGTCGTACTTATTTTTCCTGCTTCCGGAGCTGCTGACAGAGTAACCCACGCAAATGTTGCGCTTACAGCCATAACGCCCGCAACAACAAGCATGGCGGCTGCTCCGAGCGCCTTCTCCTTTACTTTCGGCAAGCGCTCTTCATATAAATTTATTCTTTCCCGTGTATCTTTTTTCACTGCTTTATATCTCCTTAATCACTGCTGCTTAACAGATATATTATTTCATCGAATAATTTATAAAAAACGGAATCACCGTTTCGTACACAGTAATATCACCGAAATTCCATGTGTATGTCATTCGGTACTGACCGGGCGGTACAACTGCAGTTTGTCCGCTTTCCAGGTCTGTCACATTAAATGTGTCTCTGAATGCTTCTCCGTCTGTTGAAACTTCAGATTTAATAAGTCCTTTTAAAGCTTCGCCGTCGACTGTTTTAAATCCGTATCCGCTGTCTGTCTTTTCCATATATTCAAGTTTTTTTGTCATTTCACAGTTTGATATATTATATCCCGTAACTGTCTTATCCGCCGTGCCTGAACCCGACGCATCTATAAGCCATGGAAGATTCGCGTCATATTCAATGCACAAGCCGTCTTTCTTTTCTGCCTCGATCTCGCACATATTTCCGCTTCCGTCCTCGGCATAAATCCGAATTACGTTTTCTGATATTTCACCTGTCGCATTGAAGTCAAAAATAATATAACCGTCCGTACTCATATCTTTTAATGTAAATTCGGAAATGTTCTCAAGTTTGTACCATGTTTTTCCTCGGTCAATACTGTATCTGACGTCTGTTAAGGGCTTCGCAACTTCGCCCCCGCTCATAAATTTAAGTTTTAGTGCTCCGCGAGATTTATCAAGCTTTAACGCCAGCGGACCGTCGCCGAAAAAGTCTGTCATAAATTCGGGAATCAAAGTCGGGTCTGTAATTTTTGGTTCAACCGGTTCAGAAGTATTACCGCTCTCTTCGTCGGTTTTCGGTATATCCGATTCTTCGCTTCCTGTCACAGCTATAGTTTCATGGCTGTCATTCACGGTATCAGAGTTTTCTTTTGTCACGTCCTCACTTGCCGTCTGTTCTTCCTTTATAATGATATCGCCTATCGTTTCTGCGGAATCAGCAGTAATTATATACCCGAACGGCGCGCTTGCCGATGAAACATATCTGGATCTCGTCTGTCCAACGGCAAGACTTCCGCATATCAACAAAGCCGACATGCAGCCGAGTATCAGACCTATCCTTATTTTTTCTCTTTTCAAGCGCTCCCCTCCTTCTTAACTTATTCTCTGCTGTTATTGTCAGACAAGAACTGCATAAAGCTTTATGAGTCCGACTGAATCTATTTCTTTATCTCCTGTTTTTCCGCTTATTTTTACAGTCATTTTTTCAGAAGTCAATATTTCTTCATTTTCTTCTGATTTTTTATTAAGCTCAAACATCTGCTGTAATTTTTCTTCACTGCTGCTGTAAAATCGGTATACGTATCCATACCCAAACGCACGGTACAAGCTGCTCTCAGGATCAATCTCCTCAGAGACAGCTGTATATTCCGTCTCTCCGATAATAAGAATAACCGACGCTGATTCAGCCTCGCTCGCAGGCGATGCGGCTAAATACAGAACAAATTCAACACCGTCCGGACTACATGCAGAATTTGTAACCTCAAAATCCATACTCAAAGTACCATCCGCTACTGTCCATCCTTTGTCTGATTTGATATCAAGCATTCCCATCTCTTCTGAGCGGAAATTTACACTTTTTTTTATTGTTGTTTCATATCTGCTGAGTGTAATACCCACAATCAGAACCGCGCATATCAAAAAGCTTGTAATTATTATCATAGGGCGCAGCGCAGCGTACAAAAACTTATTATTTTTTATCATTTCCGCGCTTCCCCCTTTAATATTAAAAACAGTAATGTGCGCACAATCAAGATCGCAGTCTCTTATTTTTTAACTACTTCATAAAAACCATCTTCACCGAGGGCGCAGGAATATTGAGTTACATCGATCAGACTTGAAACATCTGAGCTGTAAAAACCTTCCCGAACAGAAAGTGAGGTTCTCGCGTCGTCTGCCTTATAAACTTCGATTGCCTCGGATTTTTCACTGATTATTCTGCTTCCTCCGTCGATTTGAACGCTGCGATCCCAGTCATAATTTGTTTCGATGTAAAGTCCGTCTCCTGTCTGTGTAAATCCGCCTGATGTAAAGTCCGCAGGCATTTTTTCATCAGTTCCCTTTACAATACTGCCGCCTTTTATCAATATATCTCCGCCCTTTACGGCAATTCCTACGCCTCCCGTAATGTCACTTCCCGAAACTGTTAGAGAGCTTTTTTGCTGCGGTTGATATATCGCTGCCGCACCACCGTTAACTTTGCTGTTCAAAATATAGACATCGGTACCCCATTGTCCGTTTTCCGTAACCGTTCCGCTACCGCTTATCGCTAAATTGGAACTTGTGATTTCGCTGTCCTTAATATAAACATGAGTTTTCTGCTCAGAAAGCGTTCCGTTTCCGCAAAGTGTAAGTGCACAATATTCAGCGTCAATTTTGCACCCGGACAATCTTACCTCAGATGTAGCTCCCGATCCGACATAATCTGCAATAAGCAAACCTTGCCACTTGGATTTAACACCGACATTCACCAATTCAAGTTTGCTTCCTACGATCTGAAATGCCGGCACTTTTTCCCCTATACACTCTATATCGCCGTTTACAACAGTAAGAGAAGAGCCTTCCCATGTCACCATTGCAACATATGACGCCGTAAGCACATTCCCGTTAAGATCAAGAACTGATGATTTTCCTCTCGGAAGCTCAATATAACTGTCAAGAGTAACTGAATTTGTCAGCTTTATATACTCGTCTCCCGCCGACAGCGCCTCTTTCAAATCTTCTGCAGTACCGATATTGTTCTGAACCAAATCTCCGTTTACAGCTGTCACGGTAAGACGTGCTGTAAATTTTGAAAGCTCCTCATCGGGATTTTTACTTCCTAATGCCGTATCAATAACAGTCTCATATTCTATCTCAGGCTTCGTAAGCAGACAAAGCCAAATGCCCGTGTTCTCCTCAACATCAACTGCATAATAATTTCCGCGTGCCGCGTTCGTGTCAACCGTTCCCTTATATCCGTCTTTTGAGGAAATCTCAGCTATAAATTCCGCCGACGTTTTTTCTCCGTCAACGGTTTCTAAAAATCCGTCATCGTCAAATGTAGCCTTGTCATAGTCATATTTTACAGGCATTATATATTCGGCATCTGATGAAAGATTGAATTTTCCGTCATCTCCCTCAGTAACCGTGCCTTTAACGTAATAACCCAAAACATCGTACACCCACTCCCATTTTACGGGAGCATTGTCATGTACTTCATCAGTCAAAGATAATGTATCCTTAGGCATCAGCAAATAAGAATAATTATCGCTTCCGCCGAGATAAACTTTTTCAACAGTTTCTTCATTGATTCCCTTTGAAGAATCAATATAAAAATATATACGTTTTTGTAGATCGCGGCTCATAAGCTCTTTGCTCACTTCAACGCCTGCATAAACAATCTCATCTCCCGAATTTTCAAAAGTCATACCGACAGTGCCGTTTTTTCCGGGACGCGCACCTATAATGCTTTCATCCTGAATCTCCACATTTCCTTTAAATCCCCAAACAGACGCCTCAAAGCTCAGTCCGCTTGTCTGCACTACATTGGTATACCATGCGATGCTTACAGCAAATATTAGAGCCACTATCAAAACTCCGAGGGATATTGCCATTGCAAGCTTCAGGTATATTCTTTTTCGGAATGAATTCAGTTCATTATTCTGTTTTTCCTTCTGATTCCGTTTCAATATCCTCATATTCCCTCTCTGGCTTTGCCTGTATCATCAATTCCTCTAAAACCTGCTCTCGAATGGCTTCAATTTCTTCAGGCGTAAATACGTCGTATACAGACAGCGACTGAGTCTCCCCATCGCCCTGTTGTTCGTTTTCAAGCTTTTCAAGCTGACGCAAAGCTTCATCCATCTCACGCTTAATATTACGGACGCAATGGCTCATTACTATCCCTGCACAAAGCAGACAGGGGAAAAGCACACAGGCTAAAAAGCCGATTCGGTTTGAAAGGATTCCCAAAATTACCGTCCCCACATTTTCACCCTTTGAATACCATATCACCTTACCGATAAAATTCGATTCTCTGACAAGACTGCCGTCGGCAGAACTGTTTGCATCTCCTCTTGTTTCAAGCAATATTTCTCCGCTGCCGTCTTTCATGACTGATACAACGCGGTGAGTCACAGACTGTCCGCGCATCGCAGAGTCAAGAGATTTGAAGCATATGATATCGTCCTTCTGTACAGTATTTATATCAACATCACGGGAAACAAGAACCGTTCCTATATGAAGCGTCGGTTCCATGCTCCCTGTAACTACCCTGAACATACTGAATCCGAAGCAGCTTGCGTATCCTCTTGTAAGCACCTGAGCCGTAATTCCGATACACAAGACCAGCACAATTCCGAGAATTACATTTATGCATCCGGAAATTATCTTTCCCGCTTTTTTACTTTTCCTCACAGTGTAATCGTACCTCTGATCAATTGCCTCCGGCAAACTCAATATTTATTGAAATACCGGCGTCCGCCGCGCTGTTCACACAGTCGGCATCCTGTCCCTCAAGCCATACAAACATTCGTATTCTCTGCGGAACATTTTTTTCAAGCTTTACTATTGATATATCCTCAGCCGATCCGCCAGATGCAGCTTTTTGCAGCACGTCAGAAGCTACTGTGCCGCCCGTCATATCCGCTGCGTCATACAAACCTCGCGTGCTTGACACAAAGCTTCCCGACTCCGCGTACCCTGAAAGCCTGCCTTCAAAATCATTTTTAAATAAATTCAACGCGCCGTCAATTGAATCTATACCTTGTCCGACAGCTGCAAAGCTCTGGTGCAAAGTTCTGTTCCAACTGCTGTGCCGCTGAACTGTAACTCTGTCTCTTATATCGGCAACGCTTCCGTCCTGAGACACTATCGGCTCGGTCGTAATATAAGCGCCGTTTAACAATTCATCTGTCGGGTGAAGATCTGCATTTGGTTCGAAAATCGTAAATTTAAACTGCCCTTCACCGCTTGTCGAAATATTTTCATATTCTCCTCGCAGGGAACGATATCTGTCAGAGTATCTCTCGCTCTGAGTATAACTCAGCATTGACGGTGTTCCGAGCACCGTATTATTTGTCAAAAATCCGACTCTGAGACAAGCCTCCGTGACGGCGTTCCCCGAATCAAGCTCAAATCCGCCGTTTTCCGCCTCAACCGGCTTGGGCACGCTCAACACATATGTATTTGAATTTCCCGGAACAGTGGACACTCTCAGCGTATATTCAGCCGCCGGGGCTACTGCCCAAAAATCAAGAAAAGCATAATGAGCCTCCGCCGCAGACACTTCACTGCTTTCCGTAAGATTCGCGTGAAGCATATCCGTATCCTCAGCATATCCGCCGATCCGCCCTGTATCAGTATGTCCCGTAAGACCGTTATATACAGGGTAAAACCAGTGAATACCGTCAGCCGTAGATACCGGAGTCAAGCCTGACAGATTCTTCAAATAATCATAATTGACGTTGCTCTCAAAATCAAGCCGCTCGGAAAACTCACCGGGAAAGTGGCAAACTTCTCCGTATTCGTTCGATGTAATATCAGGCGCTACCAAAATCGTGTTTCCGCCCGCCACAGCAACCTTGATACCGTCAGCCGCAGGATTTGTTGAAATATTAAGCCATGCGTATGTGCTTGCAACTATCATAGTAAAGGCAACGATTAACAGAATAAATGCAAATATAAGCTTTGTTGAATGCTTTAACATATAAATAACCGTACCTTTCCTTTGATTTTTTATTCGGACTGCCGAAAAAGTATCATATCGCCGTTTTAAGCCCCGCGTCTGTCACGCGCCAGCTTACGCTGAAGCTCTCTTGCCTCTGTTTCGGCACGCTGACGCTCACGATCTGCCATTCTGTCATTAAGTTTTTCTGAAAAGTCCCGCAATTCCCTGACATAGTCAACGAGAAGTTCGCGGCATCTCTGCTTTTCAGATTCTCTTTGCTCCTGCCGCTCTCTTTCAAGGCGTGCTTCTTCCTCTTCCTTTGCAAGCCTCAGTTTTGCCAGCCGTTCCTCAGCTTTCTTCCGCGCAGCCTCTGCTTCAAGCTCAGCTTTGCGTTTTATACGTTCTTCCTCTTCACGGCGGCGAGTTCGCTCACGCTCAAGTTCTTCTCTCTTTAAGCGCTCTGTTTCTTCAAGGATAAGTACTGCATCCGCAAAGTCTTCTGTCTCAGCTATAATTTCAGCGGCAGTTTCGCGCCGCTCTTCCATCTGATTATATATGTGATTTCTGAAATATTCAATCTCACGTCTGAAAAGATTAGCACGGCGGCGCTCTTCCGCAAGCTTCGCCTTTTCAGCCTGAAGTCTCAGTTCTTCCTTAGCTGCCTCTTCCTGACGGATTCTCTCCTCCTCAGCTTCTCTTTCAAGGCGAATTCGTTCTTCCTCCGCCTCTCTCTCAAGGCGTGCTCTTTCATCTTCCTCGCGGCGGCGTGCTTCCGCTTCTTCAACAAGTCGCAATCGCTCGGCTTCTTCCTCCTGCATAAGCTGCTCCCGCGTCAGCTCTTCAATCAGAACTTTGCGAACCTCAACGTCAGGCAGGTCGTAATTTTCCGTTAGTTCTTCAATTATCTGCTTTATAAATTTCGGCTTTAGCTTACGCTTCTTTTCCCTTGCAGCAGTAACGGTCTGCCTGTCTCGCTCGCTTTCGAGATATCCCTTCAGCACGATATAATTAAACATAATATTATGGAAAATATCCCGCCGGAATTCTTCGCTGACTACAGGATTCTGCTCTACCACCTTAATATTATAACCAATATCGTCATAAGATTTAAGAAATTCATAAAGCTTTACAACTGTACGGTAGTTCGGATTCTTTTTAAGAACATTCGTCTTTGAAATTGCTCCGTGCACTTTCGGCAATCTTTTCATCTGCTCCGCAAAAGGAGTATTCATAAACATACTGAGCAGGCGATATATTCTTGAAATCCTCTCAAATATTTTGCGGTTCTTTTCATCGGTTGCCATCATACTGTCAATATCTTTAATGTGAACGAACATATCAAATTTGATTTGTTCCGTCGCAGTGCTCATATCGGAATTTACTTTCAGTTTCGCGCCGAATTCATCATTCATAACTGCGAACAGCGCGTCATGTCTTATCTTTACAAAATGATAAGCTCTCTCAAGCGTTGTATATACAACCCTGTTTTCGTACAAATCATTTGATTCGTCCCGATATTTCTGCATTACTTTGTTCGGGTGAACGTCTCCCGTAGCTTCATCGTAAGATTCAACAAGAGACGCATGCTGTGCAATATGGCGGACAACATCGGGACCTGTCATTTTCGCGTTTGCAATATTGACTATAAGCTCGTCTTCTTTAATTATACTGCGCGGAGAATTTATAACTCCCTGCACGCTGTCGAGCGCTTCTTCGATAGCTTCAACCCATGTCGGATCAACGCTCTTAATCTCACGTCTATTTGAAAACTGTATCCGGTGATTGCTCCTTGACATCGCATCCATGAAAAACTCATAAAATTCCGTGCTGTCAAGTGCCCTCATCACACTTCCCGTAAAGCTTTTATAAATAGGATCGATAAGAGAAGAATCACTCTGCTCGTCATCTGCCTCTTTAGTTTTTATTTCCATATCAGCCATTATGACTCCTCCCTTCGACTGTTAGTTGTTTTTCTTTAGATAATCTATGTATTCCTTACATATCGGCATACTGTTTTTACCGAACAGCTTATCAAGATATGCGTTGAATTTTGTCAACTCATCTTTCATAAAACCGAGAGAAAGAGACTCAAATTTTCTGAGCACTTTTTTTGCCACCATAAAGTCAGCGCCCTGTATCTCAGTACCGCCGCAGGCGATAAGGCACGGAATAAAGTCGCCGATCTGTTTATTTATACGGTTACCGAAAGTGAGTTTGAAATTTTTAACAAGATAAGCGTCAAGCTCATCAAGCTTTTTCCACATTTCATCGGATACAGTATACTCTTCTTTTGCCTTTTCAAACAGCTTTGCCAAGCGATCCGTTGAAATGCTGACAGCTGAAGTGTGTTCACACTCAAACGCTTCAGCTCTTGCGTCTAGGTCAATCGGAATAGCACGGTCATACACCTTGTCGGATACAGCAAAGGTTGAGTCGTCGTTATTGATCGTTCCTACAAACCAGACATTGTTCGGTATCTGTACAGCGCCGTCGTTTATAAGGCATGGATCGTTAGCCCACAGAGAAGACACGATATTTACCTTCCACTCATCCTGCCTCGGCATTTCAAGAATGGAAAGCATTTCGGCAAAATAATATTCGACTCGAGCAATATTCATCTCATCAAGAATAACGATATGCGGATCTCTGTAATAATTAGCCTCATAAATCGCACGCAAAAAGTCTGTTTCCGAGTATTTTTTGGTAAATTCATTGTAATAACCGTAAAGCTCAGTACGTTCACGCCATGCAGGCTGCACGGATACGACAGTAGTATCCTTTCCGACAAATTTACCGAACGCATACGGAAGCGATGTTTTACCCGTACCTGAAATACCCTGCAAAATGATGATCCGCGCAGCGCCCATCGATGCAATAAAGTAACGCATCATATCAAGATCATAGTAAAGTCCGAGTTCTGAAGCTGCAAACAGCCTGAACTGCTCACAAATACCCGCAAGATCAAAGTCAGAATCATATATCGGCGGAATATAATCGGTTTTGTAGAAATTATCAACCGTTGTCAGCCTGAAGAATCTGCTGTCCCCCGGCGCTATGCACGGAGACTCAAAGGTATTTCTGTTACTCTCGGGAAGATCCGGCTTATCACCGTCCTCGCCCTCTTCCTCGGGCAGTTCGGGATTTCCGCCAAGCTCAGCGACTTTCATATTAAGAAGCCGATCCTTTTCGTAGTTTGCGCGAAGCAGATCTCTTTGCAGATTTCTCACCTGACGTGTAAGTTCATCATACTTTTTGACCGGAACCCTGAATCTGAACAATTTTCTGAACAGTCTCAAAAGTCCTAAAATAAGCAACACAATCAGCGCGATCAATACGATCTCGGTAATAACAAGCATCACCCATTCCATGACGGAAAATTCACCGTTATATTCACGGATAAGCTCAAGACGCATCGGAAAATTGAGCAGATAATTCAAAAAGTTGAAAAACGAGCTGAGAATCTCAAGAAAAGCACGGAACACCCTGCCTATATCCTGAAAGAAATACTTTAAAAAGTGATCCATGTTTTCCTCCATGCCGTATTATCGGATCATACCAAAAATCGTGTTTAACTTATTCTTTGTCCGTCTCGACTGACTGAAACTCGCCGTTTTCTGCGGCTGATTCTGAGTCATCGGAAACAGCTTCAGTCTTTGCGGCTGACGCAGCTTCTGCTGCCATCTCCGCTTTGATCTTTTCACGAAGCTCGGCTTCAAGCCTTGCGCGTTCTTCAGCCTTAGCTTCTTCTTCGGCTTTTGCCTTTGCAGCAGCCTCTGCCTTTGCAGCTTCTTCAGCCATAATCTTTTCGCGAAGCTCGACTTCAAGCTTTGCGCGTTCTTCAGCTTCCGCCTTTACTTTAGCTTCTGCATCGTCTGCTTTACTATCTTTTTCAGAAATCGTCTTTGTTTCCCCGCTTAAATCAAGCGCACCTGATTTAAGTATTTCTTCTTTAAGCTGTTCGCGAAGCTCAGCCTCAAGACGTTCTCTCTCCTTCTGCTTTGCTTCCTCGTTCGCACGCTTTTCATCTGCAACCAAGTCTTCCGTCTTTCCGCGCTCCTGCTCATAAAGAAGTTTATTCTTAACATTCTGATACTCAAACAGAACACGGAAGAACTGAATCAGGTGAAAAAGGAAGAATATTGCTACGGGAACTACCACAACTATCATAAATCCCGTGCTTGTCTGTAAATAGTCGAAAACCTTTCCGAGTCCGTTGATCTTGCGACCGGTATAACGGCCGACGATCTCCGACTCATGAACAGTCAGTGAGTCCTCCAGAGTGTTAGCATCACCTTTTGTTTGAAAAATACGGTATCCTCCGCCGTCATATATTTCGTTGATTCTATGCGTATTGAGTACACGCTCTCCGTCAATTACAGTCCAGTACGTAATAATATCATCAACCTGAAGTTCCGACGCATCTTTAACTCTGACATCAAAAATCAAGTCTCCGGAATTAAGCGTAGGATACATTGATTTTGTCTGAATTGAAAAGATACGTGCGCCGAAGATACTGGGAACCCCGCTTCCCGATGTGCTGACATATGAAACATAAGTACACATGGCTGCAAGCACAATAGCAATTATTAAAACTACATTTATAACGATGCTCGCAATTTTTTTCCCTTTTTTCGGCTTCGTCAAAACAGCTTCTGAGCCTTCAGCTACGGGAATATCAACCTGACTTTTCCTCATAATAAACTTCCTCTCTATCATTTTTATATTTTCTTAATTTTTACTTTCAATTTTACGTTTTCAGTTCTGCGGAATCTCTTCAAGACCTGTCTGACCGCTGTAATCTGTTTTGAATCCGATATTTGCTAAGATCATTGCATCCCTTATATCGTTCGTACAGTCCGCGTCCTGCCCCTCAAGCCATATATAAAGCTGTATTTTATATATCTCACCGGCTTTCACAGAAAAAAGCATCGGGGTTGAATCAAATTTGCCGGGAGTATGTAAGATAACTTCCCTCTGCACAGGATATGTGTCCGTCCAGAGCGACGCGCTTTGTGTTATCAGTCTCGGAGAGAGCGTATCAGTGCCGTCGATGCTCGGCGTGGGAATATAACCTGTTTCACCGCCTGTATGCTTATCGCTGTTCGGTTCGTATATAAACATAACCGAATCCGATATATCTTCGCCTGTCGCAGGATTTATCTGTGTTAGCTTAAAGCCGAATCTTACCGCGCTTTCCGCACCGCTGCCGCCGTCGTCGTGAAGTATCGTCTCAATGTTCCATACAGGCGTGCCTATAACATAAGTGCCGGAAGCATTTTCACCTCCGTTTACCGCAACCGCTTCCGCAAGGGAAACCTTACAGCTTTGATCCGTCCTTGCATAGAATGTTCCGAGAGCATAATATCCGTCGGGACGGTTTGCGTCCGCCGTGTCTTCAAGCTCAGATGACACATCGGTGATTCTGCCGTCAGTACCATAATTTACTGCTATCAGCTTTTGTTTCGACTCCGACCATGTGGCAGGCTTCAGCGATACATTTTCACCGATAATGGAGCCTCCGTCTATCTCCTGCCCCCATTCGCTGTCAGGAGCGTCATAAGTTTTTGCAAGTTCAAGTCCCGCGCCTGAGGAAATATACATCTCCATACTGCTGACACGCGGACGCGTGCTCAGAGAAAACCACGTGTATGTAGCGCAGACAAGCAGAGCAAGCAGAGCAATAAGTATCCAAAGATAAAGAAAAGTACGGCGGCTTTGTTTTTTATCTGCCGTTATTATGTTCAATTACTCCATCCTTTCATAGGATAGTCTGTAAAGGGGAATAGGCACCGCCCATAAGCCGTGCCCGCAACCCTTTCATAAAGGGCGGAATTGATAGTACCGAAATTCCGTCCCTTAAAAAATTGCTGCGATAATTCGCCGTTTTCGAGGCCTCATTCCCGCTCCGAAAATACAGTTCTTCAAAGGTTTCCGCGGAATGGTCTCCACAGAAAGAGTTCCATGGGATTTTATCTGCGGAAATTTTCCGAGGGAAACGGAAAACCGTCCCCACGCCGAGACGGAAAACCGTCTCGGCGGAAAATAAACGAAAATTATTTTTTAAGAGGTGTATAATTCATAGGAGTCAACTGTTCGCTGCTGCTGAACTGAAGGTTGAGACTGCCTGCCATAGAGTTGGACGCATTAGCAACCATTGAGTTATCAACTATATCACCGTCAAGGTAAACAATAGCTGTAACGCCTTTAGCCTCGCCCTGATTAAGGGTTGTAATAGTATCATTATCAGCCTTGCCAGCAACTACAATCTTTCCGTCTGCATCTACTGTATACTTGCTCATTACAAGGTTAGCTGTACCTGTAACAGTGCTGCCTGTTGTTGTAAAGCTGTATGTAGGCTCGGTTCCTTCAGCAGGAGCTGCAAGATCAAGAGTAGCTACACCGTATACTTCAGTGCCTCCGGGAACAGTGAATACAACGCGGATAGCGCCCATGAGTGCCTTCATCTGAGCCTCTGTAAGAACAGTTGATGTAAATGTCATTTTGCTTCCGCCGCCCTGCGTGTCAGGGTTAACAACAGTCGCATCGTTGTAAATACGTTGTACACCGTCTGTCTGAAGCTGGAGATTGGTATTAGTATTTGAACGGAACGCAAGGTCAACAGCGTAACCGTAGTTATCAGAGATAACTGCATTGTCGCTTGATGTTTCGCCTTCATACTTAAGGTTAACTATGTCTGCCGCAATACCCATGAGAACTGCCGGATTTGCTGTTGTGGTTGCAGCCAATGTAGCATTTTTCAGAGTTACGCTCATTCCCATAGCCGTAACAGGAAGACTAAATCCGATGGACTTATAGTTTCCGGTAAACTCTGCAACAGACGCCAAAATTCCCTCTGATGTCTCAACTGAAGGATTTGTAGCAATTTCCAAAGCATAGTCGGAATTTATTTGTCCGTCTTCACCGATCAGATTATCTTTGAGATCCGATATCGTTGTGCCGTTTACTGTAACGCCTGTGGGATCAATTATTGCCGAAAGAGCCGGCTGAATTTCAGTCCATGTGTAACTGTCTTTTTCAGCAGCCGGAATTGCAGCCTTAGCTGTTGCAATCGCTGTAGTTAACGCTGTAAGCTTATCATTCGTTACAACTTGCTCCTCAAGAGTATGATCGGCGCTGCCGTCAACAACTGTAGCTCTTACAAGAGCTTCAGCCTTAAGTACGGTTTCAATATTTGCAGCCTCAGCTTCAAGAGCTGTAATAACGTCTCTGATTGCATTAACTTCTGCCTTTGTATAAGTATCAGTGCCTGCATCAGCAGTACCGTGTCTTACTGCAATATTAGCAAGCTGTTCGCCGTACATATCAAGAACAGATTTAGCTCCGCTCTTTGCAGTTTCGAGAGATGAATTGAAGGTTATCTTTGCTTTGTTAACAGCAACTTCCTCAGGACTGAGAGCTGAGTTGTCACCGATAGCACGTACACCGTATAAATCTCCTTCTCCGGCATAGGAACCTGCAACAGATATCATGCTGCGGGCCGAAGAAATTGCAGATACACGTCCGTCTGAACCGTAGTCGGCAGTACCGAGAAGCATATTTGCATCTTTAAGAGCGGTACCGTCTTCGTTGAACATCAGACGGGCAGGATTCAGTGTAAGAGCGTTGAAACCGTATGCTTCGTCACTAAGATCCACAAGATTACCCCATGTACGGTTTGCAAGCTTAACATCCTGAACGGCTGATGAATCGCCGACGCCTGATTTGATATCTCCGACTGTCTTTGTCAGAAGCGCCATTTCAAGGCTTCCGTTTGCGCCGACGCTTGTCGAAATACCCTTGACTTCGGGCGCTGTTGACAGCGTGAACCATGCGTAGGTTGCGGAAACAAGCATAATAGCGGAAACAAGAAGCATTGCAATTGCAGCTGTAAGCTTCTGTCTAAGTCCGCCGGGCATCTTGACTTCCCGCTTTTTAGCGTTGTTTGTCATTGTTTGTTTTTCCCCTTTCGGAATTTTCTGTTTTACGTTTTTTTGCTCCCGCCGGAGCTATATAAACCGCAGGTCCGGAATGGAATGACTTCCGTTCCTTCGGAAAATATATGAATTTAATATTTATTAAAGGCTTCACCGAAAGGAGAAGCCTTTAAACGGGTTCCCGGTTAGCTTTCCCCTTTCGATTTATGCCGTTTATCGTGAGGTCAGGTTGCTCCATATACTGTTCCAGAAGCTCTTCCAACGAGCCCTAAACGATCCATCAGCCGCCGCTCCTCCGTTTTCCAATTCTTTCTCAGTTTCGGATATGAGTTTGAAGTTCATTTCTATACCCAGATGCCCGCCTATCACAGAGTCGTTTGTATCAATATCGTCGCCTTCGAGCCACATTACAACTGTAAATTTGTGTACCTCCATCGGATTGACCTCTGACTGACTGCCATGAGTGACGCGCAGCGGTGACTCGAATTTGTCGGGAACAATGCGCCAATATGTTATCTGACCGTCCTGCTTCACAACCTCAAACTGATCGCTGTTTTCTGCAAGACTTTTTATCGGTAGATTTGTATATCCGCGTCCGTTGTCACCGAAAGACGGAATTGCTTCCCTCTCACCGCTCTCTCGGTTTTGCTTTGCAAAGAAGCGCATTTCTCCGTCACAGAAAAGCATTACCCAAACTGCCTCCGAGACACTCTGAGTCTCAGACGTCAGATCAAGCGTCCAATCAAAATCAACCGTGTTTTCGCCTTCGTTGCGAATATAGTAGGTATACGCAAAATATTGGTCGTTGTGCTCACCGTCGATCTCATCGATATCGGTCGGCAGCTGATTTATTGATATACACGGCACGCCCTGCGCAGGATTTGCGAAAAGCTGTGTCGTAGGATTGGTAAAGTCAACATTGTCCGACAGGGTAAAGCCTTCTTTAAACATTCCGTCCGACAAATGTATTGTGAAATGACCGCGCATATGCTGGACAATTGAGAACAGGAAAAGAACGGTTAAAAAAGCCAACAATGAACCGAGAAGCGTTCCGAGCCAATGAAGTCTCAGCCACCCGAGCAGTCCTCTTCGTTTATCAAAATAAAGTCCGAGATTTCCGGCTGTCAGTTCAAATTCCGCCTTACTCCGAATCCCGCGGGCTTTCATTTCACGGCGAAGCTTTTTCCTGCCCTTTTTTATCTCGCGGACTTCATCGCGAGTCAGAACAATACCTGCTCTTTTTTTCTTAAACAGACGCCGCTGTTTGTTTTCAAATACGTCTATATTTCTGCTCATATTGTCTGCTCTCTTACAAGCCCGTCGCGAATCATTTCGTTTTCACAGGCGAGCGCGCCCACTACAGGTCCGCCGACGGCAACAACTCCGCAGGCAAGCTGCCAGGCAAGCGAGTTTTGCGAATCGGCAGCTCCGCCGATAAGCGTAAAGCCGCTCTCACGGAGAGATTTTATTTGAACCGCAGTTTCAGATTTAAGATTAAGCTCGGGAGACATGCGAATCATACTGAATCCAAGCTCACGCAGCTGCTCTGTGCTGATCTTATCCGGGTGATATCCGTCAAGAACCAACTTGCAGCCGGCGTTCAGATATTCAATGACATTCTCAGCTGTTTCTCTGTCAGCACTCAGTAAAACCGACTCAGGAATAGTAAACAGAAGCTTGTCCTTTGATATTCCTTCATCTTCAAAAACTTGATTTATTCTGAAAAGCTGCTCGCTCTCGGAATAAAAATTCGCAGGCACATTTAAGATAATTCCGCTGACGTCAAGCTTGCAGTTTTCAAGTCTCAGAACTGCGTCCGCAGCCTCATACATGAAGTAAACAGATATATCCGAAATAAGCTCGCTTTTTTTGAGCAGTTCCGAAACGTCTTCCGTGCTCTCCGTTTCATCGGGATTATCGGCAATTCCGCCGTACCATGGAATCGCTTCGTAATAGGATACGCTGCCGTTTTTATCGCTTACCATAGGACGGTATTTAAGTCCCATAGGTCTGTCCTCTCGCTTTTCAACAAGCGGTATCGTTTCGGGAAGCGTCATCGTATAATGAATATATTTTTTGTATACTCCGCGGCACGCTTCCTTAGCGTGAGTCAGCACATCTATAAGAGCAGGCGACCAAGCCGCACCGACCTCGCCTTTCAGCTTTTCAAGCGCTTCGTCAAACGGCTTTTCTGACTTTGTTTCGGATGCAAGTCTGTCAAGCTCATGCGCAAGTCCGACGATCTGTGCAACAGGGCTGATTTCGTCTCCGCGCCTGCCTTCGGGAAGGCCTGTTCCGTCCCAGCGTTCCATATGCTGTTCACACGCTTCGCGGAGCATCAGCCATGTAATATTATCAGTCGGCGCTTCTTCTCCGTCAGGCATGCCTCGCTTTCTTTTAGCGGCAGCGCCTCTTTCCTGAAGAATGGAGACAAGCGTCCGTCCGTCCGTCATATACTTCCAATAAACAGATTTTTCTTCATCTGTAAAGTCGCTCTGAAAAATCTGATATTCTGGCGGCACAAGAGCCTTTCCGAGCTGGTGATACATGCCGCATTTATATGCAAGATCGGCATATTTACCGCGGATCCTTGCACTTCCGTCATGCGTTCCCTTGGCAAATGAGTCGGCGCACGCCTGCACAAACAGCTCTCGTGTATATGATGCAATCCTGACAGAGCTTTGACGGATTCGCGGTGTAAGACCGCGGAACGCTTCATCCCATGTGCCGTATTCTTTTCTGGTCCATTTTTCCACCGGTTGTACTCCTTATTATAAACAGCTTCGGTTTCAGCCGACTCTGCACTCAGTATTTCTTTGAGACATATGTCATATTTACACCCTATTTAGTACAAAAAAAGGGCTTAAATAAAACTATGTCTCTATCAGTGCGGATTATGCCGCACTGATAAAGTAAGTTTAGTTAAATCCTATTTCCGCAATAATTATTTATCGTCATCGCTTATGTTGTAATCAACAAGAGGAGTATCGTCCTTCTGAGTGCTACTGCGTCGGCGAATGATGTAAACAACAATCAGAGCGGCAAGAGCAACATTCAGTGCAAGGCTGATCCAGAAGAGAATCGGCCAAACCTTGTGTATCGAAATGTTGCAGAAATCATCCTTAGGCTCTACCTCGACCTCTACTTCCTTTACAACCTCTTTGACCTCTTTCATTCCGTCAAGCTCTTTTTTGATATCGTCAATAAGATCAGTTATTTCACGGCCTGCTTTATCAACCGCCTCCTGATCTCCGCTTTCGAGCAGTTCGGCTGCAAGTGCAAGCTTCTCGTTGAGCGAATCAAAGAGAGAGGCAAGCTTTTCGCTGTCGCGAAGCTCATTCGCATCCTTAACAGCTTTCTCAAGTCCCTCATAATTCATCTTAACAAGTGCTGCAATTGCGTCTTTAAGATCAGTTGCAGCTTTGTCTACATCGGACTGAGAACTGCTGCCCTTAGCTCCCTTTGCATCTGTGAGCTCAATGTCAAGCTTTTCCCAACCATCTTTTCTATACTCGTAAGAAACCAGTCCTTCAGCAATCGCTATTTGGCGGTCAAGTTCAGCATAGTCAACGCCTGAAACCGTCGGTTCGTCAGCGGACGGCTGATATGCAGGCTCATCGTATCCCTGTGACGGAACATTTGGGGTTACATCTTCTGACGGAGCATTTGTCTGCGGATCACTCGGCACCCAAGCCTTTGTTGTATCGGGAGCTTTGGTTGTTGACGGAGGATTCGTCGCAACCGGCGCTTTTGTTGTATCGGGAGCCTTGGTTGTTTCAACCTTATTATTTTTAACTGTTACGGTCCATGACAGCTTGCTTGTGCTTCCGATCATTTGCTGTCCCGAAATATTATAAAGCTGATATGTAAGAGTTATAACACAGCTGTCTCCGTCCTTTGCACCTGCGGGCGCGGTAACATTTGTTACCGCGCTGACGCCCGCGCCGACATCGACCGCATAAACACTTATCTGTTTCTGTGAAAGAGTGAATGCAGAATTGCTGCACTCAAATCTTCCGTCTATCGCGCCTGCTTCTCTGAAAGTATGGGATATCTGAACCGTACCGCCGGGAGCAACATCTGCCGCGAGTACCGCCGGCAGCATTGAAAAAATCATCAGGCATGCCACCAGCAAAGGGAAAATCCGTTTTGTTATTTTCATTATCATATCTCCTTCGCTCTATTATTTCAATGCACTTTTGTATTCTGAACCGTTCAGAATTTTAAACTGATTAACTCTTGCGTCACCTGTATCAACGCTTCCCGTAAGCTCCGAGGACTGACCGTTTATGTCTGCCGCTAAGAGAGATGCGTCTTTCAAAAGTTCCATACCGAGAACATGATACTGAATTGCACGGCAGTCTCCTGCGTCCGTCATACCGTTGCAGTTGGTATCACCCATGATTATAACGGTGTACTTAACCGACGGTGCAACGCTTGAATCGGGATTCTGAGCTGTAACAGTAACTGTAGCACCGTTGCGTATCGTATATCTGTTATTGTTCTCAGCGAGTCCGCCTTCATCTATCTTGACATCAATGTGAGAAGCGTTATCCGCCGCTCCGCTGAAGCTTACGAGAGCCGCAAACTGAGCTTCGGTGATTCCGCTCGACTGAACGTCAAGATAAATATATCTGTTCACATTGTCAACCTTCGCACCGTAGATTACACTACTTGAAGTATTTACTGTCGGAGCGGCGCCTGTGAGTACAGGATCGATCGGAGCAAGTTTATACTTAAAGAATCCGTTGTCAAAAATCTTTGTAACAGAGCTGTATTTGGACTGTGATCTTACATCGACGCCTGCACTGAACTCACGGTCGCTTATAAGCGAGCCGTCTACCGTGAGGCTGAAGTAAGTTCCGTCTCTGAGGGACATATTATCTGCTCCGAGCAGAGTGATCTCACGGTCAAGGAGATATCTCTCGTCAACCGCACCTTCACAGTTCCATGTAACTGCGCTGTTAACTCTGACTGTGCTTCCGGCACTTGCCAGATTAAGAGCACGCTTGAGGTTATCGCCGCGATAGCGGACAGAACCGTCGTTTGTAACTACTATTGCATAAAGTTCTGCGCAGTATACATATCTGTCGCCGAGTTTTTCTGCAAGAAGTGAATAGTTTACGCTGTCCTCAAGAGCTACATTCGAACCGATATCGGAGTCTGAAATAATCGCTCCGCTGCCGCCTATCATAAGTGCCGCACCATTCGTAAACGTGATCTTGTCAGCACCTGAAATGATAACTCTGTTGTTTACAAGAACATTTTCTTCAAGCGCCGCATCTCCGTTAAGCGTGATCGTGCTGTCACAGACAATATCTGCCGCCGCGAATGCGTCTTTCAGACTGTATCCTGTATAAAGAGGTGTATCAGAGCCTGCGGCAGTTACGATAATATCGTAAAGCGATACCGTGTATCTGAATGTACCGTCGGCAGATGATTCGCATTTCAGGTCGTAGTACGCAGTATCAAGCGGAGCTACGCTGACTGTAACATCGGCGTCTGTTGTCAGAGAACCGTCTGCACCGATAAGAATTTTTGCATTATCTGCAAATGAGATCTTATCCGCGCCCTTAACGGTTACACTGTTATTTATGCTTACATTTCCATCAAGAACTGCGGTTCCGTTGAGAGTTATTACGCTGCCGTCATTATCTGCTGCAGCTGCGAATGCGTCCTTCAGACTGTGTCCTGCGTAAAGCGGCTTATCGGAGCCGTCTTTTGTAACGATAATGTCGTAAAGTGAAACCGTATATCTTACCTTGCCGTCTGCAAGTTCTTCCGATTTAAGCTCATAATAATCAGGGTTCAGAGCCGCTGTATTTCCCGATATATCTCCGTCGGACACAAGCTCGCCGTTCTCTGAGATGAGAAGCTTAGCGTCATTTGTGAATGCAAGTCTGTATGCTCCGTTCATAACGATGCTGCTGTTGATGGTGACATTCTCGCTCAGAACAATATCCTTGTTAAATATGATCATACCGCCGTTTGCGGCAAGGGCAAACGCTTCGGACGGATCGTTCGTATTATGAGTTACACCCTCTGAATCAATAACTGTAATTGCAAATTCTTCAGGTTTTTCGTCTGTAAAGAGACGAACGTCAAGGAGAAGAGATTCAACAGTTAGGTCATAGCCTATGCCGTAGCTGTTGTATATCTTTTTTGAACCTGTGCGGTTAATATCGCTCTTATCAATAAGGTTATAGAGTCCGTATGTCTCGGAGGATTCGCGTGAGCCGAGCTTTGCATCATTTCCGTTAACATCGGCACGGCGGATAAGATAGCACATAGCGTTAATAACGCTGCGGTATGTGCCCATCATTTCAATCGCGCTGTCTCCGACAATATCGCCAAGTCCGAGATCAGCCATCATCTGAGCAATATCGCTGCCCGAGTTAAATTTACGAAGCGCACCGATAACCTGAGCGGTAGTCAGCTCGTTTACGGCTTCATGAAGCACATCTGTGCTGTTTTCACTGTAGTAAGCCTTGATTCCGTCTGTAAGAGCCGTGCGTACAGCGTCTTCCGAGCCGTAAGCTACAACTGCTGCAAACAGAACCGCATAATCGGGATCGGTAAGATCAAATCTTGCAGCAGCTTTGCCGACAGCCTTAATGTTTATATTCTTGTCAGCGTAGTCTATGCTTTCAAACGCAACCTCAGCCGACATGTCAAGTACGTCTCCGAGAGCTGCAAGCAGCTTCGTTGCCGCTTTTACATCATTTTCTTCGCCTGCAAGATAAATACCGATAGTCTGATTCTTTCCTCTCTCTGCGGAGGGTGCGATATCGGCTGTAACATAATTACCCTCAGCTCGGTAAAGCTTCAGATCCCATGCTGATGTCGAAACATCAAACGTACATAGCGCATTTCCTCTTTCAGCCTTCTGAGCCATAGTTCCGAAGTCTGTGAGTTTTGCGATCATGCTGTTTGCAAAAGCGGTAAGACCTTCACAGTTGATAACATCAAGAAGCTCGTTAACCGTTGCGGCATTTCTGCCGTTCACATAAAGATCAACAAGATCCTGAACCTTATCGGTGTTGTATATCTCGTTTCCGTCTACGGAAAGAGCTGCGCTTGTATAATAGTTGAGCGCAAGATCAAACGCCAGATCGAAAGCGAGAGTTTTGAGTCCGCCGAAGGCGTCCCTGTTCAAAATGTCTGCTTTAATATTTACTCTGACTTCATTTCCTTCAACAGTAAGGAAGTAGTAATCGTTTGTACGGGCGTCTCTCTTTACGAAAACATTTCCGCTGATCTGACCGTTATTTGCAAACGTGCTGTCAACAAGCGTAATTCCTGCGCCTGTAATATTTCCGTCAAGATTATGTCCGTTAAGATCGATATATACCGTCTTGTCACAGGTAAGATCACCTGTAACGTCTGATGTCAGAATAACGATCGAGTTGTCGCCGACTTTTGCAAGCGCCGACTTAACGTCGCCGGTAAATCCTGCTTTGTTCTTGATTCCTGCGGCGTGAGGATCAATAACAATTGCTTCATACGAGCTGTCTCTGTTCTGAAGCGTAGCTCTGAGATTTGCCTTGATAGCTGCGCCGTCGGCAGCCTCTGCGATTGCTCCCTTGAGAGAGCCGACTCCCAAGCTGTCGATCAGAGCAGCAGGCGAGTATGCGCATTCAGCTGTATATGTTGATCCGACAGAACCGCCCTTAACTGTTGCATTGTCTATAACATGAATCAGAATCTTCTGAAGAGTAGTATAAATGCGTGCAGCCGATGTTATATCTTTATGTACTCCGAGCATTGCGAGAGTATTCTGATATGTATCTACCGTAACATCTGTATCGGTCAGTATCGGAAGAAGCAGATTATATATATATTCTACAGATTTTCCGATATCCGGCTCGCATGCTTCGGCAAGCTCTGAGTTACCTGTTACAAGCATTGCCGCAAGATAAGCCTGATAAGCTTTATCGGGAATTCTTACAGAAGCGACCGCTTCTCCGTTCTCAAAAGTTACGTCAACATAACTGCGGAGATTTTCGACAGAGCTTCTGAGCTTTGAAAGAGTAGATGTGCTAAGACCAAAGTCCTCAATAGTTACATAAAGCGCAACATTTACGCCGTCAAGTCCGAGAGTAGATTCAAGCAGCTTTCCGCCGTATGTTTCAGCATTGTTTACATACGAATTGCCTGTAGGAGCAAATCCCCCCATATTGTCAAGATCAAAAGCAACGTCTCCGTCGATGGACATCTCGTTGATTCTGCCGTTCTCATCAACAGCCTCGGCAATGGTTTTAAGTCCCATACCGCTGTTGAGAAGCATATCTACGACGGCCTGAAGATAAATTTTATCTTCGCTTCCGCTGTACAGAGTACTGCCGCCGACAGATACATTATTATATCCTGCGGAAATTACGGTCTGCATAATACCTTTTGCAAGATCAGCCGGATCCATACTTTTCTGCGGGGCAACACGAAGCACAACAGACATATTGCCATCGCTGTCCTCAACCGGAATAAACGCAGCAGTAAGGCAGTTATGTCCGCCGCTTGCAAACGTCATATCCGAAACAGAGCGGTTGAGCTTATCTACCATGTTAAGGAAGTTTTCGCGAGCTACATAAACTTTTTCAACAACAATCGTTGTCTCGCCGTTCTCAAAGAGAGAATCAAACTTGTCGCCCACGCTGTATGTCATATCCGACATAACGCGAACCCGTTCTCCGCCGATGATATAATCATAGCGATAACCTGCTTCGCGGCATGCGGTAAGATTCAGCTGTACATTGCCGCTGTAGCTGATAACTGTATCCGACACACCGTCTACAGCAGTTCCCTCAGGAGAGATAAAATGTACGTTGTATGTCTTAGGTACATATATAAATGTAAGATTTTCGTTTCCGCGAAGCTCATAACCTGCCTCAAGCATCTTATCGGAGCTTGCACTCAGTTCATAGTGACCGTCAACTCCAGCTTCAAGCGAAGCAAAGAGGTCATTCAGCACAGCAGCGTCAGCAGATGTAAGTTCACCGACCTGAATGCTCGGACTTGTAAGAGAATTTTCTGAAATTACAGTTCCCTGTGCGTTCTGAACCTTAACCGTTATTTTTACAACGGCGCGTCCGGGAGCAGAGCCGATCATTACAGCATTGAGAAAAACATCATATCCTTCAACAGATGTGATCTCCTGCGTTTTTCCGATCGCATTTTCAATCGCACGGATAAGTCCTGAAAGTTCTTCGCCGGCACCGTTAACCGATGTGTTGGGTTTAACAAGATCAAGTGCGGAAATGGCTTCAACCATGTCCTCAAGAACAGTATAATATTTACCCGCGCTGTTTCCTCCGGGAGTTTTAACTCCGTCAAGGAACGCTTTAAACACGCCGTCTTCGTCGCAAAGAACGGGAAGATCGCGCTTTAGAACCGCAAGCTGTGCATTCATTTTATCATAATTTACAAATGCGCCGCTCTGATCCTGCTTGTAGTACCAGCCGAGTCCGCCTGCACGGTACTCTGTCATATAATCATAAGCGTACAAATTACCCGTATCGGGATTAAAGCACCTGTCAACAAGATCAAGACCTGCTTCCTTTATCGCGTCAGTAAGAGCGCCGTCCTCGGCGCCGCGAATAGCCATGCGAATCGTGCTTGCCTGATCCTTCAGCTGAGCCATATTGCTGTACTGATTATTCAGAATCGCAAGCTGATCCTTTAACTGTGAAGCTTCAGTTGTAAGAACATACGGAAGATTCATCGTTTTCAGGAGAGTTTCTCCGCCGATGATTCCGTTCAGATCCAATCTGTAATTTACTTCAACATGATCGAAGACCGATGAATTAAATGTTCCGACATAAGCACTGCCGTTTGATGTAATATCAAATGTTTCGACAATGCTTCCGTTTTCAGTCTTAACAATACCGTTTATCGGTATCCAAAGAAGTCCGTTAAAAGCAGCATTATAAGTTGCCGCCGTCACCTTATAATTTCCGTCAGCCCATTCAACCTTTACCAAATCGCCGTCGGGAGTGCGAAGGCTGATCTTTTCTCCGAGCAAAGCGGAGCTGTTCAGCACAGCCGCCGCTTCATCGTTTCCGATAAGCGAAGCTGCTATCTTGTTTACTTCATATTCGGTTTTCGGTTTATCCTGCTTGCGTGTGATTTCAGTATTTCCCGTCACTCGGAAAATATCGCCCTGAAGGTACTCAGCTCCGTTTACAATATACTCATAAACCTGAGTATCATCTTCATATGAAGGAAGCGTGATATTATATCCGAAAGGAACGCTTGCGGGAATACCGTATTCTCCGTCACAGGTGATCTCAAATGATTTGGGAGAATATGAAATATTATAATCGATATCCTCGCTCAGAACACCCGAAAGCTCCGATGAGCTTCTTACGTAATTCTCCGGATCAATGGAGTAAAGCGCATTTTCGGAATTCCATCCTGCAAGCGCCTGATTCTCAATTCCCGATTCTGTAACAGCCTTAAGAACGTCTTCAGCGCTCGCTCCGTCCGCAACAGTTACTGTCGCGCTGTAAGGCGCAAGTTTTACCGTATCGCTTGTATCGGCAAGAACAGGACTTACAACTTCAGCCGAAACAGTTACCGAAACATCATGTCTGTTCTGATTTACCGTTATTACGTTTTCGTCAGCAGTAAATGTATCAGCATATGCAAAACCGTCAAGATCAACGGTAGTTTCAATTTTTTCAATAACAGTATCAAGAACTTTGTACTGAGCTGCGCTCAGATCATCTCTTAAAGCTGTTCCGGCTGTAACAGACCAATCTGCGTCAATAACCGGCTTAATTGCGTCAGTCGTTATCTTTATACTATTGAAAGCAATTGAAGCAAGCTGGTTATCGAATCCGAGCTGATTCATCAAGTTTTCGTAATTCTCGATGCTCTGCTTATATGTATATATGCCGATAAGATCTTCATATGTCTTTTCGGCAGCAGCGCGAACTTCTGAAGCATGATTTACCAGGTATTCATTCTTACTCTGAGCCTTACTGTAATCATTTAAAAGAACAGTTAAATCAAAATGACCGCCGTTAGCTTCCTTTTGATTATCAAGACTTGTAACTCCTTTTACAAAACCCTCGTCAACTATCTTCATATTTATAGTTGCCGAGCTGCCCGGAATTGTTACATCTACACCGTCAACAAGACGCTTCAGCTCATAAAGGTAAGTTTCAAGCGTTGCGAGTGTTGATGTGATATCAGGAGAATTCAAAGCGTCAAGATTATCAACACCGTTTTTCAAAGCAGCTGCGCTTTCAAGAAGCGCCTTCTGCTCGTCAGAAGATACGGAAGTCTTCAACACATACTTAACTTGAACGCTATATGCGTTTCCGGCATATGCAAAAGTGCCGTTAAATGCGTCTCCGTCAGAATTCAACTCGACTCTTTCCGTACTCTCTGCACCATCTTCCGTATAAACCACAGAGGCACCGTCTGGTTTCCATATATTATTGTTGGAATCCGTATAGGAAGAAGCGCTTATCTGCTTTTTCTCAGCATCTACAGTCACAAGACCGTCGTCGTCGCCGGGCACTGTATATGTATACACAGTATCCGAGAGCATTCCGGATTTAAGAAGCTGAATTTCAGCGTCCGACAGCTGTCCGGCATACTCTTTTGCAATCAATTCGGCTGATGTTACCGTTTTGACTTCTTTTGCTGTAGGAAGCGCGCCTACAAGGAAAGCTCCGTTTAATGCGGAAACAGTCATCAGCACAGCCAAAAATACAGCAGTTGTCCGTCTGATTGAAAATTTCAATCTGTTCATAATAATGTCTCCTTTACAAATTTATTCAAAATCCTTTAAAAGAATCAGAATCAATTTAAAACTGTACAAAATAAGCATTATAATTTAAAAGCATTGTGTAGAATCAGTCCGCATCGATTTAAAATACACGCAAAAAAGCCGTACATACACGAGTAACAATAATGGAATTATCTATTTTTATAATAAAAAACAACATTATGTATTCGGATTGCGGCATTTCTATAAGTATAAACTCAAGGTCGACTGATCCATGCTTATAATTAAATATAACTTCAAACCAATGGCGGCAAAGCGATAAATCTCGCCATATTTAAGACAAAACAGCATTTTTTTGCAAAAAACATTATATCACAAATTGTAATTTACTGCAATAGCAAATATAAAATTTTATGTACCATTTTTTTCACAATATCATGATCTGTAAAATAGATTTTTTATATAATCACTTATCATTATTTCTGTCGCTTTTACGTGGTAAATATCTGTATTATGCGCAATGTTTTTTGTTTAAAGTAAGCCTTCATTACATAATTTTGATTATGTTGTTTTAATTCCTTTCTGCATGAAGAATCCAAGATAAAAAAGAGTAAATTGATAAATATCAGCTGATATCGCAACTAAATAACCGCCTATATGGCGCACAAAAAGCAGCCGGAAAAATCAGTAAATTTTCCGGTCTTATCTGCATATCGCAATATGTATAATTTTGACGGTATTTAAAAATTATCGGCGAATTATATTGACGATTTATTCCTTTTATGATATAATGACTGCGTGTTGAAATTAAATATCTATCACCGCTTACAACATAATCAAAATTATGTTGTAAGCATTTTTTGTACCCTTTCAAGTCCGAGAATATGTTTTGCCCCCGACTCAACCGTATAAATTCTTGTAGTATCAATACTTGAATGACCGAGGATATCTGCAAGGCGGACTATATCTTTATCTATGCTGTAAAAAGTACGGGCAAAAAGATGCCTCAGATTATGAGGAAAAACTTTTTCGGCGGAAACACCCGCACGTTTACATAAGCTTTTCATATCCCTCCAAATGTTACTGCGATTTATCGGCTTGCCGCCCTTGGTCACAAAAATGCTTCCGCTTTTTACTTTCGTCTCTGCAATATATTTTTTCAAAACCGCCTGTAAATTTTTCGGTATAAAAATCACGCGGATTTTATTTTTGTTTCTGACCTGAGCACGGCCGGAACGCACTGCCTCAACAGTTATATATTGAAGCTCACTGACTCGTATACCAGTTTCGCCGATAGCGCGAATTATATAAAACAGCCGCGTACCTCTTGATGCCTCGATCAAACGCCGGTATTCGACCTTGCCAAGTTCCCTCTCTTCTCGGCAAAATATTTGTCTTTGAATTTTTAAAAGCTTTACGCACAAATTCTGAAAGCCGCAAAATTTCAAAAAACCGTTCACGGCTGTCAGCATAGAGTTTATACTGACAGGAGCATATCCGTTATCCGAAAGCATTTTTTTATACTCCACCGTATGTTCTTTGCAAATAGATGTTTCTTCGGACAAACCTGAAATATATGTCAAAAAACCGCGCACATCACGCATATATTTTTCTATCGTTGCGCTGCTTTTTTCCTCATTTATAAGATATTCCTCAAATTTTTTCACTTGATCCCTGTAATATAACTGCGTCATTTTTATTTCCTCCGAATTTTATTTTATTTAGCATATCCGAATCCTATTGTACTATACTTTCGCTATACATAAATGTGTCGGAAAAAGTTTGTATATACCTTTTTCCATGCTTCAAATATTTTTCAGAAGTCCCATGCCGACATGTGCAATTTTGAACCATTTACATTGACTTTATTTTACAGAAATGCTATAATAAAAATATGAATGTCATTGCACGGCTTTGCCGTGCGACAATTTTCAAGGATATTTTTATTGACGGCTGATTTCTTCATTGTTTTGCCGCCATATGGCAGCTATTTAAGGAAAAAATGCTGGGTTAATAAAAATATAAATGTCAATACACGGCCCTGCCGTGCGAAAACAGAAAAAATTCAAGTATTTAGGAGGAATCATGCACCCGCTGTTAAAATATCCCTTCGATGCACAGACTGTGCTGAAAAAAAGACGATCAATAAAAAAAGAACTCCTAGCGGACGGTAAGCCGAGATTAAAGAAAAAAATTGCAATGCTCGGCGGATCTACAACCCACGATATTAAAGAAATTACAGAGCTTTTCTTGCTGAACTACGGCATAGAGGCGGTATTTTATGAATCGGAATTCGGGCAGTGGTGGCAAGATGCAATGTTTCTTCCCGACGAGCTTAAAATTTTTGATCCCGATATTGTATTTATACATACGTCCTCCAGAAACATAACATTATTTCCCGCTCCGTCTTCATCATCCGACGAAACAGAAGCTTTGCTTGACTCGGAATACTCCCGTTTTGAAGCGGCATGGGAATCGCTCAGAAAAAATACAAACGCGGTAATCATTCAAAATAATTTCGAGGCGCCGTATTACCGCTTACTCGGAAATTTAGATTTTTCAGACAACAGAGGACGCACGAATTTCATTAACAGGCTCAACATGAGGTTTGCACAGTATGCCGAAAACACAAGCGGATTTTTCATAAACGATATCAACTATCTCGCCGCTGATTACGGAATCCGAAAATGGGCGGATCCTCTCTTTTGGCACATGTACAAGTACTGCATGTCTATGGACGCGATTCCCGAATTTGCTTTTAATCTCGCATCAATAATCAAGGCAATATATGGTAAAAATAAAAAAGCTCTGGCACTTGATCTTGACAATACCCTGTGGGGCGGAGTTGTCGGCGATGACGGAGTTGAGGGCATTGAAATAGGCCATGAAACCTCTATGGGTCAGGTATTCAGCGAATTTCAGGCATATATTAAGGAATTGTCCTCGATTGGAATTACATTAAACGTCAATTCAAAGAACGATCATGAAAATGCACTGGCGGGACTGAATCATCCCGAAGGAACGCTTAAACCCGACGACTTTATTATTATAAAGGCAAATTGGAATTCAAAGGACAGGAATATAGCGGAAATTGCATCTGAACTGAATATAGGCTCGGACAGTATTGTTTTTGTCGATGACAACCCGGCAGAACGCGCTATGGTAAACGCAAGCCTTCCCGAAGTTGATGCTCCCGATATGCTATCTCCGGAAAATTATATAGGGATAATAGACCGTTCGAGATTCTTTGAAGTCACCGAGCTTTCAGGCGACGATCTGAAGAGAAACGACATGTACCGCTCAAACGTAAAAAGAGCTGCTGAGCAGAACTCATTTGCAGATTACGGAGAATATCTGTCGTCTTTGTCGATGAACGCCGTTATTCGTGATTTTGAACCTGTATATATTCCGAGAATAGCTCAGCTTACAAACAAATCCAATCAATTCAATCTCACAACATGGCGCATATCCGAAAGTGAAATGGAAGAGATAGCGAAAAGTGAATCATACATAAGACTTTACGGAAAATTATCGGACAAATACGGCGACAACGGAGTCGTTACGGTCGTAATCGGCGAAAAAGACGGCGATTCTTTACACATAAGACTTTGGCTCATGAGCTGCCGCGTGTTGAAGAGAGACATGGAACTTGCAATGCTTGATTCTTTGGTAGCTGAAGCTGCCTCTGCGGGAATAAAATATCTTAAAGGGTATTATTATAAGACTGCGAAAAACTCCATGGTTAAAGATTTTTACTCCTCTCTCGGATTTGAAAAAATATCCGAAAGCGAAGACTCCGGAGAATGGCGTCTTAACATTGAAAGTTATCAAAATAAAAATAAGTATATAAAGGTGGAAAACTAAAATGAACAGAGAAGAAATATTTGAAAGACTTAATGAAGTATTCAGAGATGTATTTGACGACGAGGAGCTAACAGTGACCGAAGATACAACAGCCGCAGACGTTGACGGATGGGATTCGCTTGTGCACATCACGCTGATTTCAGCGGTTGAGGACGAATTTGATATAAAGTTTGATATGAAAAGCATTGTCGGAATGAAAAATGTAGGAGATATGGCGGATATTATTGAGCGTGAAGCCTAAGGTGAGTTTCGGGATATGATTTTTACATCTTTAAAGTTTATTCTGTTTATATCAGCCGTATTTATAGGATATTTTATCTTTCCGAAAAGATACCGTTGGATTTGGCTTTTAATATCAAGCTACTGCTTTTATTTCTCTGCAAGTATAAAGTACGGCTTTTATCTTGTATTTTCAACGATATCAACCTACATCGCGGCTCTTGCAATAGGAAAAATCACAGAGCGCTTTTCAGTTCCTCCTGACATGGGAAAGGAAGAAAAGAAAGCTCTGAGACGAAAAAACGACAGAAAAAAGAAACTTGTTGTCTCCGCCGCTGTTCTTATAAATTTCGGAATACTTTTCTTTATTAAATATTATAATTTTTCAGTTTTAAGTCTGGCAAAATTTACTGGATTATTCGGCTTTGACTTCTCTCCGCATACTTTATCTCTTGTCCTGCCCGTCGGAATATCATTTTATACATTTCAGGTTATCGGATATATTATCGACGTTTACAGGGGAGTCTGCGATCCTCAAAAGAACTTTTTCAAATACGCGCTGTTTGCATCATATTTCCCGCAAATAATGCAGGGACCTATAGGAAGATATCAGGATCTTGTTTCCGGCGGACTTTTTGAGGGACGCTCGTTTGACTATGACCGCGCAATGTTCGGTCTGCAGCGTATGACGTTCGGATTTTTTGAAAAGCTCGTAATAGCTGACAGATTAGCCATAGCGGTCAATACGGTATGGGCAGATTATGCTTCATACGGAAAAGCTGAAATTATATTTGCCTGCATCTTATATGCAATACAGATATATGCAGACTTTGCAGGTTACATGGATATTGCGCTCGGCGCTTCCGAAGTCATGGGAATTAAAATGGCGGAGAATTTCGACGCTCCGTATTTTGCGGCTTCCGTACCTGAATTTTGGCGCAGATGGCATATGACGCTCGGTTCATGGTTCCGCGAATATCTTTTCTATCCGGTAATGCGTTCGGGTTGGTGCTCCGCTCTCGGTAAAAAGCTCAAAAAATCCCTCGGAAAAGGCGTGTCATCTAAAACTACAACCGTTATAGCTCTGCTGTGTGTATGGTTTTTCACGGGACTTTGGCACGGTTCAAGCTGGCACTACGTTGCGTGGGGCGTGTACTACGGAATTTTAATAATTCTCTCTATGCTCCTTGCTCCGTTATTTGACAAGGCAGTTGATAAGCTTTCTCTTGACAGAGAAAGACCGAGCTACAAGCTGGTGCAGATACTTAAAACATTTGCGCTTGTATGCGTCGGATATGTGCTCTTCAGAAGCGATTCTCTCAGTCAGGCAAAGGGAATATTCATGTCTGTTTTAAGTCCTGCCGTTCCTCTGAGCACTCCTCTCGGTATCGGTCTTGATGCAAAGGATTTAAAAGTCGCTCTGGTTGCCGTTGCGGTCTTATTTGCGGTCGATCTGTTCCGTTATAAGAAAATCGATCCGCGGTCTGTTATTTCAAAGCAGGGACTGTGGCTTCGCTGGATAATTTATTTTGCTTTTATTTTTGCTGTTTTAATTTACGGAATCTACGGTCCGGGATACTCTTCCGCATCGTTTATTTACTTCCAGTTTTAAAGATTGGTGTTTTACATGAAACGTACAATTTTCAGAATCGTAAAAGTTACGGCTTTTATGCTAATATTTTGTGTTCTGTTTTCCTACGCTACGTTCGTTTTGAGAAACAAAAACGAAGCTAATATTGTTTTGCCGTTTTATGACGAGCCTAAAAACTCCCTTGACGTTGTATTTATAGGTTCATCGCATATGATGTGTTCAATCTATCCTATGGAGCTTTATGACAGATACGGAATTGCTTCATATGTCTTTGCAAGCTCGGCACAGCTTTTGCCGCAGTCGTACTATCAGTTAAAGGAAGCTCTCAGGTATCAGTCTCCGAAGGTCGTTGTCGTTGACGTATCAGGGATAATTTACGATACAAAAATTTCTTCAAACGAATATGCTCACGTTCAAATCGATAATATGTCTTTTTCTCCTATTAAATATCAGGCAATCTTTGATTTGTTTGATAAGAGCGAAATGTCTGAGTACATATTTAATATCATCAGATTTCATTCGAGATGGAAAGAAGTTACAAGCGAAGATTATAAGAAAATCACTTCGCTTACAAAAGGCGCTTATATAAGTACGGACTGCACTCCTGCCGAACCGAACCCTGAATATCCAACCGATTACAAAATGGAAATTTATCCGACGGCAGAAGAATATCTCAGAAAAATAATAGAGCTGTGTATTGATAATGAAATAACTCCCCTGCTGTTTAACTCTCCGGCTTTAGAAGAAGCGAACAGTATTCCGCGCTGCAATTCGGTAAAGGATCTTGCTGCGGAATACAATATTGATTTTATTGATTTGAACCAAAATACAGAGCTGATCGGCTTTGACACCGCAACGGATTACAGAGACCCTTATCACTGCAATGCTTACGGCGCAATGAAGGTCACCTCTTATTTAGGAAATTATTTTTCCGAAAACTGCAATCTTCCCGACAGACGTGAAGATACGAATTATTCTGCATGGAATGATCAGCTTGATATGTACCGCAAACAATATGTCTATTAAACAAATACAGAGGGCACAAACGTAATGTTTGTGCCCTCTGTTCGTTCATAGGACCTTTTTTACGCATTACAAATAATAAATATGCCTTATCAGCGCTCCTCGTTCAAAACAAGCGATCTTTTTAGCTTACCACCCTTCCTTACCTTTTACCTTGCCCAAACCTCGTTATAACAATCTATGTTTAATTCAAGCTATATACTCAGATAAGTATTATATATGATCCGCTCAGGCAGATCAACGGTCTTAGTCTTACACAAACCTATACATTTCGCCCTTGTGGGATAATCAATTATGCATAGGGATAAGTGACATGTTATGATATAATGGTGAATAAAAACCAACAAATTGCAGTTATTAATTCATAAAGAGCTCGTATGCGAAGCTCAGCAGAAAACATCTTTAACAAATAAACGACAATAAGTGCTGATTTATTGTAATATTAGACATTTGGTATTATTATCCATATTTTAATGACATCCCTTATCACCCGCTACCGGAAATCCGTTTCCTGTTCAAACTTAACAACTCGCCGTAAAATATAAGAAAAACCGTTTATATACGGACTTATATATGATGAGGTGTAAATATGATTGATTGGATATCAATGGGAAAGTTTTTCGCAAATCTAAGGGATAAAAAAGAATATACCCAGCATGAGGTAGCAACATTTGTAGAAGTCAGTGACAGAACAATACAAAATTTTGAAAAAGGCAAAAAGAAAACTGATTTCATTACCATTATGAATCTTTGTGACCTGTATGAAGTTGAAGTATCAATGCTTGAGACATTCTATAAAAGAAGTAATAACATGATTTATCAGTTGAAGATTTATGAGAATTCAGATAAGTATAAACTGAAACATGCAGAAAGCATAGAATAATTCAATATAGGTCATTTCTGCCTTTTAATATGCAATTACAGCTTGTTTTTTACATAATTTGTCCAAAATAATCGTTATTTATCCCACTTTTTGATTATTTATCCCTAACATGTTTATTTTGTCGATTTTTATGGTACAATATATGTGATACAAGCTGTAGGTGGTTTTTATGGAACATATTATGTCAGAAAAAATATGCAAATATCTTTTGTCAATCAACGTAATCAGTCAGGAATTATTTGATATTTACATATACGGAATGGAGTTACTTTTATCTTTTATTATAAATACCGTTATAATTCTTTTGATCGGTATTGTCAGCGGAAAGATACTCCCTACTTTAATTTTTCTGATATTGTTTGTTGCAGTCAGGAGATTCACAGGAGGATTTCATGCAAATACATATTTGAAATGCAAAATAATAACGGTAGGAACATATATAGCCGTCCTTTGCCTTTCAAGTTTATATTATCCTCCGACTGTGATAAAGATGCTATGTTATTTAGCCGGCATATTATTGATTGCCCTGTTTGGACCGATAGAAAATCCAAATAAGCCATTAGATGACAATGAAAAAAAGCTATATAAGATTCTTTCTCTAATTGTATTTTTTATCTTAGCGTTGCTTTCCTTGGTGTTCGAAAATTACGTTAGTTCATTATGCAATACTGCTTTCTATACAATGTCGGCAATTATTGCACTTATGATAATATCTATACTTAAAAAGGAGACACTGAAAAATGAAAAAACTTGCTGAAAAGATCGCTGCTGCTGCAATGTTTGCTGCAAAATCAGCTGCCGGCTCTGCTTCTGAATGGGATGTTTACCAGCCGAAGGAACCCGCAAATTTAAAGAAAATTTTGAAGAAGTAATTCAAGTGCAAAGCATAAAAGCATAATACACTGAATTTGTGTTTGTTATCTTAGCGTTGCTTTCCTTGGCATTCGGGTTTACAACAGTTCATTATGCAATACTGCTTTCTACTCAATGTCGGCAATTATTGCACTTATGATAATACCTATACTAAAAAAGGAGACACTGAAAAATGAAAAAACTTGCTGAAAAGATCGCTGCTGCTGCAATGTTTGCTGCAAAATCAGCTGCCGGCTCTGCTTCTGAATGGAATGCTTATCAGCCGAAGGAACCCGCAAATTTGAAAAAAATATTGAAGTGATTCAAATGTCGAGCAGAATGCGCCAAATAGGGTGGCATTCTGCTCGACATTTATTTGTAGTTCTTGATATAAACTCAGTTGTTTGTTATAATTACAAATAACATAGTGTATGAGGTTCTTATGATAACTATTGCTGTTTGCGATGATGATGTTACTTTTTCTAAATATCTTGCATTATCTGCCGAAAAGATATGTAATGATATTGGTTTCAAAGAATATTTAAGCTTTTCTGTTGCAGAATTCAACTGTGCTGAGGATGTTTTAACTTATTTAGACAAGTATCCTATAAACATATTGCTGTTGGACATAGATATGCCGCAGATGAATGGTTTTGATTTAGCCGGAAAGCTTAATAAACTGTATCCTGATATAATTATTATTTTTGTTTCTTCACACGAAAATTTTGTTTACAGCTCTTTTGAATATCGTCCGCTTGGATTCCTTAGAAAAAGCCATATAGATGATGAGCTGCAAAGCGCTCTTAGTAAAGCTATAGAAAAGTGCATGGCGGCAAATAATATACTGACATTTAACACGATTAAAAAAGATATTATACTCAGAACGAACGATATCTTATACTTCGAGGTAGATAAGAATTATTTTCTCATACATACAGCTGATGATGTATATAAATGCCGCGGTACGCTGTGTAATTTGGAAGAAAGCCTGAAAGAGTTCAATTTTCATCGAATTCATGCCGCCTTTATAGTAAACATGGAAAATATAGATAAAGTAAAGCATGGAACTGAAGTTCAATTGACAAACAAAAAATTTCTTCCTATTAGTCAAAAGAAAGCATCAGGATTTAAAAAAGCTTATATGGCATTTTTGCGAAAGAGGTTTATAAAATGATACCTATATTAATTGAAATTCTTGTATCCTTATTTGATAGTGTATTACGTATTTACTTTATAACAAAATTTAATAAATACACTATTAGAAATAACAAATTTTTTCTCCCGGCAATACTATTAATTTTTATTACCACTTTAATCGGCGATTATATTTCACCGGGATTTAATACTGTTATTTCAATAATGTTATTAATAATAACTATCGCATATGCCGTATTGATTTCTCAGAACCAATATATATATGCAATTTTCTCTGCATGTATATGGACAATATTGTATATACTTCTCAGTTCACTTTTACATCAAATACTTTCTATTACTATTGCAGATTTTAATGATATATTACAGGGTTCAACAGAATTACCTCGATACATTTTCTTATTACTTCATAAAGTATTTCTATTAGCAATTATAAAATTTATTCTTGCAACAACAAAATCAGACAGATCAATTGCTCTTAAAAACGGTGTACTGACATTATTGGTATCTCTTGTAACACTCTTAGGTATGGGAACTGCAATGAAGGTTATGGTTGCAGATTCATCTTTCGAAATGCCGATACTTGTGATCATTATTACCTATTTTGTTATAAATATGCTGATGTATTTTTTAATATACCAGATTCAAAAACTGCAAAAGGACAAATATGAGGTAGAATTCTTAAATCAAAAATTATCGTACGAGGCCAAACGATATAACGATGCTTCTATTATTTGGAATGATATTCGCAAGGCTCAGCACGATTTCAAGCAGCATTTGACGATATTGAAATGTCAAATTGAAGATAACAACATTGATAAATGCAAGGAATACATTGAGAAGCTGTTACCAAATATTTATTGCTCAAGCAAGCTTATCAAGTCGGATAACTCCATCATCGATTATATGATTAACTCCAAGCTGTCTCCCCTAAAAGATACCGAAGTAATAATATCGGGAGCTGTTTCCGACATTTCCGATATTACGGACACAGATCTTGCATGTCTGATCGGAAATATACTTGATAATGCTGTTGAAGCAATTAATAATGTTGATGACAAGAAAATTGAGCTGACTTTCCATAATCAAAACTCAAATAGAGTAATCATCTGCAAAAATACTATTTCTCAGTCTGTATTATCAACTAATAAGGATCTCAAGTCAACAAAGAATAATGAGATGCAGCACGGCTACGGGCATCTTATAATAGAAAAGATTGTTTATAAATACAAAGGTCTTGTAGATTACTTTGAGGAAGACAATATGTTTGGAATTCAAGTTCTTCTTCCCGAGCCTGAACCTAAAGAAACAGAAAAACAAAGTCAAGATGATCTGTAAATCGGTAGTTTGTACAGCCCCTGAAAGGGGGCAAATACAGGCAGGCATAGTCTATGAAAGGGGCACATAAAGTTTAATAACGCATTACCATCACAGGCAGCCGGCTCACATAAGGCTGTCTTTTTTACTACTTATTTTTGCTGTCCGTGAACGGGTAGCAGTATTCCTTGGTACCTACTTGAACCCGAGCAAAATATTCCGCAAGTTACTTTCGTATATACTCTGCGATCATCTTGCGATTTTGACATATAGTATCTACGAAATACCCGCCTAACCAAAAATTTATGCTTCCATATTTATATTTCAGGTTTGCATGTCGATTGAATATCATTAGGCTGCTTTTTTCCCATGAGATATTTCGTGCTATACTAATGTAGCCTTATTTTCATCCTTAGATTAGCTTAGAATACTTTTCAGATTATATATAAGTTTATTTTAATAATCCAGCTTCACCTGTGCACCTTACAGAAGATAACAAAATAGGCGTCATCAATGCACGTTGATGACGCCTATTTTATTTACCGGTGAAACAAAAAGGCTTCAGTACTGCAAGCAAGCGCAAAAGGTGCAGAAATTATCGATGCGGAGGCATGTCTCGATAATACACATTTTAGTAAGTGCCACTAGGCTCTAACATAGTCATAAGAGTTAGAGATGCTCTGCAGAGCTGCAAAAGCTTGCACAGTATTATTATATATATAATCAAGCCAAAATCCCTCTAAGCAACGGCAGATCATATCTGATAGGTTATTATTTTAATCAAGTACTATATAAAGTTTTCTATAGAGTTCCGATTTCAGAAAATATAGGCTTTTTATTTAAATGATTTAACCGTGTCTATAAAACGTATAGTATCCTGCTCAGTATTCATCTATGAAAGTTCACAGCATAATAGGATAAATTACAATTCGGTACTACCAAAACTGAGGTTATAGTATAGAAAAAGGCCTGCAAACAGTAGTGTTTACAGGCTTTGAATGAACTCCCCGTGTTGGGCTCGAACCAACGACCCTGCGGTTAACAGCCGCATGCTCTGGCGAACTACGCTCGTTACAATGAACAGTGCCTACAGATAATTGTTACACGAAAATGTAATTTTCGGGATTTCATCAGATGAGTGTTGTAGGAAAAAAGTAGCGTATGACACTATCGCAATTTAGCGAAAATAATAATCAGCAGAAATCACAACTTAACTTTCATAAGATTGATTCATATTTTTATTTGTATAATTGCCGGAGTACAATCAAAAAATCAAAGGAACAATTTAACTTCCTCATTTTGAACGATTACATTTTCATCCATACTACTTCTACAACCATTCCTATAATTATCATATACCCGATAAACAAAATTTTCTGATTCTGTTTTGGGTTCTTTCTCTCTTATCAAATCATCAATAATTTGCGTGTTGTCAAAAAACAATTTCAAGTTTTTTTCTGATATATAATAACTATAATTATGTCCCATTGAAGAATTAATTGTATCGCCCAATATTCGGTAGATATTTTGGCAAGACACTACAGATGATATGTAATCCACAATTGTCTCTTCTTTTTCACCTTCCGTTTTTTCGTCTTTATCATTAAACAACCCAAAAATATTTTTTTGATGATAATTGTCATCATCATACAGATCAATGTCTTTCATTACTGAGTCACACATTTTTTTATGAACTGCATCAATCTTGTTTTTATAATGCTCCCTTTGTTCTTGAGGTATATTACTATTGTTTTTAATCCAATATATAATGCTACGAATAACATTCAATTTAGAATAATCACATTTAATCTCCTCTAGAAAAGAATTATACCTATCTTCAGAAAATTTCAATAATAAATCTGCAAGAAAAGATATCATAAGTTGCTTGCTATTAAGCATCACAAAGAATTGCGAATCATCAAAACTATATACTTCCATATATATAGCTTTCGCACAGCTCTCCACTGACTTCGGGTCTATCATTGACTCCCTATTGCAAAATTGAGAAAGCCATTCTTGCTGATAAGCTGGATCAAAGCCAAATACATTTTCTCTAAAAATCGAACATATATCACTAACATTATTCGATTCATTGATCTGAATTATTGCCTCATCAACATTCTTACTTATCTGCAAAAATTCATTGCTGCCATACGCAAAATACAGTTCAAAGTATTTAGCACTATAGATGGAATTGTATCTTATCCGTTTATTTTTACTGTAGTATGATAAGAATTCTGTTTTGTCCAAATATTCGTTGGCATATGGAAATAACAATTCTTAATAGTTTCATACTTTCAGGACTGTATTTCTCAGATAATTCATCAAAAAATACCTTTATCCTTTTATCAAAGGTATCTTGACCTCCTCTAAAAGCCAAGTCTCTATCATACATAACGTCACTGGAAATGAAATACTTTTTATTGTTATATATAGTATGATAAATATCATATTCACAGAATTTTAAAACATGTATCGCTAACAAATGAGATACACACAATCCGCTTTTATCTGTTAATACAATAGGAAAAACCGAATTAATCATTCTTTTATACTGTCTTAAATCTGTAATTCGGTGGCATATATAATCCTTTATAAAATCACATTCTTCAATGGTTTTATCATCTACTCCATAGTAACTTAATAAGTTATCAAAACACACAGAATAAACAGATCTTAGACTACTACTTTGCATAGTAGGAATACTTATGACTTGCTTTACTATTTTTTCAATGTATTTAGGATTTATTTTAAGTGATTCACTCATAATACTGTCCATACGCTTCGGATCATATGCTAATACATAGGTAAGTCTAGGTATATCAAAAATAGCTCCTATTACCTTAAATAGAAAGATTATATTATCCGCACTTGCTCTGTCAATATTATCTATGACAATCACAATGTGTAAATCATGCCTTTTTAAATAATCACCTATTCGTTTTTTAATTTTGTTAATTGATCAAAACTACTTGTACCATAAAATCTCTCATAAACAGCACTAATAATCCCACCGGTAATATAGTTTTGGGTAACAATACTGCTAATCTGCTTTAGAAGTTTTTTATTTGAAACAAAACCATATCTAAGTTTAATAGTTTTATCAATAGCCTCACATAAAGAGGAGAATAAAGCTTCCTCTGAGCCACAAGACCAAGGATCAAAATCATCAATAATCTTAACATTTTCGTTATTCCGCTTAATCATTAATTTTACATTGTTAATTAGCGTTGTTTTCCCACTCCCCCATTCGCCCTCTAATCCTATTACATGGGAACTGTTCACATTATATGTAACTATTGAATTATATAAATAATTAATACTGAATCCTCTGTCTAAAAGATCATAATCAACAGCCGTTTCGTCAACCAATATCATTTTTCCATTATTGATTTTAATGTTGTCCTCATATATATCTTTAAGACTAACAAATGACACATCATCATAGTTTTTGATTGGCTTAGAATACCTTATTGCTCTAATAATCTCCGTTAATGCTAAAGAAACTGCACACACTCCCGAAACTATCACTTTATACGTAGATGAAATACCGATCAAACAAATTATAACCATGTAGAACAGAAAAGTTAATATAGAAATTATGCAAACTGAATCTACAGCATTAACCATATCATTGCAAAAACATCTGCAAAATTTCAATAAAAGAATTATAATAATCGATATAATAGCAACAAGAATAAGTACCGTTACTTTTAGTCCATGTCGCGATATAAGCATGGTAACAGGATTGAGTAAATCTAAAAACATAAAAGTAATGCTAAGCACAATTGTTATAATAATACATAGTGACAAAGGCAGTATATCATTAAGATCCTTCAAAAACCGAGTTGCTTTTTTCATAACATCTCTACCTCACCTGATTCGTACACAGCTTTCCAATAATATAATACTTATTACATAAGATTCCATGCTCTGAATTTACCCGAGCAAATACATTGCAGCAATACTTTACTCTCCGACTTCAGCCGACTGCGCCAGTTCAATATATTCTTTCAGTTTTTTCTGCAACAACGCCTTATCTATCAACTTTAATTTGTACTCAGAAACCATTGTAGGAGACAGGCTACGACTTAGTGCAAATTCTACAACCTCATCATCCTTGCTGGCACACAAAATAACACCGACACTTGGATTTTCATTCTCTTTCTTTACTTCTCTGTCGAGTGCTTCAAGATACAAATTAACCTTTCCAACGTACTCAGGCTTAAACTCTCCGATCTTTAATTCAAAAGCCACTAAACATGAAAGTCCGCGATTGTAAAACAGAAGATCAATAAAATAATCATGATTTCCGACTTGAACTCTGTATTCCTCTCCTACAAAAGTAAAATCCTTTCCGACTTCCAATATGAAATTCTTCAGATTTCGGATAATAGATTTTTGCAGATCAAATTCAGAGACAGTATCAGGAACATCGAGAAAATCAAGCACATAGGTATCCAAAAATATATTACCTGTCGCCTTTTTTGCTTCTTCGATCGCCGGAGCAACCGGATTTTGAGACAACATATATCTTTCATAATACCCGCTGTCTATTTGTCTCGCCAATTCACGTGCGCTGTATCTTTCCTTAATACACATATTCATATAAAAAAGACGTTCGTCCATTGTCTTGCAAGCGGACATAATTTTCAAATGATTTGACCAGCTTAATTGTGTCAACAGCGTAGACACTTTTTCTTCGGCCCTGTAAAGCTCGTAAAACTGCTTCATGCGGTAAAGCCCTCGACGGTTAAATCCTTTCAGATCCGGATAATTCTCCTCAAAAAAATCAGCCAATTGTTGAACAAATGCATCTCCGTAAGATGCGTTTTCAGACTGCTCACTGATATATTGCCCTATATTGCGGTACATTAAAATCAATTCTTCATTGACTTTCCTATAGGCATTTTCTCTGGCAGCTTCAATAATATTGATTACCTGCTGAAATTGGTTACTATAGGGTTTAAGATTCATATTTCGCATTCCTCCGATCTGCATTCGTTATCTCAATAGCATCCTGCTTTAAGTTATTATTTATATGAAACGAAGCAAAAGCTGACTATGCCATTGCAGTTCTTCCTCTCTTCTATGATTAGTATATCATAGAAATTCAAGAAATACAAGCAATAGAGTCAACCTTCAAATAAATCATGTAGTAGATTTACAATAGATGATTGATCCCACCATCCTATCTCTATAGAAGCTGCCACAGCATTAAGCGGTGGCAGTTAATTTTTGTATAGAGGTCCAATCCTCACAGAATGTTTTGAAAGTTTCGTCAAGCTCCAAATGAAGCTCATATCCCTTTCCTATCTCAATTCTTGAGAAAAGCTGACTCGCGATCATCTTTTTTATATCAAGAGGCGCACTATCAAACTCTTCCGCCCAAGTTTTGAATTGCTTGTATGCAGGAATGATACTGTCATCGGCAGCTTTCTTTGCGGCGTCTTCTTGCTTTAAAGCTTCGAGCTGTTCCTTTGCATCAGAAATCTTCCGTCTGAGTGTCGTAATTGCAGTAGCTAAATCTTCCGAGCTGTACACACTGTCTCCTGTCAGGGCATTTGCAATTTCTATACGCAAAGTCTCAAGCTTGTCCGTATTCTTTTGAATTTCACAAGAGAGCTTCTGCTGGAGCTTGTGGTTGTTTGCCATCATATTCTTATATGCAGCATGTATTTTTTCTTCCTGCGGGCAGCCGGAAATACAGTCAAAAATTTGTCGCATGGCGCTAATAACTGCACGGTCGATCTTTTCCGCTATGTAGGTGCTCGCGCCGTCGCAATCATTCAGCCCACGGCTTCGATGATAGCAAACATATCGACTGCTCATCTTCTCGTAAAGGCTTCCGTCCTTTCGCCTGTATCGCTCGGTATAGCTTGTTGTGGCAAGCCGACATCCGCAATGAGCACAATAAATGTTTCCGCTCAGCAGCGTTTTACCTTTGTTTGTCATAGCAACCGTCCGCTTGGATTCATCCTTGCGTGCCCTTTGTTCAAGAATATCCTGTGCCTTAAAAAAGTCTGAGTCAGAGATGATCTGCAGATCTTCGATCCTGTCGGATTTAGCATCTCCCCTTTTAAGATACCCTCTGTATATTTGATTTTTAAGTATGCGAATAATATAGTTGCTTTGAAACGGTGCGTTATTTTGTGTTTTATAGCCTTTCTCATTGAGATATGAAGCCATCATATATGAACCGTAGCCGCGTTCGACCGTAAATTTGAATACGGTTTTCACAACCTCAGCTTGCTCCGGGTTCACCTCAAGGTCACGCACATCCTGTCCCTTCTTATTCTTACGCCCTTTGAAAACAAGACGATAACCGTATGGCACTGAGCCTCCCGTGAAAATGCCTTCGCTCGTCATCTGACTCATTCGTGTCTTCACTCGGATTGCGGTCTTTTCCGACTCTCCCGATGCTTGCCAAAAGCGTATGTAGTTCATCAGCTTGTCTACATGGGACTCGATTTTCTGCTGTCCTTCATTTGCAGACCACACTTCAACTCCGTGCTCTACAAACCACTGAAGCACAAACGGCGTTTCGTTCTCAATTCTGCCCAGTCGGTCAAACATAAATACAAGAAGAATGTCAAACTCTTTTTTCAGAGCCATTTCCTTTAGGTCTTGAATAGCGTCTCTGTCATTGGCTGAAACTTTAAATCCGGATATACCCTTCTCAACCTTTTCATCTATAATTATCCATCCGTTTCTTTCAGCAAATTCACGGCATACGATCCTCTGCATCGGAATATCATCTTTAATTTTATCAACCTGCTGTGTTGTCGATACGCGATACAAGCACATAACGCGCTTTCTGCTTTCAGTAATGTCTTTCATGATTTTTATGTTTCCTTCTTCTCTTAATTTATTATGTAATGAGTAAGCACAGTACATATTCCTATAAGCAGGAATTCAACCATGTTACTCTTGTATTCATATCATAGCACTCTGCGTTTGTTTTGACAAATGTGCGATTTTTCCATTGACAGCAATATCCCAAAATGACTTAAACATATTCATCGCTATGCTGTCACTCTGTTCTCATATGCTGCTGTCAACAGCTCGACAATAGACTCCTTCAAATTACTGCTCCGCGGATTTTCGGAAAAGGATATCACGATTTTTACTCCCTCATTTTCCGTTTTTAATATAGGCTTTTGACTTTCGTACGTTAGCTGCATTTTTATTTGATCCTTTTTCTGTCATATATTTTAAGGTAAACATAAGCATTAAAAATTGTGCTGACTGACTTGCTCTGCAGCACATTCCAAATCCAAACTAACAGCGATAGCCTTTTCAATATCTGCCATATATTTCTCGTCCAAGCTGCAAAGCTTTTGTCCCTTAAATCTTTTTCTGTCAACCACACGGATTTGTTCAAGCAACACTACTGAATCTTTAGAAAGTCCTAAAGATCTGATCGGAACATGAGTCGGCAAATATTCTTTCCCTTTTGTTTTACAGGTGATCGGTGCAATAATGGTCGTTGAGCTGAATCGGTTTCCGGTATCGTTTTGAATCACAAGCACCGGGCGTTCCCCACCCTGTTCAGACCCTACAACGCCATCCAAATTTGCAATATAAATATCCCCTCTGTATACTCTCATATATTTTGCTCTCCTTGCTTTTTCACTCCAAAGTGATAGTATGTATACCCGATATGCAAAACAATACTCTGTATCAGAGATAAGTCTTTTTACGCGTATCGGGTTCACACGCCAACTTGTCCTCGACACCCCGGCGTGACCGATATCCTCATCGGCATGGGAATCATCAAGCTGTCGGTTACGAGCCGACTCCATAGGAATCTCACCTCCCCCGGGTTCTCCGCAGGCTGCGCCTTTCGGCTACAGAAGTATCATTATCCCTTGCATTTGTCTTCGCCCTCCACGGGTAGTAATCCCGTTTCACTCAAAGTATCGTTTGATCGCTCTATGCTCCCTCGCGCTTGTCTATAACACTCAGTGTTATATAAACAAATCACGAATAGCTGTTAAGCGCACCTTTTGAGCTTGGCTTGTCCGCTCACCACGAAACAATGCAGGTAACGTGCTTAATGAATGTATATTCAGTTGTCAATGAACCGCTGCTGTCTTTACTCCTACTTAGCCGGAACAGGCCATGAGAACGTTCTAATGATACTGTGCATCGTTAAAAGATCTTCTCCTGTCAGCGTTTCAGACAGTCTTTTCAGCAAGGCAGTTTGCGAGCCGGTCATATATTTCATTCCGAGGCGGTATCCATCGGTAAGGCTAACACCGCCCGAACCGCCGACTCTGGTAATGATAGGATAAGAACATGACAGCACTTGAATGTCACGAAAAATTGTCATTCGACTAACGCCGAATTCTTCTGCAAGATGCGCCATTGTATCGCTTTTGCGACCGATCAACGCTTCGAGAATCTGCATCCTTCTGTCATTCGTTACGATCATGCTCCCACCCCCTCTCTCTGCCTGTGCATATATTCTATCAGGCGAATATAACACCTACTGTTACATTCAAAAAAGTTTTTTTGATTTTTGAAAATCAAATTGGGATATGTAAATTTCACCCTGCAATTACTACTTGATCCCCTTATACAAAAAAGCCGGGAAAGTTTATAGAATCCTCCATTCTATAAATCTCTCCCGACCAATTTTGCTTAACTCAGTTATCCTTATACTGTATTCATTTGTAGCTACAATAAAAATATTTAAATAACTTCAATTTCCATCCCCCAATCCTTTATAATTGAATACTCTTTTCCATTAAAGATTAGAGCAGAATTATTCAAGTATGGATTGTAGCCTGATACATAAGATGGAATTGTGACATTCCGTGTAAAAAGATTAGACTGATATAACTTTTCAGAGTTAGTATTGATATATAAAATCGATGTAGATTCATTAAAAGGATTTTTTAGAATTTGCATAACCATATACTTTCCATCGCAACTATGGCTACCATACGTATACCCATTAGCATCTGTTTTTATTTCCGCTTTTGATAGAATACTGTCGATTATCTCTGGACGTTTTTCTCGACAACAATTATCCAGTATTATCATACTACTGCTATAATTAAAATCTGAGTTGCTCAATTCCTCATCTGAATATATCGGATAATTAATTTCTGTTGTAGGGATGTAGGTATGTGTATTCGGGCTCGCGAATGATTTAGCTGTCTTCTCAATAATAGTACTATTAGCGTCTAATTTAATGATATTTAATGGTGACAGATAAACGTCTAGCAACCCGTTTCCTTTGTATATCTCAAAGTTATTTCTATCATATTTCTCAATTTCACATACTGATCCAGTAACTGTATCAATACAATAATTAATCACATCTGATACATAATTTCTATAAACAAATTGTTTCCCATTGATAATAACTGTAAAACAAGACTTATATATATCCGGCGGAACTTCAACTTGTATTCCGTTAGCATTTTCACATTCAACAATTATTATATTCTCCAAATACTCAGCATGAACCTTAGCATTTAAGCAACCTTTAGAAATGGAATGTAAAGATATCCAATATGCTCTTAAATATCGATTTCTATCAGTTACAAAATCAATTTTATGAGGATATTCAACTTGGCTGTGGGTTAGCATTTCATTAATAACATATTTATTTCTATATATATACGGAAAATTCGGATGAGTATATTGCTCAGCACATATTTCATTGAAATTCTCAATAACATCCAGTTTATCATTTCCATTCGCTTTAGAGTACTTATAACTATCATCCAATTCAGATGTCAGCGACCACACAGCCGTATTGCTCAGATTCTTAAGCATTTCACTTCTTCCAACGCCTGTGCTTGGATATATACCAGCATATATATGAGGATTCATCTGTGCTTGAATCCAAGATGCATAAGCCCCGCTTGAATGACCTGTTGAATATATACGCTTAAAATCTATATTATATAACTGGGTTATGTGATTATATATTTCTTTTATTGAAGCATCGCCTATATAACTTCCAAGAGTCAAACCTCTCCCCGATATTTCAGCAATTATGACATTATCCAATGATTTAATATCTGAGTATTCAAAATAATGATTTTCTATATGGTGTATTTGAAATATGATAAAAAGAGGATATTTGACTTTCGAATCATATTTTTGAGGAACCCTGATATTATACGATACTAAATTTTGATCAAGTTCTGATTTAAAGATAATTCTATGTAATCCATGAGAATATATATTATTTTGTTTGCCTGTTTCAATTCTTTTAATATGTTTATTTAACTCTTTTAAAAAGCATATTGCATTTAAATCAAAAGAACCGAACTCTTTTAATTCATCCAAATAATACTGCAAAATTAGATCATCTTCATTTGTTATCAATTTTGTGTTTCTAACATAACTGCATCGCTCAATTAACTTAGATACTGTGTTTTCTATACTCCCAACATACATATCAAAAGTTTCTGACGATATAACACTATTATTATAATCTTGGCAGCACGTATACTTAAAGATAAGGCACGGCATATTGTTATTTAGTAGTTCGTCTTGATCAATTATAATATTGCATTTTTCAAAAAGGCCTATTATGTTTTGGGTAATTATTTTATTGCCAATTTCTATAGTATAGTGTATTTTATATTTTCTATTAAGTTTTATTGAATTAATCGGAACAAACATATACAATATATTATAAGTATTACCATCAGAAAACGTCTCTGAATAAATTGTAGCAATTTTATTTATATAACCACCATTATTAGCAAATGAACACAATTTGTTTTCAGAATCAATAGGAGAAATTCTAATCCCTATCTCATGATGCTCTCTGCCATCCAATTGTTCAAAGCATATGACGTTATTACCTTTGTGAAAATGAAATAAATTAACGCATTCAGTGCCTCCTTCAGTTATTGTTATCAATTCTCCGTTTACCCATATTCTCAAGTAACGGTCAGTGGATAATATAAGTGATACAGTACACGTTCTTCTGCATACAACATTACAAAAAAAATATGTTGTTTTTTCAGGAATAAAATCAATCAATTTATATAGTATTTTTCGCTCGTGTGAATGACTAAAGTCACAAATTTGATATTGATTAGAAAGCGTGTTGTTACCATTATACAAATCGCATATTTGGAATATTATCTCTGGTTTTTCAGTAAAAAATGAAAGTTCTTTGGAATCTATCTCCTGTGTCATTCCGAAACAATCAGGAATAAGTGCTTGATTATCTAGTTCAAAGTATGTATCTCTTAATTCCATATAATTCTTATAATCGTAAAACTCGAATACTCCTTTATAGTATATAGTATCATTTGATTTCCACCATTATATTTTCATCCGTTTTTTTAATAGAGTTCGACTTTTATACAAAGAAATAGTATAAACAAGACACACTTCATCATATATGTTGATAGATGAATACAACTGTCAATTACCTTATATCTCGTATCATAATTTATTTTCAAAAACAGCCAACTGAGTTAAAACATCAAATTTTTCATCTTGTAAACTATCAATTAATGTAAAATCAGTGTATTTCTGAACGTATTTTATAGTTTCCATATGAGGATAATGCATCATAATTTTTATTTTTCTCGGTTGCAGTTTTAAAGAATTATTAATTGAATTGAGTACACGAATAAAAATCTTTAAGTGAAAAGGCTCAAAAAAATAAAAAATATTTTGAGTTGGATATATACTTGCTTTTGCTGCATCTAAATTATGAATATTAAAGCTGGCTTCGCTATTTTTCTGACTATAGTTATCAATGTTTTTTTCAACAATATAAAACGCTCTTTATTAATCTCATATCCTGTTATGTTAAGACAACCATATTCAGCTGCCATTATCATAACTCGACCCTTTCCGCATCCAAAGTCAACTAGATGATCCTCTGGCATAAATGGATAACGGTCAAACAAATATTCTATAAAAGAGTACGCTGTTACTTCATAAATGTGGTTCAGCGGGCTTTCATTTGCTGTATCACTATTTGTTGTAGTGGTCTGTATTCTCAATTTATTTTCATATTCATTTATTTTTTCTAAGCTATCTGAGAACAAAATTTTCATTATACTTTTCATTATCTTCATATCATTACAATATTACAGTGTTATTTGTATAAAGAAGCCTTAATTATATTCTGGTAATATTTCTTTGCCTCTAAACGTTGCGTTTTTCCAGTAGCCGAGATGAATCGATTAGTTATCCTATGAAATTCATTAGGACATTCATATGACTCCAAATGCGCTCTTAAATACTGATACAAGATGTTTTCATTGATTTTTTTATCATCAGTTGTTGTGTAAAGAGTAATCAATTTATCAACCCCATTTATATCGACATCAATTAATACAATACTTGTTTCTATTCCAGGAAAAGATGTAACAACTTCTTCTACAGCAACAGGATTAACATTATGGGAGTTACAGCAAAGAATATCGTCATTTCTGCCGACAATATAGTAATTTCCTTGATCATCAAAATAACCAACATCACCAGTACGAAACCAACCGTCCATCGGTTTGTCCGATAACCACACACCTAATGATTGATATGGTGTCTTTACGTACAATTCTCCTATTTTATATGGTCTTTTGATAGGTCCACTATTATTCTCAAAATATACTGAAACCCCCTTTATCGGCACTCCTGCAGACCCGTATACAATGGGAATATTGGGTCCTTGCGCAAGAACACGTGGCCCTGCTTCAGTCAAACCATAAACATTATACACTCGAGTATTAGGCCATCGCTCATTGGCTTGTTTATGGAGCAATTTATCAAGGGGGGCTCCAGATGTATAGACTGAGTGCGTATATTTTAACATTTCATCTCCGCCATCAATATTGATCATTTTTTTTAGGAGAAAGGGATTAACAAAGAGTATTGTGCCATGATCTTCATGCACTTTCTCCATACAAACTCGCGGTAATAAGAGTGACTGATTCCTTATTGATGTTGTTGCATCTACATAAGCTGACAGTAGTATCTCGCATATCCATGATGAGACATGATGAGCCTTCTTAGCTACTACAAAAACATCGTCTTTATTCGGTAGCATATAGGAACAAACTGCATCTAGCATACTCATCACACGTGAATGTGATAAAATAACGGCCTTTGGTTCTCTAGTAGTTCCAGAAGTAAATAGGATCATTGCCGGGTCTTTTTTCAACAAATGTACAGGTATATGGTCTTTACATTTTGCTTTAATTTCTCTTTTTATTGGTTGGTATATCCATTGGTCCTTTTTTAAAATTAGCAAGTTAGCATAATCTCGAACGATTTGCTGTTCTTCTTGTTGAAAACTATTATCCCCTATAATCACCGTTTTTGCTTTCAGTCTTGTAATATATGATATGAGTTTTTTTAGTGGTATTGTATTAGAAACCGGCACCAATATGCAATCAGTTATAACAGAAGTAAAAAGAATTACATACACACAGAATGAATTGTCACATAGATAAATAATTCTTTCTTTATCTCCTAATTGATTTGTTATAAATAATTTTTTTAACTTATCAACAGCCAACTTCAATTCTAATAAACTATGACACCCCTTATCATCTATACATCGAAAGCTCTGCATTTGGTAAAAAATATCTTCTATTCTTTTCATAATATACCTCTAATAAATGAAATAAGATTATACCGATTATCAATAATTAATATTTACTAAACGAAAGCCTCTATTAGATGAGAGGGAGAGAAATCCAGCAGTATCGCGCAAAGACGTAAAAGAGCGCACCGAATTTTACGCAGATTCAGCACGAGAATCGACATGGCAATAACATGAGCAGCAGTCTCACGCAACTTTGCGGTGATCAGTCCCATGCCGCATTTACGTTTTGCCAGGCTGAATTTGCGCTCCACCTCTACACGTTCACATTCGTCAAAGTAATCCTGCGTTTTGTCCCGGATCTCGTCTTTCTTCGGTCTGCCCAATGTCGTACCAGACAGACGAATCCCACGTTCTTTGCAATAGCTGAGGTTTTCACGATTCGAGTCCAACCATTTACAACGCTGATATCCAGCTTTGCACCAAATTCCACCGGTTTTCCGGCTTTGCCGCGGATGATCGGACGTACAAAAGGCTGACTGATGCTGACGATACGATCCGGAACGCTGTGCGTCCGGTTGTCGTACATATATTTCTGCTGTTCGTAGACGGTGCGGATCGTATTCAAACGTTCTGTCTGCCGATCTGTCAGAACCTTTCCGAGATGGAGCTCTCTGTATATTGCCATCCAAGTCCCGTTTGAGATAATTCAGCTGCTTTTCTGTGGCTTTGCGTGTCATTTTTACAGTATGTTTGCGGCATTTTGCGTACTTCAGGTATTCTTTTCGGGCACACTTGCGGTAGGTGCGGGGTTTCTTACCGTCGGAAGGGTCGTGGAGAATGTCAATAAAGTTCTCTGCGTTTTCTCTGGCTTCATTGAGCAGAGACACATTTTGCGGATAGCGAATATTGGACCGTGCGCAGGTAGCGTCAACGATCATTGTGCCGCTGTTGTCACTCCCGACGGAAGTGTTATCTGAATCGTCACTGTCTTTGTTCTCTTTCTCCTGACGCTCCTTTGCGTCCCTCAGTATCATTTCGTTGATCTCGCCAAGCACCTCCGGCATCAGTCGCTTGCGGAAATACACCATCAGTGATGGATCAAAAGGCAGTTTCTCGTCATCATACCCCGGGTTGGGTATCCACAGAAGTACTGCAAGTGGGGATTTTCCTGGATCTGTAGCGCAGTTTCTTCATCTGAGTATCCATACTCCGCCTGAATTATGCAGGCTCCTAAGGCAAGACGAAGAGGCTTTGCTACGTTGCCCTTGTGATTTGTGAACAGTGCGGCGTATCGTTCCTCAATTTCCAGCCATGGGATCTTTTGGGCTTCTTCACCCAGCGGTTGCTTTCTTTAAAGTTCATTCCCACCGGCTGCTTAAAGTCTGATATACTGATCTGTCCGTTACTGTAGCGATACATTTGCTCCTCCATGTGCAAGGTTTTTGTGCGTTTCTTTGCTTTTCCCTTGCACTTATTTTACCATATATCCGCCGCTTTTGACTTATTTTATTGAAAAAAATGCTTTTTTCAGGTGAGATTAATTAGTTAACATCTTCAATAACTCTCAATATCATGTTTTCTATATCACCATATGTTGTATATTGTACTAAAGAAAGACTATCATCTGGAATAATAACATTGAATTGATCCTCAAGCATAACAATTAAAGATATATAAACAATTGAATCAAAATGAAGATTTTCTCCCAGTTGTGTATCCTCTTTTAAATCATCAGGATCAATGTTATTATCCAAACAATGAGCAACGATTTCGCGAACTTTTTTCTTAATATCATCCCTTGAATTCATATGGTTTCCCCCTATATACTTCATTAATATTAAAAGCAAGTAACTTAATTCAATTATTTGCATCGTTATTTTCTTCGCTTGTCAACATCACTTCATAATTTTGCAACTTTATATTTTCCTCATCCAAATCTTCTACTAGTCCAATTCGAGATAGTGCAAACAGGATATCATGAAAAGTAGGTAGTTCCATATCTAATCCCAAGTTGAAATTTGTAGTATATATCGATTCAAAACCATTATTTATTAAATTTTGATATATTCGCCAAGCTTCGTTAATAATATCTACGGTCGATTGTTTTTGAATTATTGACCTAAGAATAAGAGCAATTGTCAATAATTGTTGCTGTGATATGATTGTATTAAGGCGTGATGTATCAAAAATATAATTACCAAGATATATACATCTGTTAGAAATGTTCATATATTCCTTTATTCGATTAGTTGCTTTATCATATTTATAACAGCTGAACGCACCTGACTTCAACTTTCTTTGCTGCTTCCATTGAACAGGTTTACTGTATTGATTGGTGTAGAATTCCAAAGAATGTTTTTTATGCTTATTGATTCCAACAGTAATGTTTTTTTAAATGATAGTCTTGCATCATATATACTGAGTCAGCCAATTCTAAATATTCACTGCTGCCTCCAATAACTAATATTGTGGAAATTTTCAATTCATGATACAGTTGTCTTACTCGATCAGTAAATGGAATGATTGGATCATTTTTAATTAGTTCTTTCATACGTGAATCGCGTATCATGAAATTTGTCGCCGTTCTATCTTCATCAATTAGCAGAGCTCCGCATCCGAATGTAATTGCCTCAATAATATTGGCCGCCTGAGATGTGCTCCCACTAGCATGTTGGGATGAAAAGTTAGATGTTCGAAGTAATCTCGTTTCAGAAATAAAAGGAGAAATATTCAAAGAAGATATGTTTCTGCCATCTTCTGCAATAATCCCAATGCTATTTCTTCGTGTTATGCAATATTCTCGACCATCTCCAAGGATATGATTGTAAATGCCATTTTGTATACTATCGAGCAACGTACTTTTGCCTGAATATCCACCTCCTGTAATAACAGTAACTCCTTCCTTTATCCCCATTCCTTTGATACGAAACCCATCAGATAAGCATAACTCAATTTCATCTTCCGGAGGAGAAACAAAAGGAATAGCCGATTTTAACGGCTTATCTTTATCACATCTAGGATGTATGCTTCCATTCGCTATAAAGCTTACTAAATTCTTTTCTTCAAGAATTGAATAAATTTCAAGCTGCCTGAAATATAACTGCACTGCCTTTTTATATTCTGAGGTATTGAATGTATCTAAAAAAGCTCTAATAATCCGAGTCAGTTCTCGTTTTATTAATTTGACGGACAGCTTACCTGATACTACATTTCGTTTTTCCATCATATATACGGGAAAACGCAAACTGAATTGGATATACACCTTATCATTTTGTATATAAGATACATTGCGTACTATCACTTTTTGATGAGGTTTATAAATATAAAATTTACCCGTATATTTCTCTTTACCTGTATTATGTAGCCTTTCAACTGAAATATCATCTATTAATTCAACCATTCGTCTCAAACAATAGTCTGCTGTGATGACCTCCTGCGCTGTATCTTTTATTTGAACATTTAAAAGAGAAAGAGGGAAACCTAATTGAAAGCGTACAAATTCCGGGGTAGATTTATGTGTTTCACGGCATATTATAGAAACCCCATTATAGTCATATTTATTCCCATTTTGATATAATGAACGCAAACTAGTCACATCACATAAGTCACATGCACTTATTTTTTTAATTAAATTATTCATAAAAAACTCCTCATGCATTCAGTGATTTCTTCCAATTGGATTCCATCTCATCTATAGTCATATTAGTATAATTCCGAACAATATCGACTTTTTGATCATATGAAGTAGAACGCGAAATATTAGCATACAACGCTAAAACGACATCCATACCAAAATTTTTATATAACCAAAGAACAAAAGATGCTGATATAATATAATCCCATCCGTCATATTCCCGAAAAGATTCAGCTGATAAAAAATAGTGCTTGATATCCAACCTAGAAAGAAATCGTGAACGTTTAATTATCAAATCACAACGATACCGTGTATATCGTGATTGTAACTGACAAATATCATATGATATCTCAGCTAACCCCTCTTGGAAAAGAAAAATTGGATTTCCCATGCCATATAGTAAAATATGCGTTAGTTCATGTGACTCACACTGCCAATGCAGTGGTGAATAATATAAACAAGCCAATTTATCTCTGTATGCAAATGTTGTTCTCATACCTGTCATGCTTTGGATCTGTGCTTTATCATTGAAATATAGGGTATCAAACGTAGGTCTAGTATTTATTTTATACAAACGACAGAGGTTAGAAAGAGCTATCTCCAATCTATCTACCAAAATATTAGGGGAAAACAAACGACATCCTATTATCTGTCCATTATCAGTTAACAAGAATTCATAATACTCTCGCATGTCAATAACTATTGACACAAATCGATTGTATTGAATACTATTTTTTAAATCATGATAATCATTTGGATCGATTTGAAATAGCAAGATTTGAGGATCAGCAATATAATAATCTAACAAAACATTTTTAGTTGTAAGAATACATCGCGTTTTTTTTACGTTATTATTTAATAAATTAGATGCAAGCGGTTGATTTGTACAGTAAAATATATTTTCTTCAGATAGTAAAACATAATGTTGATCATCATCAAAATACAATAACCCATTTACTGTCATTGTCATACCAAAACAAGCAATGTTAGCGGGTTTATAATTATACTTCTGATATACCGGTATTGCATTTAAACGGTATACTGATCGTGCTGTATGTAAAGTGAACAATTCATTTCCTCCATTACAGGTCTGTTTTTATGAATTGAAATTTTGAGTATTGATCTATGTCAAAATCAGCTTCAAGATACATCACTTCAATATTTATATTATTGTTGAATATAAGATATAGTTGATTACGAATTGCCTTACTGATCAACGGTTGAAACATTGAATATCCATCTTTAAGCTTAAGATAAACCAACAAGGTATCATAGTCACGCTGAACAAAACGAAACCATAGTATACACTTGTTCATTTGTTGCCCTATAAGTTCTACGATACTAAATAAAGTGTTTGAATGGACTGATTTATCTGGAGATATCTTTATCTGTTGATACTTTCTACCTCTCATAATCTCCAGATAGTCACTATTAGAACCACAACCACACGTATATCCAGGATACAATATTCCAATATCTTGCAAATTATAGCGAATAAATGTGGCGTCCATACTATTTAAACCTGTTACAACAATATTCCCTTCCACTCCGTAAACGCTTTCATTTCCATTTTCCGGTATCACTTCAACATAGGCATTTTTTTCTATGATATGTAGATGATGATTAGGACAGGAATAGGCAATCCCAAAGATTTCTGTACATCCGTAATAATTAGATACAGGAACTTGAAAACATTGCTCTAAATATTCACGGCATGAACGAGAAAGAAATTCTCCCATGGATTCTACATATATGATGCTCTTCGGAAATAACATTTTTTTTCTTTCCAGTAATTGCGCAAACATAAATAATAGGCTCGAATATCCTATCATATATCGCGGTTGGAAATGATATATAGCATCCATCCATTCAGAGAAGTGATTCTGTAAACCATCTGGGTTGATATATAACTTTTTAACGTCTTTATTAAAACTCGGTGGAAAAAGAACTTGATTGTTATGGAGACTGAATATAAAATCTAATCCTTTGTCAAGAGGACTTATTTTATGGTACTGATAACGTATGTTCCATAATTGTTTTAATTGTGTAAAATAATCTTTTTCTTGTTTATATACCACAAAAGGCGATCCCGTTGAACCAGAAGTTCGTAATTTATGTATATATTTATCATAGTTTTCTGACACTGTAAACTTATAATACCCTTTGATATAATCCTGTTTAGTGATAATGGGAAAAGACCGGATATCATGTACATCCACATTTTTATCATTATAAAACGGAATTCTATCTTTAGCATATGATAACAAGTCCAAAAGATTCATAAGGTCTATCCTTCTTTTGTATGTGTATTATTAACAGGAAAATAAGATACTAAAAATTTTTTTATATCTGCCGATAATGCCTCGGCTTCCTGTTGACTTACATTTATTCCTAAAGGAATCGTTATAGTCTTCTGCAGAATAGTCAAAGATTCTTTATACAAATTCATTAACGATACATCATGAGGCTTCCACTTTATAGTGAGTTGTAGCTTCTCCATAACATATGGCCAGTTAAGAAAAATATCATGATGTAGTCCCTGCGGATCATACAAAGTAGCGGCTTGCACCCCTAAAGAATGCAAATAATTCAACAATTCTTTTCGGCAGATGTCATCTTCAACTTGTAAGCACACCGATTGGATCCCACCGTATAAGTTTTTTTCAACAGGCACTATACGAATATTTCTAATCTCGCCAATATCTGCAATTACAGCGTTATATAAATTCATCAGATATTTGATAATATCCTGTAAACGAAATAATTGAATATATCCCAACGCCGCATGTATTTCTGACATTCTGTAATTGTTACCAGGTATACCAGGCAACATTTTTTGGTGAGCAAACAAACGACTTGCGTCAATAATCAATTGCAACCTTTCGTATAGCCGTGGATTATTGGTACATATACCTCCTCCTTCGCCACAAGTAATCAGCTTGTGTGGATGAAAACTAAAGTAACTAGCATCTCCAAATGTTCCTAATGCTTTTCCGTTGATAATAGTTCCAAATGACTGTGCACAGTCTTCTATCAGCTTGAGTGAATAACTCTGTGCTATTTCAGCCAATTGAATGATTTTTGCTGCTCGTCCTTTATAATGCATACAAATAATAGCTTTGGTCTTTTTTGTAATAAGTTGTACCACTTTGTCAGGAGACAACATTAACTCTGAATCAACATCACATAATATTGGTTTGATCCCTCGCTTAATCAAAACAGATGGCACCCCAATGTAACAAAAGCACGGTATAATTATTTCATCCCCATGGCTAAACCCATATCCCTCCAATATGGCGTCAAGTGCGCTAGTACCAGAATTTGTAGTTAAAAAGAATTGACAATTCAAAATTTTTTTGACAGCAGATTCAAAAAGGTTGCCAAAACTGTTCGGCTGATAATAATATCCATCAAGTGTCAGATTATCATATTGAAAGTATTTTTTAGATTTTAACACACTTACTATAGCATTTATTTCATTTTCATCCACTAATGATTTACCGAACGACATGCTGTTCCATCTATACGGTAAAGGTTTTTCAAGTAATATTCTTTCTTTGAGAAGACACTCTATGACTTTATCTGCATTCAGATTTTCATCAAGGGTATGTATATAATTGCATATGTTATCATAATGAAAATCTTTCTGAACAAATTGCAACAACCGCATATGTATATCCAAAAGCGGAATTGTCTTTCCGTCGGGAAATACTGCTACGATAAAATTTTTGGCATGACTATATCGAAGCAATGTGTTTAAATAAAGTTTTCTCATTCTTAGCTCCCTAGTTTAGTTGTTAATATAAATTAACAACATGAATAACTCTATTAATCTCTTCATCAGTTAATTCAGGATACATCGGCAAGGATATACAATGTTCAAACAAATATTCACCGCATTCAAAATCATCTTCGCCATAATTAGAATTCTTACATGGCGTTTGAAGATGGCAACATATTGGATAATGTATTTCCCATCCAATTTTATGCCTATTTAGATGTTCAATTAATTTTTGACGATTATCAGCTAATATAACAAATAAATGATAGATGTGATTAAATGACCACGTTGGAAGCTTAATCTTATCATTTTTAATACGCATTATATATTCATGTGCAATTGAATTCCTTCGTGCATTCCACTCATCGACAAATTTCAATTTTCTTAAAATAATGGCAGCTTGAAGACAATCTAGTCGATAATTATATCCAATTACATCATGAATATATTTTTCCTTGCTTCCCTGATTCCTTAATTTACATATTTCATGAGCAAGTGTAGCATGTTTAGTTACAATAGCACCCCCATCTCCAAAAGCACCTAGATTTTTGCTAGGATAGAAACTGAAGCAACCAACATCTCCAAGAGTCCCAACTTTTCTGCCTTTATACTTTGCCCCAAATGCTTGAGCACAATCCTCAATTAAATATAAGTGGTGACGTTTACAAATTGCCTTTACTTCATCAATATGAAATGGTTGTCCATATAGATGTACACCAATAATTGCTTTGGTTTTCGGAGTAATCTTATCTTCAATAAGCTGATGTTGTATAGTAAAATCATTAGGATCACAGTCAACAAAGATAGGACAAGCATTATTTTGTAAAATAGCCCAAGCAGTAGAAATAAATGTATTAGTTGGAAGTATGACCTCATCTCCATCGTGAATCCCCAAGGCCCTTAAGGCCAAGAATAATCCAGCTGAGCCGCTATCCACACAAACAGAATAGTAATTATGAAAATAACTACTCAAAGCTTCTTCTAATTTTTTAGTATAAAATCCATTAATATAGCCATTAGTCTTGATAATTTCCGTTATATCAGAGATAAATTCATCTTTAAAAATCAAGTTTTGCCTTGATAAATCCATAAACGGAATTTTCTGATTGTCCATTTTTTCCTTATCCCACTCTTTATATATTTGCAGTCAAGAACCATATCGCCATTTAGAAATGACAGTTTCTATAAAGTTTTCTATATTCATATCATCATTTGTTTCCACTAGTTGTGTGATTTCTAAAAGCCATTGAAATAATTTTACTTTCAAACGATAGATGCAGAAATTGAAATAATGCGAATTATAATTAGTCTGAATATCCGTCAAATTTCTTTCAACTACTCGGTACATTAAACTAAAGTGACGAATACAACGTGACACCAAGAAATCTGAATAAAAGCATGTGCATTCTGATGGTAGATTTCCACAATACTCATCATATGTTTCTTTATAAATTGGTGTGCCGGCATGTAGATGTAATTCATGAAATAACATATGTATATCCATTTTTTCGTAACAACCTTTGTATAAGTGTCTAAGTCTCACTAGATGTTCACGTATATCTGAGAGGTTTGATAACGGATGGGCAAGTAACATCCCAGGAATAACTTTTATAGGTGATTGAATTAAATAAGTCCATTGCTTTTCTATATCATTATAAGTTACCCCCTTGTTAATCAATTGTAGAAAACGGTCATTACAAGATTCAATACCTATAAACACACAACTAAGTCCGGCTTTTATCATTTTTTCAAGAAGCAAGTTATCAAATGTTGTAATTCGGGTTCTGATTGTAAATTTCAAATCAGGGAATTTTGACAAATAGTCCACCAAATCTAATGTGCGATTGTAACCATTTTTTCCAGGGCCTATGAATTGATCGTCTAAAAATGATATCATCCTCACTCCGAAATTGTATAAAGTCTGTATATCTGAACAAACTCGTTCTAGATCACAGGGTATCCATTTTAAAGATCCTTGATACGCGGCTCCTACAGTACAAAATTTACACTTACCGTACCAACAACCCTTGCTGCTATAATAAAACGCAACGGTTGAATCTTTCTTTGATATAAATTTTTCAATATCCGTTATAGGAAAAAATGCAGTTGTATCGGCTTCAATTCTTTTCTCATAAATTATTCTGCCTCCATTCTTATACGCAACACCCTGTATTTTATTATAAGATAAGTGTTTTTTCATACGTAGTAACAAATCTGGAAGTACAATCTCTGGATACGCAGGCACCACATAATCAACCATGAAATTTTCGCTCAATATTCGCTCATAATCTAAGGCTCCTACTCCAAAAATAATATGTGGTATTTCCCGGAAGTTAGGCGAAAGATGTTCGTACAACCATAGATAATCCTCGAAACATATAAATGAATTAATGCAAAGTACATCAGGATGAAATTGCTGCAGAATTGTATTAAGATCCTGGGGATCTGATTGCTCATTGGATAAAAAATCAAGCAAAAGTACAGAAAAACCCATCTTATTTAAGGAAGACTCTAATTCGTATAGACCACTTTGAATCAAAATATCTTGCTCATAATGATTTCTGTTGGTGGAAGAACTGTAGGGCAATATACAGCAAATATTCATATGAAACTCCAATAGTTATGTTTAATTTCCGCTTTGTTCAACAAATGACAATATATGTTTTGATGAGGGATTTATTTCATGTGTAGTTATCGACTTATCATGGAGAAACATGAGGTTTTCACGAATAACAGGGCAATGAATAAGTTTATCTACAATATGACAGAACTGCAGTTGGCTAATAGACTTAAATTCATCGTCATATAGGGAATCTCCTATATGCAATATCTTAATTTGTCGTGCAATTAAAAATTCGTCGATTTGTTGAGGTACTACCAACATTGGAATCTTAAATTGAACCGCTTGCATGACACTGCTTGTCCCTCCATGCGTAATAAACATAACAGCATTTTCTAAAACCTGAAGTTGTGGTACAAATCGACTCAAATATACAGAATCCTTCTTATTTGCAGGAATCAATTTTCTAATGGCATCCTCCTGATTCTCTGTACCAGCAGAAATAATAAAAGCATACTGACAATTTTCACTAAAATGCAATAAACTTTTGTAAAATTCTATATTCTGATTATGATCAGATCCTAACGAAACGTATATACATTTTTTACCTTTCATAAATTGTGTGATAGAATCATCATAATTCATCTCTTCCTTACCATACCACTGCCCTAAGAATTGAAATGAATTATCAAAGGAGTCGACGCGCATTTGGAATTCCCGCAAATATAAAACGATGTTTAGCTGACCACTACGCAGAAAAAAATCTTCTAGACATAATTCATTACAACCATATATTGAATGATTCATCTGTAATGAACGATTTAGTTTCCTTATTTCGGTTAATCGATCTTCATGTGACATTCCCTTCATACCTAGATACTCCATCTGGATAATATCCCCATCTCTTTCAAGAATGTCATTAGAAAAAGCATACCCGGTAATTAGGCAGATGTTCGGAATCTGGAGAAATTCGGAATAATCTTGCCCCCAGCTAGCTGCTTGATCATAAATGATAAAATCGGGGGCGAATTCAATCACGGATTCCCGCAAAACCTGGAATAAATATCTGCGCATGATAACAGAAGCAGACAGCGATGAATACCACTTCTTAAAAAAATCCGAATATTCTATTTCTTCTGTAAAAATATTTGAATAACAAGGATATAATTGTATGTCTGCACTAACTTTATTAAAAATATCTTTTATTTCATCACCAGTATAAATACGAAGTATACACCCTAACTCTACTAATTCCCGCATAATGGAAATTGTCGGCATTATGTGTCCATAAGCATTTAAATATGAAAAAAATATTGCTCGCATAAGTCCAACTTTCAATAAATCATGTTTCAGTATCATTAAGTATGATTTTTTTTGCGTTCTCAGGTATCCACTCTTGTCTATGGGACACCACAATAATGATTTTATTATCTTCGCTCAGTGTTTTCAACCATGGTGCAATCTCCGAAATCAAGGTATTATCAATAGATGAAAAAATTTCATCAAAAATCATGATTTGGCTCTGATGATAAAATGCTCTGGCCATAGCCAGACGATCTCTTTGGCCCTTCGATAAATTGCTTCCTCTTGCATTAATATAATCCATATCTTGTACAACGATCTTTTGAATTACATCTTTTAATTCAGATTTCTCTATAGATAATTGTAAGCGCTGAGGATCAGGATGAAAAGATAGTGTGATATTTTCTGTGATTGTTCCTTTTATGAATATTGGAGTTTGTGAAACGTAACAAATTGGAACAGAACCGGCACCAAAGACACCTATATTGGTTTTATATTTTATCTCTCCTGTATCTGGCTTAAGAATTCCCATTAATAATTTTAAAAGAGTTGTTTTTCCCGCCCCACTTGAACCTAGAATATAAGTAATTTCGCCAGGAATTAGTTTCATGTTAAAGTGATTAAATATTTTTCTCTGTTGATCTGAATAACCATATCCTAAATCTTCTACGCAAATTTCCTCAATGCAAACGGAATTATCTACATTTGTAAATATCAATCCTTTATTTATATCCATTCCTGTAATATACCTATCATACGATATTGTAACATACTTAATATCTTTAATAAAGTCTCCTATAAAAGTAATTGGATTTGTTAATGTATCCTGCATAACTAAAAAGGCCAATAAAGTCCCCAAGGTAGTTATACCCTCAACAGTAAATATTGAACCTATTACCAAAATGGATACTATGGTAATCATATCCAGTATACTATTAATTGTCGATAGTTTAATTTGAAAAGATGTTTCTTGATTGTAATTAGTTTCATAAGAATCATAAAACTTATTAAAACGTCTGTATGAAGCAGACTTATCTAAAATCTTTATAAGAGTTGATCCTTCAATAATCTCAATAATATTTGATAGCATTTTAGAATGTATCACTACAATTCCATTCACTACTTCGTATATTTTTCCAATAATAAATTTATTAATTATTATTTTTAATATTCCCAAAATCAGTACAATCAAACACAGTTGCCAGCTTAATAGCATACCTGCACATATAGCAGTCAGAAAACCTACAACACTACTAATGGTGTTATATAAACTATCATAAAGTTGATTAACGCTTGTAGCATCAGATGTCAAACGAGAAAAAATATCATCATTATTTACAGATGTACTTGTGACTCCGGATAAGAAATTCTTAATAAAATAATGGCGTAAAAATAACTCGTTATTTTTCAACAATACATCCAGTTTATGCCTTATTAAATAAAATGCAAAAAAAGTTAGGAACATGACAGGAATGAGAATTGCCAATCCATGGTAAAGCATAGAATAATTTGATTGTATAGTTCCATCACCAACCAATCTTAATCCAAATGGTTCCAAAAAAGTTGAAATTAATACCTTAACTATTTCAAAAAGTAGAATTATAATGTAAAGTTTTTTATAAGGAGTTAGTCTTATAATTGCAAATATTTTTCGAAGCATATTTAATTCCCATCATGCATTATAGAATTGAAAGAATTATTTTTAAGCATAGTTTCTAGATTTCCTTGATATAGAATCGTATTATCAAAAAATAGTATCTCATCGAATAGAACTAATACTTCTGGAAGAACTCTATGATCGATCCATAGACAAGTTATATCACTACAAATAATTCGATTCATAATCCGAAGTTGCTGATCTAGCGATACCATCGATAAGCACTCATCCATTAAATAAATAGATTTTTTCTTGATTAATGATAAAGCTAATAATAGACGTTGTTTTTCGCCGCCTGATATATTACCTCCATCCTTTTCAATTTTCATGTCTAAAGAAAATTGAAGTTCGACCAAATTGAGATATCGCTGAATTTCTTCGTCGTGAATATCAGGATAAAACAATAAAAATATTTCCTTTATTGTACCTGAAATTAGAAACATATCATCCGACATATAGATAACATCGTGATTAATAAGATCAGCCTTTAAACTAGATATATCACAATTTCTGTATTGTAGTTTTCCTTTATATAAATTGTCATAACCAATAAGCATTTTCAATAGTGTACTTTTCCCACACCCGCTCTTACCTGTGATAAAGTATTTTTTTCCCTTTTTGATTTTAATACTGATGTCAGATAATATTTCTTCTCTACTCCCCCGATATTTATATCCAAAATTCTCAAGGATATAAATATTTTCAGACTCTGAAAGCTTATGGTTAACCGGGGATTCATTTATTCGCTCTTCTTTTAGCCATAAATTATATCTTTCAATAAAGGGTTTTATATTATATAGATTAAGCATGATATTAGGAAATAAAAATATTGTGTTATTTATGGAATCCAGTAATACTACCAAGCTAGTTATAACACCGAATGTCAACGAACCATGAATAGCGAATATTGACCCAACAGAGTAAAACAAAGCGCTCATAGTTATAAATGAAAGTATTTCCATTCCCCAAAAAAAACGATATTTATTCTGTAGTTTAATACTACTTTGAATGTATCTTTCTTCAACTTGTAACACTTTTTGATTTATATAATCACAAGCATCATAAAATTTCAATTCCATATTAGCCGCGATAACATCATATTCAATTGTACTTCTATCTACATCATATGGGACAATTTCAGAATTTAACTCATCAATTTGCCTTTTATTTCTAATGGAAAAAAAACAAACGACTGTAGCTACAAAGATAAAGATAAGAATTAACCACGCATTCTGAACCATGGCATATATTCCCAAAAAGATTAAAAATGTGAATTCTCTTACCATATCAGGAATAGTACTGACATAAAATCCTACTATGTTATTAATTTCATCAATATATCTATGTGATATATCATTTCTATCATACTTATCTTTACAGCATGGCATAATTTTGTATAAAACAGTTATAAACTCCTCACGAAGCATTCTTCCATTGTTAAATTTTAATCGACGTTCTAATCTTAAAACAAAACGATTACTAATTATCATAACGATAAACGATACAAGGAAAATAAGTATATATGGTAGAAGAATTTTTATGTCCGCCAACATTACCGTATTTATCATATTTTTAAGCGTAATGGTATATATGATTAATAGGATATTTATCAATAGTTTTACAATAACCATGATAGCACATGATTTTTTTAGGGTTGAATTGCAACTACTATTAAGCTTAAACATAAAAAATCTCCTAGAAAACTCATATTAGAATTTATTTGATTCATTTTGGAAAAAGCGAACAGGAAACTGGATCTGCAGCATCAAAACGATTGTGTCTAAAGTAAGCTCTACTTTTACAACCACCTCTGCATTTTTCTAAATACTCACAATTTGAATTACATATTGACGAACGTATTTTTGTGAGTAATTCGTGATGAGGCCACAAATTCTTCAAATCATTTTGCAAAATATTTCCAAGATAGAATTCCTTATCTCTTAATAACGGGCAAGGAACTAAAGTACCGTCCGCCATCATATAGATCATATTTGAACCTATTCCACAATGTGGTATATTTATATCAGCGGTAGGGCTTACGAATAGATCATCCATCAATTCCGGTGTCAGTCCCAATGATCGAATATTATCAATATATTGTTCTATATGAATTTTATTCATATTTTCAGCACGCCCCATATTTAATAATGGCGCCATTCGAAACTTAACATGTAGTTCATTTGTAAAATAATCATAGATTTCTTTCATTCTATTGATGTTATCATTCGTGATGGTGCAATTCACAATAACCCTTTTTCCCATTTTTGATAGTTCTTGTATTGTTTTTACAGTCTTTTCAAAAGCCCCTTGCATATTACGCATTGCATCATGCTTTTCAGCATTATTGTCATCCAAACTAATATAGAAATTTCGAATAAATTCCATTTCACTAATGATATTTAATTGATCATCATTTAAAAGAAAGCCGTTTGTAAAAACATTTACTATCATTCCATGAGATTTCATGCATTCCAAAATATCAAATGCATCACTTCTCACAAAAAATTCACCACCTGTTAAATCGATTCTATAAACTCCAAGTCGATTGGCAAGTTCTATAATGCTTTCTATTTTTTTTTGACTCAGTTCACTCCCTTGAATATCCGATGAATTATAACAATGTTTGCACCTGAAGTTACATTTCCTTGTTGTTTCCATAGTGATTTTCTCAAGCGCAGGAGTTGAAAAAGGATGTTTAATAAATATACCGCCTGCCTGATCTGCATGAGTCGTCAATATACCGCTTTCAATAAGCATACATATAGTTTTGTTCAAAACTTTTATTTGCTCCGCCTTATCAGATATTTTCAATCTATCTGCTATTTCACTGATTGATGCACCTCTGCCGATACTCCTCATGACACGAAGCATGGAATGATTAACCGGATAAATAGAATCGGATTTTACATCTACAATTCTATCTGGATTCTGAAGCAACAAAATCATTTTATATGCATACACTTTTGAATTCATATTCATATTCATCTTTATATCTCCTTCATGATCATTTCGTCACTAGCCTGGTGAATTGTTTCAAATAAGTCAAAATACTTTCTGCCTTCAGTGAGTTCTATCAGGCGATTATTCAAATCATTAAGATGTCTTTCAACTTTTTCGTTTACCTCAGGAAACATTTCGTAATCTGATATCTTCCAGTAATCCTGCAACATATTATAACAAGCGTAAATGCTACCATCTGGCAACATCCATGGTGAAAGAACCTGCCTGAAGTCCTTGTAAAAAACGTTACGCATTGCATACGTGATTATATTCGTAACAACTCGAGTTTTATAATTACTCTCATTCATTAAAATTGAACTCGTCTTTAAAAGTAATTCTAGTTGCTGTTCATTCAAAAACAGATCTGATGCATATTTACCTTTGCCTGTACGGCTAACATGTGCCAACCTAACTGTATTTATTCTATGTCCATGTATTAATTCGGATAACCATCCAAGATTTTCTAAATTCTGCGGCACAACCATAACCTGTAGATTTATATTAACTCCACATTCGTCTAGTAATCTTATTGTTTGATACACCCTTTCATAGCAATCAACACCACTTAGATTCTTTTGTACCGTTGCCGGTCCGTCCAAACTAATATAAACCTGATTAACACAATTTATAATTGCTGACAACTCTCTATCATTAATAAGTGTCCCATTTGTAAATATATCGAGTATCAATCCCTCTTCTGATGCAGAATACATAATATTCAACACATCTTTGTGTAAAAACATTTCTCCGCCCGTTAAAAGTACCTTTTCCCCACCTTCCTGCTTAAATTTTTTAAAGAACTTAATTAACTTATCCTTGTTAATAAATATTTTAGAATCACAATTATCCGTCTGTGCATAACAATATCGACAAAATAAATTGCATTTTTTTGTTAATTCAATTGAAATAGACCGATTCATTTGCTTTCACCTAAATTAATGTTACACTACATTTATTGTGTTTGCCTGAAGTTCAAAAAGAGTCTCCCATGGTACTACAGTAAATGGGCAATGCTGCAACCATTGATCAAAAACTGAACGGCAGACTTCTATGAAATAACAATGTTGTTTTTTATAATAATCACTTGAAAATATATCCCGCCAAGAATTGTTTTTTAAATTTCCAAAACAATATTTGCTTGGAATTACGTCGGTAATAGGATATAAGTCGCCTTTGGTATTTATTATAAAACTTCTCGGATGGTTTCCTTTTCTTGAATGACAGTTGTGACCACTACACATATATGCATTACATGGATGATTCATTAGGAGACTAAGAGAAAGTATCCCCCTTTTCATCAGTAATCCTTTATGGTAGCCTATTATCTTTAATTCGGTTAGTATATTATTATAGAATGAATCTAACTCTTTCCATGACAGAGACATTCCAGTACCTGTAAGCGAGATATTAGGTGTAAGAATCACAGAATTCCCTGTTTGGGTATATATTGACAATGCATTCTGATAAGCGATATCTAGGATAGTTTTATCAAAAGGATAGTATATAGCATTTAAAAATTGATTTGATAATATATCAATTTTCAGATAATTCGACAATGTTTGTGAATCCATATTATTAGGTAATGTAATGCCCCACCTGATTTCATTATGTTTGAAGGAGGTCTTATAATCAAGCTTCTCATACACCGATAATGGTATTTGAACATATATTATCACATTTGGTATCGGCTGAGTATTATATAACTGAAGAAACTGTGATAATGAATCAATATTTTTGATATGCACATGTAAATATTTAATATTACTTAAAGATATATCAAAAAGATTGCTCCAAATAATCTTCGAAAGTGTCAAGTCATGATTTGTACCGCAAAATTTCCAATGAATAATTGGATATTCATTGTTTTGAAAAATTACGCTTTCCATAAGGAGAATTCCTTTCATTTACTATATTAATCTAGAAGTTTTGATATTAACGGATCGCTGTAAAGACTACATATACTATTTCCGACCTCATCCGGCTCCCACGTGATTCCAAATGGGATATTGGCGGAACGACATATTTCTCTCATTTGAGTAAATAAATTGACTCGATAACCTAAATCCGCATGCAAGCGTCCGTTAATTTTTTTTGTATAAAGCAATTTGTATTTTTGGGACAATCCTTTTTGTATTGTATCCAAATATTGAATCTCATTATCTAGATTACCTGGAACGATATCCGCAACACTACTTAATATACATGCAACCTGATACTTAATGGCTAAATCAACAAGCATTTTAAAGTCATCCATGGAATCAGTTATGTAAGGAAATATTGGATCAATACGAAGAATTCGCTGTACATTAGGAAGCTGGGTAATCTCTAAATTATGAATTAACTCATTTGTAGTCGCCCCGTCCCCTTTGACTAGTAATTTTCGAATATGTTCATATGGTGTATACATTGTAATCTGAACAATTACCTGCTTAATATTTTCCAATAAAGGGATTGTTGATTCGGTGATTACTCCCTTGGTGCAAATGGCTAGATTAAGATTCTTATTCACACAATATTCCGTAATTTTTTTACTCATACCAAATATTTTTTCCGCTGGTTGGAAAGGATCAGCAACAGGTGACAAATGTAACATCTGCCCCCCACCCATTTTAGGATAAAGCCTATTTTCTATATGGTCGAGAATATTATCCACAATGTATAGTTCATTTTTTTTGATATAGTTGTCAAATACGTTTTTTCGAAGAAACCGTAATATGGACTGATCAAAATCTTATCACTAAATACCTGCTTTTTTTTTACAGATGGTCTAATATGCTTGTAAGTAATATCCATAAAATAATCTCCTGCTGTCCACTATTGATGTAAAAGTATTTTCCAAGGCAGGTCATAGGGATAATTAGATTGATAATGAGACGCTAAAGTATATATAGAATTGTAATTCTTGCATTAACAAAATCACAATAAACATTAGCCCACTCATCAAAATGTGAACCTAGAGCCCGAAATTTATTAGGGCAAAACCCTTCGCACAGACTAGAATAACTGCAATTTTTACATTTGAAATATTCGTTTATCTTTAAACCATACATCTCAGATATGTCATTTTGGACAAATCCATTAGCAATATGCGTAATTTTATGATCTGAATCTCCAACAAAAAAATGGCAAGGAAAAACATAACCGTCACTGTCAATTGCCAAATATTTTGTTCCTGCCGGACATTGAGATGTCCTGTATCCCCTGTTGATATCTGGTGATAAAAGTCTTGCTGTCATTTCAGATATCAAATTTACTTGAATATTCGGGTGTCTAATTAAATAATTGGCGATATCAGGTAATTGTGATGTTATGGAACGGAGTATTTCTTCATGACGTGGTATGTTATTATAACCTATGCAAAAAGCAGCATCCATTACGATAGATTCTATGCCTAGACTTACAAAATATTCGATACGTTCAACCAGATTTATTTCTGTATCCGATATTGTACATCGCAGAATTATCCGACTAATTGATATACATTTTGATAACTCCTGAATAACCTGTCCAACTCTTTCTGCTACACCAAAAGAAGGACTTGTTCTAAATCGATTGTTAATTGATGGTGGGCCATCAAGGCTGATAAGCAAGCGAACATTGGTATTTTTAGTAAGAAATCGAATAAATTCTTTGTTGATTAACGTAGCATTTGTAAATATATCAATAGCAACTTGCTGACTTATCCCTGCTGTTAATTTTTTTACAAGCTCAACAGCAGTACAAATCAAATCATAAGCCAACAATGGTTCACCACCGAATAATACGATATTTCCATTATTTCCACTCTTCATAATGCCGCTTACAAATTTTTTAATAATACATTCTAACAAGGTACGATCCATATATTTTGGCTCACCACCATAAACTCCATCATCTGCAAAGCAATACTTACATGATAGATTACAGCATTGGCAAATGTTAATGTTAATTGTATCAACTGTTTTTTTTTCTTCTGCCTCCTTATTAGGAGGCAGAAGAAAAAGATTATGTTGACTCATTAGCTCCCATTCATATAATATTGAATGATCTATCATTGTAGAATGATTTTTTTGAAGCCCATTTATAAATTCAAACGCATCTTTAGACACCTCAAATAACAAACTGCTATCGTTGGCAAACATAAAATGTTTGCCATTAATCGTAAACAGATGTAATTGATTAGCGTCTATTGTTTTTAAATCTCCATTCACCTGCATGTCTTTATACAAAAATGGATGTGGTTTGGTGATTGGTTTAAAATGCTTCAATCTCTTTCTCTCCTTTTGTTAATGAATCATGCGAATCGTGTAAAATGGATTATTTTAATTATTCTATTTTTCCTCTATAATATTTCTTTCTTTCGCCCAAAAAAGTATATTGGGTACAGATTTTTCAATACGAGAATGCTGACTTTTGTTGAAATGTTCTTTCAAATTATTAATGATATCCATTTCATTATCAATTCCTTGTTTCAGCAAGCTAAAAACAAGATATGCATACTTATTGCCTTTTCCTGAGAATCCAGTTTCCATATCATATATCAGCAATTCATCTTCAACATAATCAATAACAACACTAGGTTTTATTAAATAATTCATAACTACACCTCCAAAAAAAATACATTATAGCCCTGAGCAAAATAGCGAAAAGCCTTGTGCATCAAGTGAAAACCGCGCTCAGGGAAACGGTACATCACCAAAAAAGTATAGAAAACCGTCACCAACTGTGGTATAATATAGCTGTAAAACAAATCAAAACCGAGAGGAGATGACCGTTATCTATCGACAGTTAATCATGAACGACATATCGTTGTTCACATCACAGCCAAAAGCGAAATTTTACGACGAGTTGTTGTTTATGCACCTCGACCTTGACGCCATACCGACCGTCGCTGTGAAAAGGGTCGGCAGGGTTATTCCAGATACACTATGATCTGCGCTGTCATTGTCATGAAATGTGAATGCTTTTCTTACGTCACAGATCTCGTTGACTATCTGAATAACAATCTGATTATTGCGTATTATTGCGGGATTGATATTACTAAGAAATTGCCTGGATATCATGCCTTTGAACGCTTCATCAAGGATTTCAACAACGCCTTACTAAAAAAGCTGATGGCATCACAGGTTCAGAAGCTCTATGAATTAGGCGTTGTTGATGCTTCCTTTATTGCAATCGTATCTACGCCGATCTCTGCAAATACCAATCAAAACAACCCGAAATCCTTTGTCAAAGATAAATTTAACCCGAAGAATCATCCAAATAACGATCCAGATTGCAAGCTTGGTGTTCATACAGCCTCCAATCAGCATAATGAGAAGAAATATGAGTTTTCTGGGGCTATAAGAGCCATGCTGTTGTGGATTGCATCAGCGGATTGTCCTTTCATCGACGACAAAGCTTACGATATCAAGAAAATATACAATACAGTCAAAAACATCTATGACGGCGATTGTGTTATCCCTTTAAATCCGAGAAACAAGAAAAATCCGAAAATGACTGCCGTCGGCAATATCGTTTGTGAAGCGGGCTTTGCAATGCATAAAGACGGTAAGGATTCCTCTGGTGGAAGATGCCGTCAAAAATATTGCTGTCCGTTCAAAAATTCCAAGGGTAATTCCGCTTGTATCTGCGCTCATAAGAATTATTTTAACGGCAAGAAAAATCGCGGCTGTGTAAAATACATAACTCTTCCCGACGATTACCGTCTTTCCATAGATCGTTCCTGCATTTCTTTTAAGAAGATCTACGCTATGCGTTCCGAGATCGAGCGTTACAACGCAAGATTTAAGAAGATGGGGCAGGAACGCATGTGGGTTCGTTCATTTAATGCCGTTCAAAAACTGTCAACTCTCACCCATGTTGCTCTTCTCGCTGCCGCTGCCGTTCTCACTCTCACTCAAAGACCTTCTCTCAAGCTATCCCTAAAATCCTCTATGCGTTCCGCCTAATAGCTATCATGTCTTCATTTTTCCTCTGTTTTGCAGGGGCTTTTTTTGCTTGCCTTCTTTTCCCCTGCTGATTTTCAATATTGCATTTCGCTCATCTCACAATACATTAAGGAATCATACAAATATTCTACTGATACTCTTTTAATACTTTAAAGCATTTGTTTTATGTAAAAGTTTAGCAAAGACAATGACATGACAATAATGTGAATGCAAAAGAATCGTCAGATAACATTTCCCCTAAAACAGGTTCGAATATTTCATCTTCTTCAATCTCTACTTCCATGATTTTATCTTCTTCAATCTCTCTCATGATTTTATCCTCATTCATAATGTAATCTCCTTTCAGTATTAATCAAAAAAATTAGCAATACATATTTTTTGAAATTAGACAGAACTGCATATTCTATATTTTGAATGCTTTAAATTTAGTATTTTGAACATTTATATATGACTCCTTAACGTACGATTTGAGTTATATAATATAAAGTTCTTTTTGATTACTTTCCATAATTAACTCCATTTCAATTTTAATCTCGAGATATATAAAATCCACAATCTAACGATTGAGAATCTTATGATATCCCGCTTTCTATATAAGCCATAAGAGAAGCACTATACAACAACATCATTACACTTACAGAACTATATATCACTTGAACATTCCCAAAAATGCAAACTACCGCCACCACATCTATCACTAAACAAAACACCCTTACAATCTTCTTTGATCTTTTATATACATCTCCGCTTATCGGATGTTTTGGATTCAATACAGGAGTAAAAACAAATACTAAAACAGTAAATAACAGCGCAACTACGATAACTATACACCAATGTATAGTTACAACCCGTGCTAGAACGAATACTCCGATAAACCACCCAGCTACCATGATGGAAAGACATCCCATTTTAGTATTCGCGTGATATCCTCCGCCATAGACCTGCATAACTGCAAACGTGATAAGCATAATTATTGTCTCAATAACTTTATGGGTCACAAGTGCTAAGCTCATCAACACAAGTACATCAATAACATACGAATAAATAATTCTCAGCGAGTATCTGTATACATCGGCTGTATCCTCATCACACGAAATATATTTTTTGAGGAAATTCAAATTACAGTCTATCAATCTTTCAATCATAGTAGCACCTTGAGTGGTTTATCGTTATTCGTTTGAAGTATTTTAATTACTTCTTGAGGTTCTTCGGCATCTCATGCTCATACTGCCCATACAGACTTACAGTATTTGTAGCCATAGTTGCGACTGATGTAAGATTCTTCGCAATGACATCGCATACTTTTGTCATAATCTTATCAAACATTGCTTCGTCCTCCAATCTTTTTTAGTTGATTTAATTATATCACTTTATAAAAACCTGTGTTAATTTTGGCGTGAAACATATGAAAATTGTCCTGAAATGCATTTTCTAGCAATTTCAGGACAATTTTTGTCAATTTATTCGTTATTTTAACGGTATGCTTATTTCAATTCTAAACTTATTTTCACCTGCTCCTATCGCACAAATTCCATCGTACTGATCTATTATACTCTGCGTATATCTCAATCCTATTCCGTGTATTCCCTCTTTTTTCTGTGTTTCAAAAATACCGTTTTGATACTTATAATTACCGTTTGAAGAATTTTCAACACTGATTACAAGCTGATTCCTTATCGTAACGATATTGCAGATAATGAATGGCTCTGTCTCAACCTTTTCACACGCTTCAATAGCGTTATCAAGAATATTTGATAGTACCGAGCAAAAGTCAACCTCATCTATTGACAGCGATTCAGGCAGCGATGACTCGCTCTCTATTTTTATCCCTTTTGATAATGCTTTACTGATTTTTGCGGACAACACTGCATCGGCAAGATAATTACCTGAATTGATTTTTAAATACGACGACTTAACACTTTCTGTAAATCTGTTAAGATATTCGCTTGCTTTACTGTAATCTTTTTTCTCAATCAACATATTAAGGCAGGTTAAATGATGTTTCATGTCATGCTGCCATACTCGAATCTCTTTATTTGTTTGCTTAATCTGATCTGTATATTGAGACATAAGATCATATTGATTTTCCTTTGCTAAAAGATAAAATGTCTTTTCAGCGTTCCTTTCAATTATCTCATATAACACAAACGATGCAATATTTATAAGTAAATAACTTATTGATATCAAAGCAATTATTTTTTCTGGAACTGCTTTAACTTCATTATTTGCAAAGATTCCAAATATCCATGTTCCTGAAATAACACTAACCAAAGGAATTATCAAACAGATAAACATAGATAGATAATTGTTATATATTCTTCGCGGCTTCATTGACATCACAAAAAACAGGGTGAATTTTATTATGTTTACAATAGCAAGATATAGCGCTCTATTTGAAAAATTTAACTGATTAAAAATAGTATCTGAATCTACATGAGCTATATATGCAACTGCCGGCATAACCGTAAATGCTATTGCAAATATCAATGTAAACGATATTGCAACCCAAAATAGCTTATGTAATATCGTTCCCTGCTTGAAAAAATGCAGATATGCAATACATAAAACAATAAGAATGATCTCTGTAGGGTAAAACGATAGATCAAAAAATATTGGGACACATTCAAGAATAAATCCGATAACCGCAAAGCATAATGTAGGTATTTTAGTATTATATTTTCCCATAAAACGTCTGGAAAACAGCATCATAAGAACTGAAATATCCATAGCATTAGCCGCTAATTCTAAAATTATATTTTGCACTGCTTCACCTTCTGTTTGAATAATATTTCACATACATTTTACTTACATCTGCCGCGTATTTACTGCTCGCGTCAATACATATATTGTTTGACAATGTAATGCGTTTTTGCGATATAGATAAGATATGCTGGATATTTACTATATATGATTTATGACACCTCATGAAGATTTCACTGTCAAGTTCTGAAATAATATCAGACATTGTTTTTCGAGTTATATATTTCGTATAGCAAGTAGTAATTATTGCATTATGAGAATTCATTTCAATAAACATGATTTCTTCATGAGGAATGCGTACAAAAGACTCTGCTGTCTTACATAAATAATACTTTCTTTCAGTCATCATTTCATGGACTCGATTCAACACATTACGACAATCTCTGTATTCCAATGGTTTCACCAAATAGTTTAACGCAGACACATTATAACCCTCAAAAACATATTCGGTTGAATCCGTAGTAAACACTATTTGTGCGCCATTTCTGTCATTCCTCAATTTGTACGCAAGTTCTAAGCCGTTTATAGCTCTCATTCTTATATCTAAAAACAACAAATCAATAGACATGTCATTCTCTAAGTGTGCTATAAACTCTTCCGCAGATTTATATGCAAATATTTCAATAAAAACGCCGTTTTCCTTTGCCCATCTCTTCACATAATCTCTTAGTAAATCAGAACATATTGTCTCATCTTCACAAATCACAACTCTCATATGCAAACCTCAAAATATGATATTTTTTAACTTATCTCGTGGCACTCTTGCTTCTTTTTATATTCTTTTTACTATATTTTATCATATTTAAGAGCAAAGTCAACACTGTTATGGCTAAAAGTACACCTTTTGACAAATATATATTCTTTTATCGATGTGAAGCTATTGACTATATTATATATGCTATGTTATAATAATTGTGTTGATTTTCATGGGATATTTCGATGTATATGTACTAAATATGCGACTGTCAAAAGGTTGTGCTTTTTGACAGCTATTTTATTTTTGTCGTGTTTTTGCTGCCCTGTATTCTCTAAGTGTGCTATAAAAAGTTGATTCACTCATATTGTACATCTTTGTTATTTCAAGGACCTGTTATCTCATGTCGTTTCCACTTGCGAACGACATCATCAAAGTTGTCAGGAATATCTTTGATCGGGCGTCCGAACCTTACGCCACGTTTCTTCGCAGCCGCAATTCCTTCAGCCTGACGCTGCCTGATATTCACCCTCTCATTTTCAGCAACAAAAGAAAGAAGCTGCAGTACTATATCACTGATAAATGTTCCAAGCAGGTTCTTATCCCTACGAGTATCAAGCAAAGGCATGTCTATAACTACGACATCTGCGCCTATTTCCTTAGTTATAACGCGCCACTGCGTTTGAATTTCCTCATAGTTTCGTCCAAGCCGGTCAATACTTTTGATGTATAATATATCGCCCGGTTTTAGTTTTCTCAAAAGCTTTTTGTAACTCGGGCGATTGAAATCCTTTCCCGACTGCTTATCTATAAATATATTTTTCTTTGGAATATGGGCAGAATCCATTGATATTATTTGACGATCTTCATTCTGATCAGTGCTTGACACACGAACATATCCGTATACCGCCATGCGAATCCTCCTCTGTTATTTGATATAGTATATTGTAATTAAAATGACTCTCTTATTGTACGGAGAGCATTTCTATATTTCTAAGTAACCGCTTCATACTACCATTATTTTTATCCATTATCGGATGACTTATTTGGAGTATTATGCCCTAAGGACATAATACTCCAAATCCAAGTACTTCCTCGCTTCCAATCGGATACTGTCGTTGTTTACAAGCATCTCCGGAATTACCCTCAACAGTGTAAATTGTATTTCCGTCAACCTTTTCAACGATTCCCACATGGTCTGCTGTCCCGGTAATCCCGTTTGCGATCCAGTCGAAAAAGATAATGTCTCCGGGTTTCGGAATATACCCGCTATCTCTCCACTGTTCTCTGTCCTTAAACCACTGCACACCGACACGGCAGCTTGCAAATTTCGGAATAACGCCTGTATCAATATAGCCGCATTCGCTTGCCACCCAGCTCACAAAGATAGCACACCATTCTACTCTGCCGTTAAATCCGTACCAACGCCAGTAAGGCTCACCGCCGGTATTCCCGATCTGCGAGAGTGCCACGGAAACAAGATTTTCACTTCCGGTGGAATAACCGTAAAGAACGCCGCTCCATAGCTTTTTATTTTCCTCTGACAACAGCTCTGCAAGTCGTGTTTTTTGCTCATCTGTAAATCCGTATTGTGCAGCCATTTCATCCGATGATTTATGCGTTACCGTAATATACAGATAAGTCCTCGTTACAGTCGATTCGGTTTCGATAATGTTGCCGCTATCATCTCTCGTTTCCGTAATCATCTTTTCTGTTTTGGATGCCGTACTGCTGGATATCGCATGCATATCCCAAAATATATTTTTCAAAACCGCATATTTGGAATCATCCATCGAGGCAACCTCTGTGGGATTATTCGGGTCATTTGCAGTTTTTACAGCATATACAGCCAGTACATCCGACCACGCCGCCTTGCCACCCCGCATTTCAAGCTTGTCATAAGAAGCTGATGCTTTTATTCCGTCGATCTTCGCCGTATATTCGGTATTGATACCTGAAATCGCCGTACTCATTGTCATTTCGGTTCCCGTATCATCACCGCTGAAGAAAATACCGAAGCAAGAGCCGACAATCAGTGCAATAAGGCAGATTACGATAATAATGATAACGGCAATCCATCCGCCTGCGGCAATGGCTGCAATCAGTGCTTTTGTTCCGGCAATAGCTGCTTTCACCGCTGTTATCGTAGCCTTTACCGCCGCCTTTGCTGTCTGCGCCGCTGCTTTCGCAGTAGCTTTAGCCGCCTGGGCAGATTTCTTTGTAGCTTTTGCTGCAGCTTCGGCTGCTTTTTTTGTTGCCTTAATTGCTTGTTCCGTTGTTTTCGCCGCCTGACGGGAAGTTTTAATCGCCGTCCTTGCAGTTCGTTCCGAGGTTTTCACTGTCTGACCTGCGGTTTTAATACTTTTTTGCACCGTCTTAGTCGTAGCTTTCCCTGTAGACTTTGCCGTTTGCTTGATTTTCTCAGCACTTTGCCGCTTCCCGCGAATATCACGAATCAGATTTTTCGTTCCGTAATAGGTTTTCTTTGCCGCTCCATTTGCGAAATACGCAGTATCATGAGCCACATTTTCAGCACTGCATCGGATATTGTCATCCGCATACTCAGAGGGCGAGGCTTGCCCGTCATCGGATAGGTTCTTTGCCTGATCCTTTGTACGGGCAAGTCCGTTTTTCATTTTTGCAGAAAGATTTAAAGATTTATCAAGGACACGGATATCTCTTTTCGATCCTTTTGTTTTAATGTCCTTCATAGCTCACCGTCCTTATCTGTCAAGAAAAGGATCGAATACAGTTTTACCGCCTGTAGCACTTTTCAGATTTTGAAGCTCTGTTTTTACGGAATCCTTTACACGACTGACACGGAGCTTATCCGCAGCGTCCATTGCTTTCTGATCCATAGAAGCAAAGCCTTTTCCTACTTTATCAAACAAACGACTGAGCCTTGTCAAAGCGCCTTTATCCGATTTAGCCTGTTCCGACACCTTCGGTGCTCTGCCGACAAAAAGCAGTCCAACATTTTTCAAATGTCCTTTGGCACTGCGAAGTTCTGAGTGCATTGATTCGAGCCTCACTTTGTCCTGCGAAATATCTCTCGACAGCTTGCGGAACACGACCGCCATCTTATCAAGCACTTCGGGTATTTTCATCGCCCTTACGGAAGATGCCAGCGCATCCTTACCTTTTTCACGAAACGCTTTCATTGCATCGGTCGCAGATCGGAACAGGTTATCTTTCATCTTTTTTACAATGGCAAATCCTTGACGAATCTTATCGTCCGTCTTTTGCACGAGATTCTGACATTTCGCTCGCAGTGAACTATTGTGAATCAGGTTGATTTCCTGCCGCATATTTTGAAGCTCGGAGAGCATTCCGGTCAAAGTGTGTTCCATATCACCGATATAGTCTACAAGCGACTGTACCTCGGTTTTCTCTTTCTGCATCCCGTTTTTATCAAGAGTCTCCATCAACTCCGCAATCTGCGGATGTTCATTCAGATTATCCATTCAGCACATCTCCTTTCCTGAGTTTTTCTTTCAATTCCATATAAAACGCTCTGCTTTGAATATTTCTTTCCGACCTCTGCCATTCATCCTCCAACTTAAAGCGAACAGACAAGTCGGCAACAGAATAATCCGCACGAAATTGTCTCCATGTGGATGCGTCCATTACTTCGAGTCTTTTCCAAAGCTCCGGGAAATTACTCCACAGTTTTCTCAGTTCTGCAAGACTCTGTAACGGACAGCACCAACAGGATACACGCTCGAAAATATCGTATAGACCTCCCCAACGGAATCCTCGTTCGTAACAAAAACTAAGACAATCCGCCTCTGTCATTCCCCAATCGACAAGCGGATAGCATTTATCCCTTACTCTTTTCGGCTCGTCAGATGCAATTCCGATATATTCAACAATATCATATTGCTTTCGCAGCTCCGACAGATATTTTCCGACAACCCGCTCTTTCAAAACTCCCGTACATCATCGGTTACGGGGTCCCGCCCAGCTCATTCCGTCATACTGTTCCAACTTCGGATTTTTCCGTATCGGATGATACTCAAAAAAATAATACTCAAAGCTGTGTTCTGCTTTGAGTACCGTGATCGGTCTTTGTATATATTCTTCAAGCTGCCGTAGATGATCGTACATCTGAGGAAACTCCAGTCCCGTATCACAAAACAGGATCAAATCCACCGGGCGATTTTCCTCTATCAATCGCAAGAGCATTGCCGTGGAATCCTTTCCTCCCGAAAGAGAAACTATATATTTCTTTTCTCTCATCGCTCACCAAACCTTGTTGTCATTAGTCCATAGAGCTTTGTATTCTTCGGGAACTTGTTGACAAACGGAACAAGCGCCGAGCCGACCTTCATCAGCCCTCTGCCTGCCTCCACATTCGTAATATACGAAAGCTGTGTATCGGAGATATTCAGAAGTTCTGCCAACTTCACTCTGTCGGTCGAAGCCTGATTGAGCATGATTACAAACTCGCTGTTGGCAAGCATAGTTCTTGCAGTATGACTTTGAAGCAGATCATCCACATTCTGCGTAATACCCGTACAAAAAGCGCCGTATTTGCGGACACGTTTCCACAAGGTAAAGAGGAAGTTTGCGCTATACTCATGCTGGAACAACAAATAGATTTCATCAATGAATATAAAGGTGTTTTTACCCTTTGCACGGTTAGCGGTAATACGGTTCAGAATACTGTCAAGCACAACAAGCATACCGATCGGCAAAAGCTGTTTTCCGAGATCAAGAATGTCATAGCAAATGAGACGGTTATCCACATCCACATTGGTTTCCTTTGCAAAGGTGTTAAGTGATCCGTCAGTGAAAAGTTCAATCGCAAGGGCAATATCCTGCGCCTCCGGTTCTTCCTGCTTCAAAAGATCCGCCCGGAAATCTTTCAGTGTCGGAACCTTACCTTTGTATCCCCGTCTGCGGTAATTGCGATACACATTCTTAGTGCAGCGATCGATCAGAGATTTTTCCTTTGCACCGAGACTTCGACTGCCGATAAGCTGTTCGCAAAGGGACAGAATAAACTCCGACTTCAAAATAAGCGGATCTTCTCCGTCACCGTAATCGCTGTTCATATCCATTGCGTTAATATGGTTTTTGCTCGTAGCAGATATATCAATGATCGCACCGCCGAGCGCCTTTACAAGAGGTGAATACTCCCTCTCCGGGTCAATGATGATAATATCCGCATCACCGTCGAGCATCAGATTAGAAATCTCGCATTTTCCTGTGAATGACTTACCCGAACCGGACACACCGAGAATAAAAGAATTGCCGTTCAACAGGTGTCTGCGGTTCGCAATAATCATATTGTTGCTGATCGCATTCTGACCGTAATAGATTCCCTTGTCATGGCAAATCTCCTGTACCTTGAACGGCATAAAAACTGCCAAGCTTTCAGTAGTAAGTGTACGCATAACATTGATCTTTCGACATCCGATCGGAAGCGCTGTATTGATACCATCCATCTGCTGAAATTTTAAAACGGCAAGCTGACATAAATGCCGTCTTGCCGTCGATAATAATGATTCTGTATCCGAATCAAGCTGTTCTTTTGTGTCTGCCACATGAACCAGTGTAAGAGTAGAACACATCATGCGCTGATCTCTTGTCGTGAGATCGTCCAAAAACTCCTTTGATTCCTTGCGCTGTAATTCCATATCATAGGGAACTACCGCCGAATAGTTACTGTTCTGATTCTGTTTTCGTTGCCAATTGGCTATATTAGTCTCTACACCGAGCAACCTGTTTTCCACTTCTCTGACTGCTTCATCGGTAGGAATAGGCATCACGTCGATCGACAGCATCAAGTTGCGGTTCAGTTCGGTCATTTCAGAAACCATGCTGTCCTTGATATATGAAGCGTAGTCCTTCAAAAACAAGACTCTCGCATACTTCTCTCCGATCTTGACATAATCATCAAAACGCTCAATGCTGTCGGGACAGATATAATCCTTGAAATCATGTCCCTTTCTCGCCATATCTGCAAGATCAAAATGGAAATAGACTTCTTCGCCGGGACGGTAAAAGTCATGAAGGATGCGCAGCTTCTCTGTTGCATCCAGTTCCACACATTTTGAGCCGAGCGCTGCAAAGTGTGCGATCAAGTCAGAACCTACACGGGCAAAATATTCTCTTGCTTCTGAAATATCCTTTTTGACCACCGAAACGGTAATATACTTTTCCTGTACAATGCCGTTTGCCTGCGTTGCTTTATCCATAAGGATCGCATTATATTCCTTACGGTATTCTGTAAGCTCGTCCGAGCGTTCCGGCATTAGAATATTCTTCTCAAAGTCCACACGGTTGAGCTTATGGTTATTGATCGTCAGCTTTGTAACAGCGCTGCTGTCAAGGCTGTTTAACAGCTCCGAGTAACCGAGGAACATGGATTCCTTATCCTCTCGGCTTGCCACAAGATAATTGATGTCTGCAAACTTAAAAGACTTGACAAAACGACTTCCCACCTTAAAAATGCCGTCCTCCCAAATGCTTGTAATGGGAATATAGTCATGCACGGATTTCGGAACTGTGTATCGCTCCTTATCCTGTTTCAGACTTCTTTTGAGTGATTTCATCATACGGATTTTTCCTCCTTCTTTTTAGATTTTTGAGATACTCCGCTATACAGCGTATCGCACTCAAATTTCACCTTTTGCGGTTCAATAAACTTGGATTTTATCCATACCCATGCGAACTGCTCCGCTGTCATTCCGTTGTAGGTAATAAACCCCATAGCCATAAAAGGCGCTGCACAAAGCATACACATCCAGCTAAGAGTTTCCGTGCCGAAGAACGGACGAAGTACGAAATACATTCCGACTGCCGCTCCGACTCCTACAATAGCAAAAACGAACTGTCTCATCGACAGTCCGAAAAACATTGATTCCGTGTAATTTCTTATCTCGCGGTTTATTTTCACTTCCAAATTTATTCCCTCCTTACAGTCCCATCATTTCACGCACGATACGATCTGCCATCTTCACACTGCCCACCAAAACAAGCATGTTAAAAATAAGCTCTCCGATATATGCCCATACCTGTGTCACCGCTGCAGCGGAAGAATTTACGACAGGCGGACTGGATGCAAACACTGAGAAGATAATACATGCAAGCACAATAATTGCACCTTCAAGTAGCACGGCACAGTAACTTTTCAAGAATGTTTTACCGACATTCTGTGACGGCTCTCCTGCAAAAGTGGAAAGAGGTACAGGTGCGATTGCCGAATACATATAGACTTTAAAGAATCGCCCGTATACACTCAAAATCATAATAAAGGAAAGCACGGTAATAAAAAGTCCGCCGATCAACGTCACCGCCCATAACGGAATCGACTCCCAAAATCCGCAGTCCTCGATTGCGTCAATGATACTCTGCGGCAGAACTGTCGAACTTCCGCTTGCAATACCCGAAGCTGTCATAATATTTGAGATAACACCCTGCACGATTGCCATAAGATTTAGCATCAATTCAAGTCCGTACGTGATTACTCCCTTTGCAAGTGCAAAACGGACAAATAGCTTTAAGGCGTGCTCCGGCTTCTTTACATCTGCTAAATTCCATTAGAGAACATATCAGAGAAACGCCCCCATATCTAAAGATACAAGAGCGTTATCAAACTGTTAGGGGCAGAGATATTTTTTCATCTGCACCTTTATCTTTTCTCT
>JAAWQR010000029.1 GCA_022800625.1 Clostridiales bacterium | reverse complement strand
TGTTCGCAGGCTTGATTTTGTCAATTAAGTTTATAGGCATTATGTCACCTCCACCGTAATCGTGCCGAGATTTGCGTTTGTGCTGCGCCATATCTGATAAGGCTCTGTAAAGCCTGACGGATTCGTATAACTGTAGCTTCCATCTGTAAGCTCAAAACCGCCCTCAAATCCGCCTACCTTGAATGTAGGTGTACCGTATGACGCAGGACATGCGTAATATACGTATTCTCCTGTGCCTGCTGTGACAGATGACGTCTGCGCTCTGCTTGACGCGAGCTTGTTTACTGACAGAGAGTTCAGCATAGCATCGCTTACTGTTTCGCCTGACGCTGTTCCCATGAAGATTCGGTTCACGAATGACAGGGATATCTTCTGAGACAAGTATTCTTCTCCCCGATATGTGGCTTTAAGATGTATGCTTCCGCTCTCTGCGATAAGCGGAGGAGCGTTTCCGGTAACACCCAATAACAAGTTGCCGGAATTACCGATAATCGGCGTGCAGTCCTTGCCGTCTATCGCCTGCCACGTTGACACCGTGATGACGCTGTCGGAAGTTTTATTCGTCTTGAAATTCAGGCTGAAGTCTCGTATCTCACTGCCTTTCTCACGGAGTCCGTTCGGACTTATAGTGAACGATTCAAATGAGAACGGAACAGCCGACAGTGGGTCAAACCACAGCTTTCCGTTTTCGTCTGCTCCTACTTCTGCTGTCATTTCTGATGTTTTGGCGACAGGGGTGAGGGAACTTTTTTTAATAGCGTTCATTATTCCGCTGCTTGTAACGGGATTGTTGCTTCCGTCAGCAGGAGCTTCGTCAAACGTTAGCAAATCCTGTTTCAACTTCAGCTTCTCGTCGCATACGCTAAGGTGTTCTTGAATTTCTGCATATGCTGTCTCAGCGTTTTCAGCTGCAATTTCAGCATTTCTCAGAGCATTTTCCGCATCGTTTATCGCTTTGAGGAATATATTATATTCTTCAGAGCTTGTACATGTTTCTTCCGAATAGGCGGCAGCCTCAACTCTTATGTGAAAAATATGAGAGCTTATAACAGTATCATTGCGGTACAGTGCGATTTCAGCTCTTACAACTCCGGCGACAGACAATGCGGCTGCGCTGAGAGGAGCACGGATTATACCTTCTTTAACCGAACATTCACTGACAACGGTCTTACCGTCCGGCTTTGTCAGTTGTATATAAGGTATAACATCAGATTCGATTTCCATTTTCCTCCCGCGCATATACGGTTCAAGCTCAATGATTCGGCTGCCGACGTCATATTGCTTGGCAAAAACGGCTTTCGGAAGTCCGCCTTCGCCGAAATCGATAGGAATCCTGTAAGTTGATTCCAAACTACGGTCACATCCTTTCTTTTTATTTCCGAGTCCTTCGGGGCATTTTAATCGTCAGGTAATTCACCGAGCATATGTTCTTTTGTGATTTCCCGAATGATTAAAGCAAAGACTCGGATATATCGTTCATTTTCAGTATACCATATAATTTAAGTTTACTACTGACATAATTTCGCGTCAAAGCAAAATTTACGGCGCGGAGTTTAACTGACTCTGAGACCTCGCATTGAGGCGCACAGTCTCCTTCCTTCTTTCAGCCATCGGTATACGCTTCTTTCATCGCTTGGCAGTGATGCCGCAAAGCGTCTTATCCTGTCCGATATATCTCCTTTGGCAAGCTTTTTGCGCGGGGATGTGAGATATACGGAAACTATAGCCGATATTATATGTTCTTTGCCGCATTTTTTCAGAGCTTCAACGGTTTGTGCGGCGGCAAGTGCGTCAAGGAGGGCGGCAAATTCAGTGTCAGCTTCGCGGACGGCTGATAATTCTTTGACTCCGGCAGCATGGATTTCATAATTTATATCCGTATTAACTGAATTATTTCTTTTGACATCAATTGTTTCTGTCTTCGGGATCGGAGGCGTATGCTCTGCAAGACGCGAGAGAATTTCAGCGGAGCATGGGCAACCTAAAGCAGACCATAGTCTGAACATTTCAACTGTGTAGTCGCGTGTAAAGTCTTTTTTCATTTTTTTAATTCCTTTCTTCTGAACAATAAACATTTGTTCATGCATAATTATTTGAAATATTTTAACAGCGGCACCCTTGAGAACATTTGTTCAATACAAGTTTAATTATATCATAAAATCCTGTATTGTCAATACTTTTTGCATAATTTGCCTGATAAGGAATTGTTATACATAACTTTTACAGAATTATTCCTACAAAAATGCACAAAACTTCAAATTTCATATTTTTTCGAGTAAAACAAGCTCAGCACTCTTGACAATTTGTTTTGCCGGCTGTATAATATCTAACGGTATTAGTCTTTAAGCGAAATGTCTGTCTATGCGGCATATGATTCGTTGTTAAATAATCTCCGAATAAACATTCGCGCAAGCTCGGAATACTTTTAGGAAGGCATTTTTTATCATGGATTACGGAACTCTTGCAAAAGAACTTCTCAATATTATGAATGAAAACTCACGCATGAAATATAGGCGGGATGTTGCCGATTTTGCGCACGGCGAGATGAGCATACTCGCGTATTTATGCTTTCATGAGGACGGTGTGTGCGCCGGACGCCTGTGCGGAGAGCTGAAAATGACAACTCCTCGGATATCCGCGGCGCTTTCCGGTCTGTCAAAGAAAAATTTCATATTCAAAGAAACGGATTTAAACGACAGACGGCGCATACATATATTTATAACGGACAAGGGGCGTGAGCTTGTTATAAGAAAGCATGAGGAGCTTCAGAAGGATATGACGCGTATGCTGAGACTGCTCGGTGAGCGCGACGCTAAAGAATATGTTCGCTTGGTCGGAAAAATAACAGCGTTTGAAGAAATATAGAATGCGCTTTCTTTCGTTCCTTTTCGTGCGGTTTACGTAAGCTTTAGGATTGATAGAAATTCATTATTTTATATCCGGCGTGCGCGTCGAAATGAGGATAAACATGGTTGAAAATAAGGAAATAATGCTTGGTATCGATATAGGCAGTACTACTGCCAAGCTCGTAGCGTGCCGTGCAGGTAAGATTATATATTCTAAATATGAGCGGCATATGTCAAGGGTAAGACAGAAAACCGCTGAAATGCTTCGCGAAATGAAGCGAGTTCTCGGAAATGTTACGGTTAAGGCGGCAATATCAGGCTCGGCGGGACTCGGCGTAGCAGAGGCGGCTCATATTCCCTTTATTCAGGAGGTTGCGGCGACAACTGAGCTTGTTGAGAGACTCCATCCCGAAACCGAAGCTGTAATAGAGCTTGGCGGAGAAGACGCTAAGATAATCTTTTTCGGCTCAGGAATCGATGAAAGAATGAACGGCACATGCGCCGGAGGCACGGGAGCGTTTATCGACCAGATGGCAACCTTGCTCGGAGTTGATGCAGATGAGCTTGACGAGCTCAGCCTCAGAGCGCAGAGAATATATCCAATTGCGTCGAGATGCGGCGTGTTTGCCAAAACCGATGTACAGCCGTTGCTCAATCAGGGAGCAAGACATGAGGATATAGCCGCAAGTATATATCAGGCGGTTGTAAATCAGACCATTGCCGGACTTGCACAGGGCAGACGTATTACAGGACATGTATTGTTCCTCGGCGGTCCGCTTTCTTTCTGTGCCGGGCTCAGAAAAAGGTTCAGAGAAACGCTCGGACTTGATGAAAATATGGCTTGTTTGCCTGAGTATGCACGTCATTCCGTGGCTCTCGGCGCGGCTTTCTTTGCAGAAAACGGAGGAGAGAGCACAGATATAGAAACTCTTGCAGATACTATTGAATCAGCTCCTGCCGTTCGCACTTCAAGGGCAGCACTCCCTCCGCTTTTTGAGAGCAGGGAGGATTATGAGCGTTTTTGTGCAAGACACGCGAAGGCAACGGTCGGCACTCTTGATATATCGTCATACAGCGGAACAGCTTATCTCGGAATCGACTGCGGAAGCACCACGACTAAGCTTGTGCTTTTATCCGACAAGTGCGAGATACTGTATTCATATTATTCTTCAAATAAAGGAAATCCCGTTGAGGTTGTACGCGAACAGCTTATCAAAATATATTCTCTGTGCAGAGATAAAATCAAAATTCTCGGCAGCGCGGTAACAGGCTACGGTGAAGAACTGATACGTGCAGCGTTCGGCGTTGACATAGGCGTTGTAGAAACTGTTGCTCACTACAGCGCGGCAAAGTATTTCATGCCTGATGTTGATTTCATTCTCGATATAGGCGGTCAGGATATCAAATGCTTTAAAATCAGAAACGGCGCAATCGACAGTATTATGCTGAACGAGGCGTGTTCTTCAGGCTGCGGTTCCTTTATCGAAACATTTGCAAAATCCATGGGACACACGGCTGAGAGCTTTGCAGAGCTGGCTCTGTTCGCAAAACACCCGGTGAATCTCGGAAGCCGCTGTACGGTGTTTATGAATTCTTCAGTCAAGCAGTCTCAAAAGGACGGCGCGGGAGCTGACGATATTTCCGCAGGACTGTCAGTCAGTGTTGTTAAGAATGCGATATATAAGGTTATCAGAGCCGCAGGTCCCGATGATCTCGGACGCCATGTCGTTGTTCAGGGCGGTACCTTCATGAGCAATGCAATACTTCGCGCATTTGAATGTGAGCTCGGACGCGAGGTCGTACGCCCCGAAATCGCAGGACTGATGGGTGCATACGGGGCGGCGCTCCGTGCAATGAAGCTTGAGAGCAGTACTTTGCTAATTGCAGAGGAGCTTGAAAGCTTTGAGCATAAATCAAAGGCTGCAACCTGCGGAGGCTGTGCCAATAACTGCCGTCTTACTGTAAACACATTCTCAGGAGGCAGACGCTTTATTTCGGGTAACAGATGTGAGAAGGCTCTCGGTACGGCAAAGGGCGACGGAACAGCTCCGAATCTTTATGAGTTTAAGAGAAATTATCTTGTATCTCTTTCGGAAAAGAGCGTTAAAGGCGGCAGAGGAACGATAGGAATTCCCGTAGCTCTCGGCATGTATGAATTGCTTCCGCTTTGGCATGCGCTCTTTACTCATCTCGGATTTGAGGTCGTGATGTCAGGCATGTCCACTCGCGAAACATATGAAAAAGGACAGTTTACAATTCCGTCGGATACAGCATGTTATCCTGCAAAGCTTATGCACGGTCACGTTGAAGAGCTGATAGGAAAGAACGTCGATCTGATCTTCTATCCGTCTCTGACGTACAATGTTGAGGAAAAAGGCTCAGAAAATCACTACAACTGCCCGGTTGTTGCATATTATTCCGAGCTTCTCCACGGAAATCTTGAGGATATGGGACGCTCACGCTTTTTCTATCCGTATCTTAACATCAACAGCAAGCGGGAGCTTATATCTGAGCTTATAAAATATCTCGGAGAGATAGGCTATGATATCCCGAAGTCCGAAATAAAAGCCGCTGTAAATTACAGCTTTGCGGCATATGACGAATATATGAGCGCAGTACGTACGGAAGGCGAACGAGCGCTTGAATATGCAAGGAAGAACGGACGTCGTATCATGATTTTGGCGGGCAGACCGTATCATATTGATGAAGAAATATGCCACGGCATAGACAAGCTCGCTTCATCTCTCGGATTTGTTGTTGTCAGTGAGGACAGCGTTTCGCATCTTGCCGAGACGCCGCGAGTGCGTGTCCTGAATCAGTGGACATACCATGCGAGACTGTACCGCGCCGCTGTATATGCAGCACAGCATCCTGACACTGAGCTTGTTCAGCTTGTTTCATTCGGTTGCGGAGTTGACGCTATCACAACCGATGAGGTTAGACGGATTCTTGAAGACGGCGGCAAATATTGTACACAGATCAAAATAGACGAGATAACGAATTTAGGAGCGGTGAAGATTCGTTTGAGAAGCCTTATGGCAGCTCTTGACGAAGCTTGACGTTCGTCGGAGGCATAAGTTTTCACAGCTGATTTTGCATGGAAGTGTAAATTCAGAGAAAGGCATGGTTATTCATATGGCTCAGGATTATATACGTTTTACAAAAGAAATGAAACGGGATTATACTATACTGATCCCCAATATGCTTCCCGTCCACTTCAGACTTATATCGAGAGTTTTTCAGAATTACGGTTATAAAACAGAGCTGCTTGAGACAGAAGGACCGCAGATCGGAGAAACAGGACTGAAATATGTCCATAACGACACTTGCTATCCGGCTATTCTGGTTATAGGACAGTTCATAGATGCGATAAAATCGGGAAGATATGATCCGCATAAGGTAGCACTTGTTCTCTTTCAAACGGGAGGCGGCTGCCGCGCGTCGAATTACATATCACTGCTGAGAAAAGCCCTTGAACGTGCAGGATATGAATATGTTCCCGTCATTTCTTTCAGTCTTGCAGGTATCGAAAAGCATCCCGGCTGGAAGCTGACGCCAGCGATACTTCACAGGCTTCTTTATGCGGTAATGTACGGCGATTTGATGATGACTCTTGAAAATCAAACAAAGCCGTATGAGCTGAATCACGGAGATGCCGCCGCAAAGAGCGAGTATTGGTGTGCGAGACTTACCGATGAAATGGCTCATAACAGGATATCATACGGGAAAGTGCTTAAAAATTACAGGGATATGATCTTTGACTTTGCAAGTATTCCGATGAATCGAACGGAAAAGGTCAAGGTTGGGATCGTCGGAGAAATATTTGTAAAGTTCTCACCTCTCGGTAATAATAATTTGGCAGATTTCCTGAATTCCGAAGGAGCCGAAGTTGTGATTCCCGGACTTCTTGACTTTTGTATGTATTGTGTGTATAATGGACTTGTTGATAAAAATTTGTACGGCAGAGGACGCTTTACTGCACCCGTACAAAAGCTTGCTTATAAATTTTTGCTTAAAAAACAGTATGATATGATAAATATTATGAAAGAGAACGGCATGTTCAGACCGTCTACTCCGTTTGATCACACTGTTTCTCTTGCCGACGGATACATAAGCCACGGAGTAAAAATGGGCGAGGGATGGCTCTTGACTGCGGAAATGCTGGAGCTTGCCGACGAGGGGGTCAACAATATTGTGTGCACTCAGCCGTTCGGATGTCTGCCTAATCATATTTGCGGAAAGGGAATGATGAAACCGCTTAAAGCTAAAAATCCCGATCTGAATATTATTGCAATAGACTATGATACAGGCGCATCTGTTGTAAATCAGCAGAACAGGATCAAGCTTATGCTTGCAGGCGCAGCCAGAATGAAAAATAAGAAAAGTCCGACAGTTAATGACAACGAACGAACTGACAGCGCTTTATTAAATAATACCCCGCAGGGTCTTCATGTATAACAGACAAGATAAAACGACAGCCGAGGATAGTAAAACTTACCAACGGCTGTTTTTTTTATTCCTGAGTGTTTTTACGGTTTTTTATACACTCAATAATCTGAAGTACTGCTGCGACTTCTTTTTCCGAAAGTCCTGTAATATCTATACCTGATGTGGTTTTTATATTCAGGAGATAATCTGATGAGACGTTAAAAAGCTGTGAAAGCGCGATAATATATTGTGTTGACGGAACGGTTATGCCCATTTCCCAAGCGTTGACTCCGGAGCGGGAGATTCCTAATTTTTTGGCAACTTCTGCTTGGGTCATGCCGCGGCTTTCTCTGAGCTGTTTAATTTTTTCAGAAATCATATATTTGCTCTCCGTTGCTTGTCATGTGATTGCTTTATTAATACTGTTGCTTATATAACTTGATTATATACATTCGATTATATAATTATCTTAAAGATATTGCATTATCAAAAAGATATATACAATTGACAAATGTCATATTTTATGGTATAATGTATAAAAAAGAAGAAGTATCAGTGAAAAAAGGATTTACTCCTGCGATGGCTTTCAGGTTATAGTGGGTAAATTATTGATAAATAAAAATTTGAACTTAAAGGAGATGTAGAAATGAGCAGAAAAGTTGACGAACTCGGAAGAGTTTCAATTCCTAAGCACATGCGTGTAGAGCTTGGATTTGAGGCAAGGACACCGGTTAGTTTCCGCGTTGAAGATGACCGCTTGATCGTTACAAAGGCGCATGATACATGTGTTCTTTGCAACTCTGACGAGAACCTTACATCTGTCGGTGACAAATTTATATGTACCGACTGCAGGGCAAAGCTTACAAAGTAAGATAATGAAGCAGAAGCATCGTGTGTGTGGTGCTTCTGCTTTGCTTTTTAATTAAAAAAGAAGATCAACCCCGGACTTTACATAGCAAAATCTAGGGTTGATCTATTTCTTTATATTGGCGGCAAAGAGTATCATCTGTCATTTTCAGCACATTACAAATATCGGTGTAAATGCTTGGAATTTCTCCTTAATTTACGTAAAATTGAGATAAAAGGATAAATGTAGCTGCATAAAATCATTCAAATCCATTGACACAGGGATTGAGGCATGATATAATGATTGTATCAAACTAATGTTCGAGCGAGCATGTACAATTTTAGAGGATGGGAAAAATGGAGAAAGGCGAATTCGATGATTTTACGCTTTCACATGTGCCGCGCCGTACGTCTTATGTGCCGGCTCCTTCGAGAGATACCGGAAGTATAGAGTTGGCCGTAGATGTAACTGACGGAAAGGAAAGCTCACAAGGTAAGGCGGGAGATTTCAGTATACCGCCGAAACCGGAAGAAAGTCGGCATAGCGCACATTCATCAGGTTTCAGAACGGCTCAGTATAAATCTCATGCTTCGGTGTATGACAGAGTAAGCAGAAGATGTCAAACAGAGAAAAAAGGCAAGGACAGCGGGGCGCCCGAGAGCGAATATTCTCTTCCGGGACCTATGCTGACATATGCCGAGGTGCGCTCGTGGCCGAACGGATATGATTTTTACGGAAAATTTGCGGCAGATGCACGCGAAAGCTTCGAGCGTTCTCAAAAACTGTATTTAAAAAAAGAAGATAATGCAAAAGTTCCGCCTCACACGACGTATTTTGCGTATATACCGCAGTTTAAACAACTGAATCCTGCGCAGTGGGACTATTATTTGCATATGAAAAACAACTTGTTCGACGGAATCTGTCTTCCCGACGCTGATCTGTCGTATTTACTGCTGTTTATATATGAGCTTATCAATGTTGAAGAGCTTACGGGAGCTGCCGACGGTGCTAATCTGCTTGCGCGAATATGGATGCTGTACAGAAGATATCATCCCGAGCTTGATAAGTATATGTCCGAGTGGATGGCTGATTATTGTATCGTATACCGAACGCCGCTGCCCGAAGCGCTGATACCCGTAATCAGCGATATTTGTTCCCGCTCCACGGTAAAGGAATTTTATGCCGATGCGGCAAGGGCTTATGACGAGACGCACGGAACGGAATATTTTCCGCGCATTGTCCGAGTTTGCATGGCGGATTATTCACCGTGCCGCAGCAGATATGCCGATAAAATAGATGATTTTGAAAATAAGGTCGGAGCGGTATTTGATGCAGCTTTGCGAGAGGATATGATAAGCGGCAAGGGATTGTTCGATAAATCGTGTCAAAGAGACATGAAAATCTCACGCGATGTATTTTGCGGTTCTCTGTGTTCTTCAAATATAAAAAAAAGAATAACGCTTACGCTTTGTACATTTATGCGATCTCCTGAGCAGAGAAGGGCTGTTACGGAAATGCTGAAGGGAGCGGAAAATGCCGTCCGCGCCAGATACGGTGTCAAAGCAAGGCTGTCCGCACCTAAGCTGCGAGGGCAGTCGGCGGAAATATCCGCTGTCAGCGAGGAAGAAAGAGATTATCTTAAATATTACGACTCTCCGAGCATTCCGCTTACGCATGAAGCCGCAGCACAAATTGAGGAGACGTCGTGGAAAAATACGGATATTTTGACGGACGGAGAATTTGGGGAGATACCGGACGAGAATGACGGCGTTTCGGAAGCACTTGATGAGCCGACAGGAGCGATAATATCTGACGAATTTGATGGGGTGCATGAGGACACAGATCTTATTGATCTGCAAACCGATATCGGTGAAGATTCAGACACTGCAGTCGATGAAGCCGCGTCGTGTGAAGAAAATTTGATGGACGTGCTTGAAGTTCGTTCGGCACAGCTGGCGAATGCGATGCGTAATGTGCTTGACGGCGGCTCGTTTTCCGAATATTGCAGGAAAGCGGGACTTTTTGCGGACAGCGCAGCATCGGAGATAAATGAGGCGGCATATGAGATTATCGGAGATGTTGTTCTTGAAATGAGCTGCGGCGATTACCGTATAATTGAGGATTACAGAGAAGAGATCGGTTTGTAGGTGAAAGCTGAGCTGTTGAGATATAAGCTTATAAACGGCAGTAACAAAGTATATTATACTCAAAAACGGAGGTAAACGAGGTGAACACAGAAAAGATTCCTCGCAGAATACTCGGTACACTTCTGTCGTCCGCATCGGCGGGAGTGGTTCCGCGCTCAGGCGCACCATATATTGCGATCGGACGCGTTGACGAGATTGAAGCTATGACGGAGGATATGCGCCGCGTTGAGGGCGGAGAGGGAGTTACAAGATTTATAATCGGAAGATACGGCTCGGGTAAAAGTTTTCTGATACAGCTTATGCGCGGATATGCCGCGGAGCGCGGATTTGTTACCGCAGACTGCGATCTTTCTCCCGAAAGAAGGCTTTGCGGCACGGGCGGACTCGCGACATACCGCGAGCTGATACGAAATCTTTCCTGCAAAAGCTCCCCCGACGGCGGAGCGCTCCCCGTGATAATAGGCAAATGGTATTCCTCCGTTTCGGAAAGACTGATATCGGAGGGAGTTTCTGCGGGAGATGAAAATTTTGCCTCTCTTGTTACAGCCCGTATCGTAGCTGATGCTCGCATTCTCGAAGCAGGAGTCGGAGGATTTGATTTTGCTTTGATCGTCAGTGAATACTGCAAAGCTTACGGCGACGGCGACGATGAAAAAATGTCCGCGTGTCTCAGGTGGCTTCGCGGAGAGTACGGGAACAAGACTGAAGCAAGGCGCGCTACGGGACTTCGTTCCGTTTCAGTGATCGACGACTCCAATTGGTACGATAATATCAAGCTTATCGCCGCTCTTGTAAGGCATGTAGGCTATTCGGGACTTTGTATTTTTATTGATGAAGGCGTGAATCTATATAAGATTCCGAACCGCATATCGCGCGAAGCGAATTATGAAAAGATCCTTTCAATGTACAACGACACCATGCAGGGAAGAGCAGGGGGCATGATGCTCGTGTTCGGCGGGACTCCGCAGTTTTTGGAGGACAGCCGCCGCGGACTGTTCAGCTATGAAGCTCTTCGTTCGCGCTTGTCGGACGGTCGCTTTGCACATGCGGCGGAAGGCTCAGACGGTTCTCCGCTCAAAAGCATGATGGGACCTGTGATAAGGCTTCGCAGACTTTCCGACGTTGAGCTTTTGGCGCTTATCAGACGGCTTACGTCTCTCCACGGCAGGTATTATTCATGGGAGGTCAGGATAAGCGAAGATGAGATGACGGAATTTCTCAGAAGCTCTTTGTCAAGGGCGGGCGCGGAATCGATGATAACACCGCGGGAAATAATTAGGGATTACGTAACCTTGCTTGATCTGCTATATCAAAATCCCGATAAAAGTTATAAGGAGATCATGCCGTCGATCGGAAACCATGAGAATATTACGCAGAGCTCGGAAGAGAGCAAAAATGGTGTAGGGAATTCTTCAGATAAAATAACGATAGACGATATAGTACTGTAAAATCAGCGGAAAATCAGCATAAGAAAGGCGGCGAATCAAATGACGGATGAACAGATTTTCTATTCATATTCTCCGTTTATAAGGGAGTATATATATTCACACGGATGGGAAAAGCTTCATGAAATGCAGCTTGAAGCGGCTCGGGTTATTTTCGGAACGGAAAATAATCTTCTTTTGTCCTCTTCAACCGCATCGGGTAAGACAGAAGCCGCTTTTTTCCCTATCCTTTCGCAAATGTACGATAACGCGCCGCAAAGCTTCGGCGTGCTTTATATTGCTCCGCTCAAATCGCTTATAAACGATCAGTTCGGACGTATAGCTCATCTCACCGATATGACGGGAATTCCCGTGTATCACTGGCACGGAGATGTGTCGGGCTCTCATAAGTCGCGCGCTTTGAAAAATCCGTCGGGAATACTGCAAATAACGCCTGAATCGCTTGAAGCCATGATGATACGCCGTCCGGGAGACGTGCCGCGCCTTTTCGGCGACCTCAGATATGTTATCATAGATGAGATACATACTCTGACAGGCTCCGACCGCGGAAATCAGATCATCTGTCAGCTTTCAAGGCTGTCATCTCTTGCGGGAGCTTGTCCGAGAAGGATCGGACTGTCGGCGACCCTCGGAGATCTTGATGCTGCCGCAGAGTGGCTGTCGGCGGGAAGTATGCGTGAGACATCAGCGCCGATTCCGACACAAAAATCGCTTCGTATGAGACTCGGAATGGAGCATTTTTTTATAAATAATCACCCGATATCATCTGAAACTGAGCGGAACATTGCGGAAACTATGGGGAATGCGCCGCAGGATTCAGAAAAGGAAACAGACGGGGACGCAGAAAATAAGGGCGGTGAAACATTCAGCCTTGATGCCGGATTTGAATATGCTTATGACTGTGTGAGGGATAAAAAAGCGATAGTTTTTTCAAATTCGAGAGAAGAAACGGAATATGTAACGGCGACCCTCAGACAGATCGCGGAATACCGCGGCGAGCCTGATATTTTTCTTATACATCACGGGAATCTGTCCGCTGCGCTTCGCGAAGATGCGGAGATGAAAATGAAGTCGGATGAAACTCATGCTGTGACCTGTGCTACGGTAACGCTGGAGCTGGGAGTAGATATCGGAAGACTTGAACGCGTTGTTCATATGGGCGCACCGCATACGGTATCTTCGTTTCTTCAAAGACTCGGACGCTCGGGCAGACGCGAAGATCCGCCTGAGATGATGATGGTGTTCAGAGAGGAAGAACCGCTTCCGAATGCGCCGCTTCCCGATCTGATTCCATGGGAGCTGCTTCGCGCGATAGCAATAGTTCAGCTCTATATTGAAGAGCGTTTTATCGAGCCGCCCATGGAGGTAAAATGTCCGTTCAGCCTGCTTTTTCAGCAGACCTTGTCGATTCTTGTCGGAAACGGAGCGATGAATCCGAGACGGCTTGCCGAGCGTGTCCTCTCGCTTCCTCCGTTCAGGTATATTAAAAAAGACGAATATAAGCTTTTGCTTTACTCAATGCTGAAGGATGATTTTATTGAAATGACGGAGGACGGCGAGTTGCTTGTCGGACTTCGCGGCGAAAAGCTTGTAGGCTCTTTCAAATTTTTTGCGGTCTTTAAGGATTCGGAGGACTATACCGTAAGATGTGAATCCTCGGAGATCGGTACTATCACGTCAGCTCCGCCGGCAGGCGACAGATTTGCTCTTGCAGGACGTGTATGGGAGGTCGAAGAGGTAGATGTGCCGCACCGTCTTGTATACGTTCATCAAGTTAAGGGAAAAATGGAGATCGCATGGCCCGGTGACTACGGTGAGGTACACACAAGGATACTTGAAAGAATGTGCGAGGTACTGCGTGAGGATACGGAATATCCGTATCTGAAGCCTGATGCGGCCGCCCGCCTGAAAACTGCAAGGAAAGTCGCAAAAAACACGGGAATGACTGAGCGCGACATACTTCCGATAGGCGGTGCGACATGGGTATATTTCCCGTGGCTCGGAACACGGAGCTTCCGTACTATGAGAAGATTTATTCAGAAAAATTCGGGAGCGTTCGGACTGAACTCGCTTGAATTTAACGGATGCTATTTTATGAGCTTTAAGCTGGAGAGAGGAGACGGCGAAGCACTGCTTCGTCACCTAGCAGGCGTAGCCCGAAACGGAATTGATAAGGAAGAGCTTGTCGGAGGGACAGAAGCACCTGCATTCGGCAAATATGACATGTATGTACCGGGAGAGCTTCTGCGGCGCGCATATGTTGAGGATAAGCTCAGAACGGATGAAGCGGAAAAGAGGCTGGCGGCATTTCAAAACAAACCGCAGCGAACTGCCGTAACAGATAAATAAGCCATATTTTTCATGTCGGAAAAAGCAAATGGCTCAGCAAAGAAAAGGAACATTTTTAAAATGCAGAAAAATATAGAAATACGCGGCGCACGCGTGAATAATCTAAAAAATATAAATGTTACGATACCGCGTGATAAACTTGTAATACTGACGGGACTGTCGGGATGCGGAAAATCGTCTCTTGCGTTTGATACAATATATGCAGAAGGACACAGACGCTTTGTTGAAAGTCTGTCCTCATATGCAAGACAGTTTTTAGGTCAGCTTGACAAGCCGGAAGTTGATTCTATCGACGGGCTGTCTCCCGCTATATCCATAGATCAGAAAACAACGTCGAAAAATCCGCGCTCAACCGTCGGAACCGTGACCGAAATTTACGACTATCTCCGTTTACTTTATGCAAGGCTCGGTATTCCGCACTGCCCCGTATGCGGCAAAGAGATCAGGCAGATATCTCCCGATCAGATAATAGACCGCGTCATGACGCTTCCCGAGGGTACAAGATTTATGATTCTTGCTCCCGTTGTGCGCGGCAAAAAAGGGCGGCACGAGAAGGTTATAACCGATGCGCGCCGTAACGGATATGTAAGGCTCAGGGTTGACGGTGTGATCTACGGCGACGGAGAAGATATCGAGCTTGATAAAAACCTGAAGCATACCGTTGAGATCGTTGTGGACAGACTTGTTATGAAAGACGGAATCCGCACACGCGTTACGGATTCAGTGGAATGCGCTCTCCGCGAGGCGGACGGGCATGTAGTATGCGAAACCGTACCTGCCCGCGGTGAAGAAAAAAGTGATCCGAAGACGATGGATTTTTCAACAAATTACGCCTGCGAGGAACACGGTATAAGCTTCGGTGAGCTTGAGCCGCGTATGTTCAGCTTCAATAATCCGTTCGGTGCTTGCCCTACGTGCTCGGGACTTGGTTCGCTCCGCTCGATTTCTCCCGAAAAGATCATTCCCGATAAGTCACTGTCTTTGGCTGAAGGTGCGATAGCCGTCAACGGCTTTAAAACGATGACGGAGGATTCGTGGAACGGTCCTCTCGTGCGTGCACTTGTTGAGTCATACGGAGGGGGGCTCGATATGCCGATCTCGGACTTTCCTGCGGAGGCGCTTGATGCTTTGCTTTACGGTTCGGATAAACAATTTGATATTGTCAGAATGTTCGGCGGTGAAGCGCATCATCAAAGAACTGCAAAATTTGACGGTGTGATAAAAATAATCACGGAGAGGGCTGCTTACGGCGGAGAGACAAACGAATATTACGACCAATTTTTCCTTGACGCGGAGTGTCCCGACTGCCACGGAATGAGACTGAACCGCGACGCGCTTGCCGTTACGGTCGGAGGACTCAATATATCGGAATACTGCAAAATGTCGGTTGCCGACGCGCTCTATTTTACCGAAAAACTGAACTTTGAGGGCGGCGAAGCGAAGATCGCTCATGAAATAATAAAGGAAATAAAGAGCCGTCTCGGATTCTTGAAGTCTGTCGGACTTGAATATCTGACGCTCGGACGCAAATCAGGTTCTCTGTCGGGCGGTGAAGCGCAGCGTATACGCCTTGCAACACAGATAGGCTCGTCGCTTACAGGCGTCCTTTATATTCTCGATGAGCCGTCTATCGGTCTTCATCAGAGAGATAATTCAAAGCTTATCGGAACGCTCAAAAGTCTGCGCGATCTCGGCAACAGCGTAATAGTCGTCGAGCATGACGAGGAAACGATGCAGGAATCGGACTATATTATTGATATCGGTCCGGGAGCGGGCGTTCACGGAGGACAAGTTGTCGCAGCGGGCACTCCTAAGCAGGTTGCGGCAAACAAAAAATCCGTTACGGGAGACTTCCTGTCAGGAAGACGTAAGATTGCGCTTCCGTCTGAAAGACGTAAAGGGAACGGCAAGTTTTTGAAGATCGTCGGCGCGCGTGAAAATAACCTTAAAAATGTTAGCGTGAAAATTCCGCTCGGATGCTTTGTCTGTGTTACGGGAGTATCAGGTTCGGGTAAATCGTCGCTCATCAACTCGATACTTCTGCGCGAGCTGTCATCAAAGCTCAACCGCGCCGTAACGTATCCGGGAGCTCATAAGAAGATAGAGGGTATCGAGCACCTTGATAAGGTAATAGCTATAGACCAGAGCCCTATCGGGCGCACGCCGCGCTCCAATCCCGCGACATATACGGGACTATTCTCTGACATACGCGAACTTTTTGCAAAGACGCCCGGCGCAAAGATGCGCGGATATAAAGCAGGACGCTTCAGCTTTAATGTAAGGGGAGGCAGATGCGAGGCATGTGAGGGCGACGGTGTTAAAAAGATTGAAATGCACTTTCTGCCCGATGTATATGTCGCGTGCGATGTGTGCCGCGGTAAGAGATATAACAGAGAAACGCTCGACGTTAAATTCAAAGGAAAGAGCATTGCAGACGTGCTCGAAATGACATGTGAGGAGGGCGCTGAATTTTTCTCAGATATTCCGAAAATTGCGTCAAGACTTCGTATGCTGTGCGACGTTGGGCTGGGATATATCAAAATAGGTCAGTCGTCAACCACACTGTCGGGCGGAGAGGCGCAGAGGGTTAAGCTTGCAACAGAGCTTTCGCGCCGACAGACGGGAAGAACCGTATATATACTCGACGAACCGACGACGGGACTTCACACGGCGGACGTTGAAAAACTGATAGATGTGTTAAATCGCCTGATAGAGAGCGGAAACAGCGTTATCGTGATTGAACATAATCTTGATATGATTAAGACTGCCGATTATATTATCGATCTCGGACCTGAAGGCGGAGACGGCGGAGGAGAGATCGTGGCTACAGGCACGCCTGAACAGGTCGCAGAATGCGAGCGGTCGTACACGGGACAGTATTTGAAGGACAAGCTGAAAGATAAGTAAGGGGAACGATACTTTCTTTATAAAGAAAGTATCAAAGAAATTTTATGAAGATAGCTTTTTATAAATGCACGGAAGCTTTATATAGCTGTAAATGATACATTTCCCATAATAATCAGCCAAGGAAGAGAGAAGGGGGCGCAGGGGAAGAGAGAAAATTTCGGCGTATGAGATGGTTTCTCTTTTCCCTCGTAAATGAGGATCTTCGGTATAACCTCATAAAGTGAAAATTCGCCACCGCTGTGCGGCAAAATGTCTTGCAATGCTCTCTCATATGTGGTAAAATATAGCTGTAAACAGGTTTTTGATTCGAACATTACTATATATTGCCACTATATATCGCCGTTTTTCGGCTAAATGGAGTCAGATTATGAAAAAAGTTATGCTTGTATTCGGTACAAGACCGGAAGCTATAAAGATGTGTCCGCTGGTGCTTGAGCTGAAAAGCCGACCTGAGCTTGAAACCGTCGTATGTGTTACGGGACAGCACCGTGAGATGCTCGATCAGGTGCTGAATGCGTTTTCCGTAACTCCCGATTATGACCTGTCGATCATGAAGTCGGGACAAACTCTTTTTGACGTTACCGTAAATATTTTGGAGCGTATCCGCGCAGTGCTTGAGGAGGCATCGCCTGACGTCGTGCTTGTTCACGGAGATACGTCAACGACATTTGTTACTGCCCTTGCATGCTTCTATATGCAGATTCCCGTCGGACATGTAGAAGCAGGACTTAGAACATATAATATTTATTCCCCATACCCGGAGGAATTCAACAGACAGGCTGTCGGAATCATCGCGAAATACAATTTTGCACCGACCGAGCGCTCAAAAGAAAATCTGGTAAGAGAAGGCAAAGATCCCGCAACGATTTATGTAACGGGAAATACTGCGATAGATGCGCTCAAAACGACTGTCAGAGAAGATTATACGCATCCTGAGCTTGATTGGGTAGGCGGAAGCCGTCTTATCATGATAACGGCGCACAGGAGAGAAAATCTCGGAGAGCCGATGCACCATATGTTCCGCGCGATTCGCAGGATAATCGATGAGCACCCCGATGTTAAGGCGATCTATCCGATCCATATGAATCCGACCGTCCGAAAGGCGGCAACCGAGGAACTTGGCGGATGTGACAGAATCCGCATTATCGAGCCGCTTGACGTGCTTGATTTCCACAATTTCCTCTCTCGCAGCTATATGATCCTGACGGACAGCGGCGGAATTCAGGAGGAAGCGCCCTCTCTCGGAAAACCTGTGCTTGTTATGCGTGATACGACTGAGCGTCCCGAGGGAATCGCCGCAGGTACGCTGAAGCTTGTCGGCACAAGTGAGGATGTGATATACGAAAACTTCAAGCTTTTGCTTGAGGACAAGAACGAGTACGCCCGCATGAGCCATGCGTCAAATCCTTACGGAGACGGACTTGCGTGCCGCCGAATTGCGGATATTCTGACAGAAAAATAGTATTTGCCGCAGGGTGAATTCCCGTTGCGGCAAAAAATCCCGGACAGTGCGTGTTCTGTCCGGGATTTTTCTGATCTGAACTTGTTATATTAAAATAAGTGTGTGGCTTATTTAATTTTGGGGCAGATTGTAGCGGAAACTCTGAATATTATGATCCTCAAAACTTGCACCGCTAACAAATCGGTACAATATGTTTGAATCTACTATGGCTTCAAGGTAATATGTTCCGTCTTTTACTTTAAGATACACTTTAATTTCTTCTACGTTCAGCAGATCATCTCCGTATGTTTCGCGCGCTTTATTTTCAAGATCACGGTACAGCGCATCTTTTGTAATTCCGTCGAGCAGTGATATGTCAAAGTCCTTGAGGTCATAGTAGTTTGTTATTCCGCAACAGCTGATAGTTTGATCCCCCATTATACCGACAACACACAGCATACTGCGTATGTATTTTTCATCACCGAAATATTGCTCAAAGTATACATGATAGCCGCCCGTATCTTCATCGTAAAGTGTGCTTTCCAATTCAAATGAGTCGAACTTCTCTCCAAAATATTTTTTTGCAGTCTCTTTTGCAATTTCAATTGCATTTTTTTCCGCAAGCTCGGTCGGAGGAATATAATTCTTGCCGAATTCTTTGAGATCGCCGACGGAGTGGTGTATTTTTTCAATGTATATGTCATCGTTCATTTCATAGGACCGAAAACTCTCCGTTCTCGTCAAAGCTGTATACGTTTCCCTCAGCGTCGTTATATACGTCGATATAGTTTCCGCTCTCCAAGATGATAGAGCCTTCAAGTTTCAGAGGAATTGACTCGTCACCGATCACGTAAACTTTTTCAGGTTCTGCATTTTCGTTTACGAATGAATTTGATGCGTAATAATCATCAGGTCCAACAAGCGTGCCGTGCAAGGTTATTGCGCTCTCTTTTGCTTCTGTCTGAACGGCTTCTGTTTCAGTGTTCGTTTGTGTATATTTTGCATTTCCCCGCGACGCACCGCCTGCGAACATTCCGGCGTATACCGAAACGCTTATAACTGCTGCTAACATCAAAAGTGTACATACTGCTATTATGATCTTTTTTGTTTTCATCTGAATTATTCTCCTTTAGTTTTAGATTTTATTTTGGAGGTAAATTTTGCGCTCTACCTATACAGTCGCAAAAATGAGGAAAATATTGTACGGAAAGATAAAAAAATTTATTTTTTGAGTAATAACAAGAGATAAAGGGGCAGCGCCCCGACTTTGCCGATTTAATCAGCATTATCGTGACGCTGTCAGAATAAGTGAAAGTATTTTTTTTTGCTCTTATTTGACAGATAGGTCATAGCGGTATATCTGTCCGCCGTCATTATATACGCCGTCAGCGCCCTTACCTTCAAAATCAACTTCCGAAGATACGCCTACTAAGAAATAATATAAGCCGTTTTCATTAAAAAGTTGGATGTTGTCGCTTATTTCAAAATCCACTAATTTATCACCGTACAATTCGCGTGTTTTATTTTCAAGATCAGTATATATTACCTCTTTGGTAATGTCGTCGAGTAATGAGGAATCAAAGTTTATAAGCTCGTCATAATTATCCATACTGCAATGATTGACAGTTCCGTCGGGCAATATACTCACATAACAGTAAATGCCCTTTATAAATTTATCAGCACCAAGATTTTGATAGAAATACAAATAGTATATATTAGTTTCATTGTCATGTGTTATGCTGTCAAATTCCACGAGATCCAATTTGTCCCCAAAATACTCGCGTGCAATTCTTTTTGCATATTTTATGGCGTCTTGTTCGCTGAGCGTAGAAGTTTTTCCTTTGTCTAGTTCCTTATAGTCTCCCGTATATTTTTGAATACTGTTTACAAATGCTTCATTGCTTATGCTATAACTTATAAGTTCGTCATTGGAGGAAAAAGTATATTCATTGCTATCTTTATCGAAATAAATATCATTTGTGATGCCGCTTGTTTTTATAGTTGAATTTGAATATTTTAGTTGAATTATGCTATCTTCGATGACATAATTTTTTTCTGTAATAATGTCTTGGCTAATGAAATTTTTTTCTTCAATAACATAATTGTCAGAAGATATCATAATAGCCGAGGGTAATGGGGTTTTTACTGTACTTATTGATTTTGATACATCTTTATTCACTTCATCACTTGTGGGAATATTGGCAAATACCGAAAGAGCAATAACAATAAAAAGTATCAATATTGTACCAAATAGAATAAGTAGTTGTTTCTTTTTCATAACATATACTCCTATTATATAACATTATATATTATTAACCAATAACAGTTGCCCAAAGTCTACTTGCTCCATAATACTGAGAAGAAATAGAGCTTTTTTCAATTAATTTTGTTTTGGGATCGTTAACCCAATCATTAGTTAGTTGTCTTGCATTTCCAAGATTTTGACCGTTTTTACAATGCTCCAAAAATTTTTTAACCCAAGCATTTCCGTCTTTGGTATAAATATCTTCTGTCCAAGCAATACAACAGAAACACCCTTTCTCCAAAGTTTCATCGACCATATTGCCTAAAGTTGAACTTGTGACTCCGGAACTACACCCGGTATAGATAGCCAATGGTACGTTAGATAAAGCCGAATTAGTATATTCGGATATTGCCCTGTCAGATGATGTCATAGCACTATTCTTTGTTGCAAAAATTGATGTTTTAGTGGTTGGGGCTGCTGTATAAAAGCTTATTTTCCCTTTTGAACCATGACCGTTAACTATAAATACAGAAGATTTTGCAAATGAATTATAAGCATCTATGGCGGTATTATTAAGATATTCTTGTCCACCAAACCCCATTCCCCATAAATTTTTTAGTATATCATTATTTTCATCACGGCTATTATATCCAGAGTATTTAAATGTGAATATTTTTGCATCTTGCAGATCATATCGTTTTACTCTGAAACTATAATAAGAAACGCTGTGTGAGCCATTAAAGCCATATATTTTTATATAATATTTACTTCCCGGACGTACATGAATTTTAACGAGCTCAGAAGGAGTTGATCCTCTTACCGATTCTGCCAATAACTTTGTTCCTGTATAATCATAAACCTGCATATCAAAATCGCAACCGCTCGGAATATCTCCGAGCCAAAAGTTTGCAATGCCTTCAGATTTAAATTCAATTTTCCACCAATCAACATCTGATGAACTTATGATAGCACCATAGTTATCACGGTCATCATAAGTTGTATCGGCAGTCGATACAGTGTTGTTGCTCTCACTTTCGTAAATCGTGCCTGAGGAAGCGCTTACTCCGAAAGACATCTGTGTTATAAATATCAAAAGAGTCAGTACAGAGCAGATAAATCGTAAATTGATCGAATTACAAAGTTTTCTTTTCATGATTGTAGTCTCCTTTAATATTAAATTTTGTTGTTTTTACAGTCTGTCCGCACCGGGGTAAAAGTTAACAGCCCATTGGTATTACCTCCCATTAGGTTATTCTGAATGATGATTCGGCATTCTTATTGATATTATGCTTCCACTATTATTATATACTTGATAGATTTATATTTCAATAGTTTGGGATAAGTTACATATATAAGGGATAAGATATATGCTTTTTACAGCATATCATTTTACTTCACAGAAACATTATTTTCACATGCAAATTTATTTGAAAATGATGTATGCCGGTTATTCCTGTTTGATATATCGAATGAACTTAAATTCGGTCATTACCGCAATTACAGCGTTTGGAGAATATCAGGGCGATTTATTGGACTGTACTTGACTTTTTTTAAAATCGCGGTAAAATATATGTATTAATGCACGGGATCAGTATTCCATGCATATTATAAGATAGTGTAAAGGAAGAAACGGTAATGAGCGGAGGATATTCGGCGCTTGCCGGAGTTTATGACAGATTGAACGGAGATGTGGACTATTCTGAATGGGCGGATTTTATTGAGGAATGCTATGCAAGGTTTGCAAAAAAAAAGCCGTCGCTGGTTCTTGAGCTTGGCTGCGGAACGGGTTCTATGACTCTTGAGATGGATTCGAGGGGATATGATATGACGGCTCTTGATATATCGCCTGAGATGCTCTCGGAGGCGTATACGCGTGCATTTTCCGCAGGACGGCATGGGATTTTGTTTCTTGAAGGGGATATGTGTGACTTTGAGCTGTACGGTACGGTAGGTTCCGTTATATGCTGTCTTGACGGGATAAACCATATCACGGACAGGAAAGATCTTGCAAGATGCTTTTCCCTTGTTCATAATTATCTTGATCCCGACGGTCTTTTCATATTTGATGTGAACACGCCGCACAAGTTCCGCACCGTTTATGCCGATAATGATTATGTTCTTGAAGAGAACGGAGCGCTTTGCGTGTGGCAGAACAGACTATCCGATGACGGAGAGCAGTGTGACTTTCACCTTTCTGTCTTTGAAAAATGCTCAGACGGTCGTTACACCAGGCGTGACGGTGTACAGACGGAACGCTGTTATGATGAGGATACGCTGAGAGATATGCTGTCCGCGGCAGGCTTTCAGATATGCGGAATATTTGGCGGATTTGATTTTTCAGAGATATGCGGCACAAGCGAGCGGTGGCACATTATTGCGCGTGCAGAAAAGCGGAAATGAAGCTTGAGATAGCGCTCTCAAAAAATATTTGAAAAAATTGAAAAAAAGTATTGACAGAATATGCGACCTGTGATATAATACTATATGTCGCCGGACGAAAGACAAGGCGATGAAGATGGAAGCATAGCTCAGTTGGGAGAGCATCTGCCTTACAAGCAGAGGGTCATAGGTTCGAGCCCTATTGTTTCCATACGGCCCGGTAGTTCAGTTGGTTAGAACGCTAGCCTGTCACGCTAGAGGTCAGGGGTTCGAGTCCCCTTCGGGTCGCTTTATTATGCCGTGACAAACTCACGGCACGAGACGCCTTTGTAGCTCAGTTGGTAGAGCAGAGGACTGAAAATCCTCGTGTCGTTGGTTCGATTCCGACCGGAGGCATTCTGCGGATTTAGCTCATTTGGTAGAGCGCAACCTTGCCAAGGTTGAGGTGGCGGGTTCGATCCCCGTAATCCGCTCCATTATCACGGACACGAAAAGCATTTCTGTGTCCGTGATTTATAGTATGGCGCCATAGCCAAGCGGTAAGGCAGAGGTCTGCAAAACCTTTATCCCCGGTCCGATTCCGGGTGGCGCCTTAAATAAAAACAACACGCGAAAGCGTGTTGTTTTTATTTAACACAAAGGTGCGGAATCGGACCGAGCAGATTAGGCAGCGTGGCTGCTGTCCGGGTGGCGCCTTTAATAGAAAGAACGACACGGAAAGCGTGCCGTTCTTTTTTGCAGATTGTCATTATGCACATAAAAATCGGGTAAGATCGCATAAATATACTCTCTCAATTGTGCACCTATACAAATTAAACTGATTACACATATACACTATTGACATTTAATTCAACGTATGGTATATTATAATCAGAAAGAGACAGTACAGGCAATAAGATCGGAGGTGAAGCTCAAATGATGAAAACAATAATCATTATGAATAACATATCAAGCATAAGAGCGTTTGATGCTTCATCGCATGTCATAAGGTATCCGAATAAACGTATTTATGCCTGACATGCAGATAAAATAATACGGATCTGCATGTCGTATGATTAAGGCGCGATAAAAATCACTATAGAATATGTATCTCTCTGAGATTGTAAATAATTTAATATTATCCGCGATCCCTCGGAAAATATTTGAGATTTTGATGTCTTTATCAGTCGGATCGTTTTAAATATATATTTTACTTTGTTTTCATTTTTCTCCTTATGTGTAAAACATAAAAAAACAGTTCCGCCGGACTAAAGCCGTGCGGAACTGTTTTTTGCATGTAGAATTTTGAAATACCGCAATGCATCCTAGCGGTATTTCAATGTTTTATCTGAACTCAGATCCGTCAGAAAGCATCAGTGATTTTCTCGTTATCGTATGGAACATCATCTTTCCCGACAGCTCAAGCTGTTTTTCAATTGCCTTTGCCGCATATTCGGGATTGAGATAATTCTCTCCCGCAGCGCTTGTTATAACAGTAACCTTAAGAGCGCCGTCAGAATACTCGGCAGCAGCGTTTTTTACAAGCGGAGATATGTCGCATTCACGCTCACCGCGCTTACTGCGTTTCATCATCACGACGGGACTGTCAAACATCACCGATATTTCAGCACAGATATCCACAGCATTACTTTCGGCACGTTCGCCGCGCACTGTTTCTATCCCACGAAATGTAATTAAATTTTCTCCCCATGTAATCTCTTTAAGCTTTGTTTCGGCAGTATATACCTCGCGCACTGTTATTCCTGCAGGCATAGCTTCCGAAAGACGCGAGAAGATTTCGGAATCAGATATCTCAGAGACTATCTTAAAATCAAGGATTTCAGACTCTCCTCCGCATCCGACCGACAACGGCGGTGAGAAAACAAGGTGCGGAATCGGATTAAATCCTTCCGAATACCATACGGGAAGCTTTGATTTTACAACAGCCCGCATAACGCATTTGGCAAGATCAAGATGCGAGATGTAAAGCATCGGCCCTGATTTTTCAAATCGTACTCTGATCGCTCGAATCGGCTTAGGATTTGTAAGCTGTCTGTTTTTGAGAAGCTCATCTCCCACAAGCGCTTCCTCGGCGTTCCCAGTGATAGCCTCCACCTCATCTCCGCCGGGGTGTCCCGGACACCATCTGCAATACTCCGCAGGCACAAGCTTTGATACTCCGCATCCGGAACATTTTTCGCGGCATGAGGGCGTTGTCGCCGCTTCATACGCCTTGTGGCGTTCTCTCAGCAGAAAATCCTTCGTAACTCCGCAGTCAATTACATCCCACGGAAGTGTCTCATCGTCGGGAATCGTGCGGTTTGCGTAAAATGCAGGATCGATCCCGCAGAAATCAAACACTTTAAGCCAGCGGTCAAGATCAAAAAATTCCTCCCATGCGTCAAAACGGATTTGCCTGCGGTGTGCTTCCTCAAGAGCCGCTCCGAGCCGCCTGTCTCCTCTTGCAAATACTGCTTCAAGGTGCGACACTCGAGCATCGTGATAATTATATCTGATCTTTCTGTCTTTTATGCTGCCTGAGAGCAGCTTCTGTTTTCTTTCAAGCTCATCAAAGCTGTTCTGCCCCTCCCATTGGAAAGGAGTATGCGGTTTCGGAATAAAGCACGCTACGCTCAGCGTAACCTGAGGCGGCTGTTTGCGGTTTCTGTTCGGTGTTTTATAATATTCGTCAAGCACATGGTTTGCGACTGATGCAATTCCCTCCACGTCCTCATCAGTCTCGCATGGAAGTCCGTTCATAAAATACAGCTTTATTTTATTTTTTCCGGCTCCGTATGCTACAGACGCAGCTTTCAAAATTTCTTCTTCGGTTACATTCTTATTGATAACGTCGCGAAGTCTCTGTGAGCCGGCTTCCGGTGCGAATGTTACGGTGCTTGAGCGGACAGAGGATATTTTATCCATCAGTTCCTTGGTAAAGGTATCCGCCCTGAGCGACGGAAGCGAGAGGTTGATTTTTTCTTCATTTGTCCATGAAAGCAAATCGTCCGTCAGCGTGCCTACTTTTGAATAATCACTGATAGAGAGAGACGAAAGCGATATTTCATCGTAACCTGTAGCGCTGCACAAAAGCTTCGCTTGAGCATTAAGTGTTTCAGGGGATTTTTCTCTAACGGGACGGCAGATAAATCCCGCCTGGCAGAAGCGGCATCCGCGCACGCATCCGCGGAAAACCTCAAGCGTTACACGGTCGTGTACGATATCTATATTCGGCATAACGGGGGGGGTCGGCACATATGCATTGTCAACATCAGCGATGATTCGCTTTGTTACCTTTGATGGCACTCCCACCTCAGGCTCAATCGAACAGATAGTTCCGTCATCATTATAAGTCACATGATAAAGCGACGGCACATAAAATCCTTCAAGCTCACATGCCGCGGCTTTGAGAAAAGCTTTTCTTGTATATGTCCCGTCCTTTTTCATTTTTATATACAGCTCGGCAAGCTCGGGAAGAGACTCTTCTCCCTCGCCTATTGAAAAAATATCGACAAAATCGGCAAGCGGCTCGGGATTATATGAGCAGTGACCGCCCGCAATAATTATCGGCATATCGTCGCTTCGGTCGGCGCATCGAAGAGGAATCCCTGCCAAATCAATCATATTGAGTACATTTGAATAGCAAAGCTCATACTGTAAGGTAAACGCAACCATGTCGAATTCTCCGACAGCATCGCCGCTCTCATGAGTGAAAAGAGGAATATTCCGTCTTCTCATTTCTTCTTCCATATCCGTCCACGGAGCATATACCCTTTCGCACCAAACATTATCAAGCTTATTAAGGCATCCGTAAAGGATCCTCATTCCGAGGTTTGACATTCCGATCTCGTATGTATCGGGAAAACAGAATGCCACTCTCAGATCAACCGCAGATTTATCCTTGTAAACAGATCCGCTCTCACCGCCGGTATATCTTCCGGGTTTAGCGACGGAAGTAATAAAGCTTTTTATATCTTCTCTCATACTTATAACCACATCTTTCTTTATAATTTGCTTTTCTTTTCTTATGTCTCAAGGCAGAAGAAAAATTTTGTTCATATGCATAAACTTTTATGCGGGACAAAAAGAAACAAATTGATTCTGAAAACAGTTAATATACGCTTAATCCGCACATTATTTTTTCAGATTTATAACCATGCCTTTATCACGTATGAAAACATTTGAAATACAATCTCAGCGCACTTTATTTTCATACTTTTATTTTCATCAGCCGCTCCGGCGGCCGCAAAAGTTATTGTTTAAATTCCACATGTTTTCATGCAGAAACCCAAATAACACTTGAGAGGACTGTCCGTCTATAAGGCAGTCCTCTCTCAATTTCTTTTATCTTATAAAAATTTTAGATGCCAGATACGACGGTATCATCCATACAAGCTGATAAAGCATGATATAAAGTGAATTCATTCGTTCGAGTCCGTCCGACATATTAAAGACGGCAAGCAGCATAATGCTGATTATTACAGACATCACGGACAGAGCCGCGCAAGTGCGCTTTGTATGAACAGTTTTATCGCAGTACGGTAAAAGCTGTAACAGCGCCTTTGATGAAGAACAACTTACAAGTCCGCTGTCAACTCTGAGAGATACGCCGCCTGCTTCCGACGGATCGCTGTACCTTGCAACCTTGATCGGAGGATTTTTGACTCCCGACAGCTTTGACTCTATCATATCTTCATCTATGTTCGGATCGTAGGTTCTGATGCAGACATACATTCCGTAATCGTCAAACTGCTTGAGCGTAGCTTCGATATCGCTGTCTATCGCATATTTAATATACATCTTGGCTACGAGCATATTCTCGCGGAACATATACATAATGCTCATTTCATCGGAAAAATCAACATCGTCGCGGGCTGTTTCCTCCGATATCTCAAAGCCTTTCTGCGTCAGAGCCGCGTAACTGCCGAATACAATATTCACACCGTCAACAGACGCTTTAAGATATCCCGTATCAGCTCCCAGAATTTCTGATTTATCCGATCTGCCGATCTCAATTGTCGCAACCTCAAACACATCGGCAAGAGGTCCTCCCGCTTCGGCAAATACACTTGACGCATAGTAAAGAACGCGGTCTATTCTTGCGTTATTGTATATGCGTATATTCTGAACCTTAACTCCGACTGAAGGAAATACGCTTCCGTCGTCAAAGGTAATAACCGAAGCTGCGGCATATTCGTCAAGCGAAGTTTCGCCGATAACAGCGCTGTCGCTGTGAGACGCCGATTTGCAAACTCTGTAAAACGGATAGCTGAAGGTCAGGTATGCCGACATAGGCAAAAGAGCAAGAAGAACAATATATACGTTTGACGCAATTTCCGAAACTCCCGCTCCGCCGCGTCCCGAAAATATTCCGAATATGACCGCCGCGGCAACGGCAACCCCCATAACGCCTGTGATAAACGCTCTCGTCATAGAATCCGGTACGCTGAGACGCGAGAAAAAGCCGTCAATAAAGTTTGTGTGCTCTACACGCAGAACCTCTCCGTATGCGTCGTCATACTCATCTGCATCAAATGCTGTGTCAGCTCCGTCAGAAGCGGTGATTGCATACTTGCGGCGCTTAGAACCCGCAACATAAAATGTCATCATTTCGCGCTTGATGTTCAGTCTGCTGTATACAAGCGTCATAACCAAAGCCACCGCAGAAACAGCGTTATACATCACGGGAATATGAGTAACTGTAGCCATAACTGCGCTTATTGCAGAATACACAACTCCTGCCGCCAGCAAAATGACGCTCATACTCTCGGGCGTCGGAGACAAAAACAGTCTGCGCGCTCCGCGTTTCAGCTCAGGCAAAGCGCAAAACGCAGTACAGAACAACAGCTGAAGACTTGCCATAATATGAACTACCGGATATACAGCAGGATCAAGCGGTCCCGCAAACTGCACTTCTTCACCGATTATAAATGAAGATATTGTTGTTATATTTTCAAAGAAAATAAGAATCAGTGCAAAGAAAAACGCAAGTATCAGACGGACAGTCACGCCGAATTTTTTCTTTTTATATTCGGCGGCAATTTCTCTCGCCTGAATCGGATCTGTAAATTCAGGATGATCCGAATAATTTTTCCGTCCGACGCGCGTATCAGCTTCAAGCTTATCTCCGAGCTTCTGGACTGCCTTTTTTACTCTGTCGGAATCTTTGTCCTCTTCCTCAAGACCGAAAGCTATGCGGAGATTCATATCAGTTGAACCTACGGACTCGGTATCGGGCGACTCAAAATCTATATCCTCGGGATTTTCTATCGGAGACAACTCATCGGTTCGCAGTTCGTCTCCGTCAGGCAATGTATCGTCCACAGGCGCGTTGTCTGCATATACAGGAGCTTTCACTTCGTTCTCAGATATAGTATTTTCATCATTTGTATTAGACAGGCTTTTGTCCTCAGAGCTGTCATATTTGCTCATTATGTAAGATTCTATTTCATTGGTCGGGGTGCTAAGCGGAAAATCATTCGTAATATCGTCAGACATATCTTTTTCCGTCTTCTGCTCCGTTTGATTATCTTCTGATGCTTTAAATTCATGAAGAACTTCGTCCGAAGTGTCGAAATTTCCGCCGAGCACTGCTTCAAGCTCAGCTGCAAGATTATCAAGTCCCGCTATATCTCCTATATTATCTCCGTCTGACTTTTCCGTGTTGAATGCGGAACTGTCATCCGCGTCTGCATTATCTAAAAATATGTTTTCGGAGTCATCCTCCGACATAAACAAATCTGTATTTATTTCTTCATCATGACGATCATTGTTTTTATTTCGTTTCAATTTCATTTTGCATACCTTTCTCAAATCCACAGCTACGGCTGATATCTCCCCGCCGAAAAGCACCGCCGATTTGATCTTATCAAAATTTAACGATCAAAAATCCTCAAAACTATCACTGTTCCTCAAATATAATCAGGTGCGCTGCATTCTTGCGGCATGGCAGAGTATTACAGACGCCGCCGTTGAAACATTCAGCGAATTTACCTGTCCGTACATTGGTATCGAAACCGTAAAATCGCATCTTTCGCGAACAAGCCTTGCAACGCCTGCGCCCTCACTTCCGAAAACCACCGCGCACGGAAGATTAAAATCGGTTTCATAGTAAGCCGTGCCGCCTGCCTCAGCCGCGAACGTCCATATTCCGTTTTTCTTTAATACTTCTATTGTCTCGGCGATATTTGCTACCTTTGCCACTGCCATATGCCACAGCGCTCCTGCCGACGCTTTTGCAACCGTTGCGCTCAGACCTGTAGACCGTCTTTTCGGAATAATAACACCGTGAGCGCCTGCACATTCCGCGCATCTGATGAGTGCTCCGAGATTATGAGGATCTTCAACTCCGTCCGCGATTACAATGAGCGGTTTTTCTCCGCGTACATGCGCGATGTTTATAATCTCCTCAACCGACACATATTCTTTTTGCGCAGTATACGCAACAATTCCCTGATGAACTGCACCGCAAGATATATAGTCGAGCTTTGCACTGTCGGAATCAAGCACGGGAATTCCCCGCGATTTAGCTTCGGCGATCATCGGAATTACAGAGCCTTCTCTGCCGCTTACCATTATCTTGTCAATAGTCTGCCCGCTTTTCAGAAGCTCTCTAACCGCATTGCGGCCTGCGACAATTCCGTCGGGAACACTGTTCTCGCGTATTTTCCGAGCAGTTCTGCCGTCATCATCGCGTCTGCGGCGCTCTTTACCGTATGATTTATTTTTGTATTCCATTATGCTCTTTTATGAGAACCATTTTGATTTGTACTCATGTACAAATGGCTCTACACATCTATTGTACCATACTTTTCGACATTTGTACACAGCTTTTTTGAGATTTTGTGCTTACAAGAGGGCATTTTACATTTCCCGTTTATTGAAAAGAAACAGACTATGTGATATACTATATGTAGAAAAAGCTTGATCCACGGTGAATTATACTGCAGATTAAGCGTTTATGGAGGAATAAATTACCATGAATTATACTGAAGATAATACAATTAAAGATGAGATTGTTTCGGCGGCTGCCGAGGCGGCTCGTGAAATATGTGAGACAGCAAAGCTTTCCGCAGGTTCGGTACTTGTTGTAGGCTGTTCATCAAGCGAAATTACAGGCGCAGTAATCGGACATGGATCAAGTCCCGAAGCGGCAGAAGCTGTGTGGGAGGGAATCATCTCTGTTACTTCTCCGCTTGGTATACAAGTTGCCGCACAATGCTGCGAGCACCTTAACCGCGCTCTCGTAATTGAGCGCGAGCTATACATTCAGCTAAGGGAGAACAATGAAGTAAACGCTGTACCTCAGCCGAAAGCAGGCGGTTCGTTTGCCGCGTGCGCATACAAACACATGCTCGAACCTGTTGTAATTGAAGAAATTCATGCGGATGCAGGACTTGACATCGGCTCAACGCTTATCGGAATGCACTTGAAGCGCGTGGCTGTTCCCGTGCGTCTCAGCGTTAAGAATATCGGAAAGGCTTCCGTTACCGCGGCAAGAGTCCGTCCGAAATTCATAGGCGGAATCCGCGCTGTTTATGACGAGGAAAAGATGTAATAAAAGATTGTAGAGTCAATTTTTCTGTTACAAAATTGACTGACGGTTGATTTTTTGTTATAATTAAAAAGATTATGCAGCAGCAACAGAATGAAAAAATTTGAGCTGACATAAACAAAAGATAACGAAAGGAATCAAAAAATGAATAATCAAGGAAATTGGCCGAGCGTACATGAGCTGAAATGTCCGAAATGCGGAAACTCGGAGCTTAAAATTTTAGGAACAAAGGGAGCTATGGGAAAATCCATGGGAATAAGCATGGCTTTCGGTGCAGTCGGAAACTTAGTAGCAAGCTCTGTTTCCAAAGATGATTACACCATACAGCCGATCAAATATAAATGCTCTTCTTGCGGAAAGAAATTTGACACATTGCCGTTAAATGCCAATCCCGAAGAAATTCTTGACGCGCCGTGTACTATTCATTTTACCAGATTATCGAGTTTTGTCGGCATAGCAGTTTCGCAGAGCGTATATCTTAACGGAGTAAAGGTTGCTTCTATAGGAAACGGAAAGAGCGTTGATTTTCAGACTTTCGTCAAGCACAACACTATATTTGTAACCGATCACAACGGCGTTGCATTCAAAGGCTGTTACAAATTTGAAGCGCAGAGCGGCGGAAATGAGAGAATCAGCTTTAAGAGAAAGTTTAAATGATGCTTCACATTTGAAATGTTCAAAAATATCGTCGTCTTTTATGATGACGATATTTTCACATATTTAGGCTTAATATACCATTTGTTTATGGTTCGAGTCTACGTTCCGCCACGCGGAATGTAGTAGTGTACATATCCGATTATCGCACTTTTTGTTCGTGCCTGCGTTTCGCTATGCGGAAGTAGCAAAGCTGCATGTCGCACTTTCTTTCGTGAAAGAAAGATGCCAAAGAAAGCCTTCAAGGGCTGCGCCCTAGAAGCTTACCCCTTGCTGTGCTCCGCATAACTTCCGCGCAATCCGCGTAGCGATATTGCTTCGTTATTCTCCTGAAATGAAGTCGGCGGGGACATGGTGGCGGCTCACGGTCAAAATGCGGAGATTGCTCCGCAGTGGTTGTTATTCTACAGCCTATAAGCTGTTCAAAAAGCGATACGTTAGTCTGTAATTTGAGTTTTCATAATCAATTAGGATTTTACTTAGCGCAAATTATATTTTTCGCTCCGTGCCGCTTAAATATATCTTGTATATATAGCTCAAAGCAAAATTTGTTTCGCAAAACATTATTGCTCACCCAACTCACCGCTCTTTGAACAGTGCAATGTCCATAAATAGACTTCTCCTGCGGAGCAATCCCTGCATTGTGAGATGATACCGCCACCATGTCCCCACAAACTTCATTTCAGGCGAATAACGAAGCAATATCGCTACGCGGATTGCGCGGATGTTTTCGCGAAGCACAGAGAAGGGGGCAGCTTCTGGGGGAATACATTCCCCCGGAAGGCTTTTTTTGCACATCTTTTTTTCACGAAAAAAAGTGTGATAAAATGCTTTGCAAGCTAAGGCTTTAGCTTAGCCGAAACGGCTGACCAAGTAAAAAAACACGCACCAGCAAACAAAAAATAAAAATTTCTGCTAACCCTTGACAAAATATCCCTCATTGTGCTATAATGATGGCAACAAAAGAATATCGGTCTAATCGGTGCGGACAAAAACAGCGCCGACAGCATTGTTGAGTTGGCGCTCGACAATACCTGAATGAGTATGTGGAAACAACACATAAACATCAACCGAAAACTCGGCATCGACACTGTAGGAGTATTATATCATACAGCTGTTGCTTTTGCAAGATATATTTCGGTATATTCTGTCGATTTATAATGAATCGGACGAATGTGTTTTGTTGCACATACGTCCGATTTTTCTTTATATATTATTGCAAAGGGTGTGAATCTTTTGACAAGTCCGTGCAGGAGTTATCTTATCACAAATAAATAAACTGACAGTATATACTGCGAAGGATTCATTCATTATGAAGTTATCTTTCGGGTATAAAAAACATCGCAGCGAACATGAGAAGTTGGCGCTCCTCATGTCCGAACTCAGGGGTTGGAAACAACAACACCTAAGCCACTTCTGCGACAATGATATTTTACCATATTTATTTAACCTTGTCAATTGGCTTTGACAAAGAGAATGTATGTAAAGTGTTATTGCCACAAGTGCACTGCAAGCGTTAGCTGTCAGTCTATACATAGATAAAGTGTTGGGGATAAATGCGTTTTGGCATGCGGACATCACCGCATACGCGCCGCATATCGTAAAGTGTGCGATAGTCCACAGTCCCGAGTTTCTTCGCCGCAGATGCGCTCTTACCCGAAAGTAGCTTATTCGGCAAAGCTGTTTTCGTATGATATGCTTTCTTCATACGGAAACAGTCTGTCCGATATTAT
>JAAWQR010000054.1 GCA_022800625.1 Clostridiales bacterium | reverse complement strand
AGCAATATGTTAAAATAAGTTGTCGCAGAAGTGACTTAGGTGTTGTTTATGCCAACCCTGAGTTCGGACATGAGAAGTACCACCTTCTCATGCTCCGCTGCGGCATTTGCTTTGCCCGGAAGATAACTCCAAAAATGAGTTGATCCCCACAGTAAAGCCGACTATCAGCTTATTTTATTATTTTTTGAATACGCCTACTTGGGTCTCTTAGGTCCGACAAAAGATCACATCCTTTGTGAAAAATAGATAAGAAAAAAACCGGCGGTATGTGCAACAAAAAACACATTCCGCCGATTTACATACGTAAATTGACAAACAAACAGAAAACACCCGATACCCACTTGAAAAAGCGAAGACAATCTGATATAATAAATATCAGCGTCGGCGCTGGGAACCCAGTTGTTGTTTATGTGTTTATGCCACATAGACATCAGGAGAAGTTGAGTACCACCTCAACTAATCTGCCGACGTACTTTTTTTATCCTCGTCGGTCGGATATTAGTATTCTTTTTTCTAATTATAACATAATTTTGAAACTATGTCAACAGCCATTTTATAATAAAAAATTACTAATTTCGCAGTTTCTGCGGAGCAACGGTTCGCACTTTCTTTTATCCTGCATCATGCAGGCGTTCCGCTGCGCGGAAGCAGCGAAAGCCGCTTTTTTTTTCGCACTTTCTTTTATAAAAGAAAGTGCGAGATAATAGACATTGCAGACTACTGCATTTCGCTTCGCGGAAGTAATGATTGTGCGGAAGTTATCCGGAGCACAAAGTCAGGGGGCGTGCTTCTCCTACATTCCGCTTCGCGGAAGTAGGCACAGTGTAATAATTCATACCGCAGTTGACATCGCTTTTTTCATATGCTATAATTACTAAGTTATAATGTAGTAATTTCGGTTTGGCGTTTCCCGCACCGAAACATAATAAAACAAAAAGGAACGTAAAAATCATGAAATGGACTTCCCTCAACGATCTGAGAGAAAAATATCTCTCATTCTTTGAATCAAAAGGTCATCTGAGACTTCCGTCGTACCCCCTGATTCCTCAGGGAGACAAGTCTCTGCTTCTCATTAACTCAGGTATGGCTCCGATGAAAAAATTCTTTACGGGAGAGGTCGAGCCCCCGAGAACCCGTGTTACAACATGTCAAAAATGTATCCGCACGCCTGATATTGACCGTGTCGGAATAACCGCGCGCCACGGAACCTATTTTGAAATGCTCGGTAACTTCTCATTCGGAGACTACTTTAAAAGAGAAGCTATTGAATGGTCATGGGAATTCCTCACAAAAGTACTTGAAATTCCCGCAGAGCTTCTCCATCCGTCAGTTTATGAAAACGACAATGAGGCTTATGCGATTTGGCGCGATGAGATCGGCGTTCCCGCGGATCACATAAAGAAGCTTGGCAAAGAAGACAACTTCTGGGAACACGGAACAGGTCCATGCGGTCCCTGCTCCGAGATCTACTTTGACCGCGGAGAAAAATACGGCTGCGGCTCGCCCGACTGCGGTCCCGGCTGTGACTGCGACCGTTTCATGGAAATATGGAACAACGTATTCTCGCAGTTCGACAATGACGGACACGGCAACTACACAGAGCTTGCTCAGAAGAATATCGACACAGGCATGGGACTTGAGCGTCTTGCATGTGTAATGCAGGGCGTTGACAATATGTTTGAAGTTGACAGCATCAGAAAGATTCTCGACAGAGTTGTTGAAATCTCAGGTAAAAAATACGGTGAAAATCACAAGGACGACATATCAATCCGCGTTATCACCGATCACATCAGAAGCGCAACATTTATGATCTGCGACGGCGTTACCCCGTCAAACGAGGGACGCGGATATGTTCTCAGACGAATTCTGCGCCGAGCAGCCCGTCACGGCAAGCTGCTCGGCATCACGACAGCATTTCTCACCGATCTATGCGATACTGTAATTGAAGAAAATGTCGCGGGATATCCTGAGCTTGAAAGCAAGGCAGACTACATAAAGAAAGTCATTTCAATCGAGGAAGAAAGATTTGACGCGACGATCGACGCGGGACTTTCAATTCTATCAAACATTATCAGAGCGTCTGTCAAGGAAGGCGCCGACGCTATTTCGGGAGAAGAAGCGTTCAAGCTGTACGACACATTCGGTTTCCCGCTCGATCTTACTCGCGAGATAGCGCAGGAGAGCAGCCTGAAAATCGATGAGGAAGAATTTGCAAGTCTTATGCAGGCTCAGCGAGAGCGTGCACGCGCGGCAAGAAGCAACATTTCAGGCTGGAGCGAAGCTTCAAAATCTGCTCTTGAGGGAATGCCGAAAACAGAATTTACAGGATATACAGACTACCGCAGCAAGGCTAAAATTATTGCCATTCTTGCCGGAGACGAGCCTGTAGACACTGTATCCGAGGGCGACTGCACGGTTATTCTTGACCGCACACCTTTCTACGGTGAGGGCGGCGGACAGGTCGGAGACTCGGGAACTATTTATGCTGATGGAATTTTGCTTAATGTTACCGACACTAAAAAAACAGACGGAGTTTATCTCCATCTTTGCACTGTCGTTTCTGGAACTGTTTCCGTAGGAGACACCGTCACTGCCGACATACTTGATACAAGACGCGATTCCATTAAGAGAAATCACTCGGCATGTCATCTTTTGCAGGCTGCTCTGCGCCGTGTTCTCGGAAATCATGTGGAACAGGCAGGCTCTTATGTTGACGAATCCCGCGTTCGCTTTGACTTCTCACACTATGAGGCGGTAAGCCGTGATCAGCTTGATGAAGTTGAGGCAATCGTAAACGCGGCAATTCTTGTGGATAACAAGATCACAACTGAAGAAACAGACATAGAGAGTGCAAAGAAGCTCGGCGCTATGGCTCTGTTCGGTGAAAAATACGGAAGCGTTGTCCGTGTTGTACGCATGGGAAATTTCTCCTGCGAGCTTTGCGGAGGAACTCATGCGGAGAGTACGGGACAGCTCGGACTGTTCAAGATAGTATCGGAATCTTCTGTTGCGGCAGGGGTTCGCAGAATCGAAGGAGTCACGGGACTCGGAGTGCTTGAGCTTCTCGCCGAGCGCGAAAAGCTGATTTCAGATACAGCGCATGAGCTGAAGGCGGCAAATATAACCGATCTGCCGTCTCGTGCGGCACATTTGAATGCCGAGCTTGCAGAAGCAAAGAGAAAAATTGACGAGCTTAATTCCGCCGTGGCATCATCAAAGCTTGCAGAAGTTGAAGAGAGCACAATAGACGTAGGCTCTGTAAAGCTGATCTGTGCCGATCTCGGAGATGTAAGCTTAGACACGGCGCGCAGTTTATCCGACAAGCTGAAATCTAAATTTGATTCAGGCGTTATTGTATTTGCGATACATAACGAAGCAAAGATCAACTTTATTGCATCGTGCGGCTCTGACGCAGTTAAAGCCGGCGCTCACGCGGGAAATCTTCTCCGTGAAGTCAGCGCGATAACGGGAGGACGCGGAGGCGGACGTCCCGACAGTGCAACTTCGGGAGGACGCGATGCAGGCAAAATTTCCGATGCTCTTGCAGCAGCGCCCGAAATTCTTCGCGGAATGTTGAAATAATCTTCTGTATAATATAGAAAAAGGCTTCCTGTAACTTCTGCACAGCAGAATGTATCGGGAAGCCTTTTCACGTATATGCATAATCAAATTCTTCTGATGCCCTGAAAGATCTGTTTAAATTCGGAAGAGGCTTTAATTTTTTCAATGTCTTGATTATTAGTACTGATAGTAACTGCCAATTCTATGATTCCCTCATCG
>JAAWQR010000053.1 GCA_022800625.1 Clostridiales bacterium | reverse complement strand
GGAGTTAACAAAAATGGAAAAGGAAATGAGCAAGGAAATAGCTGTAAGAGCAATAGACGAATTAGGCAGAATTGTTTTGCCTGCTGAAATACGTCACAAATTTAACCTCAGCACTAATGATAAGGTTAGAATTATCGAAAAAGGCAATAAAATCATGATTGAAAAAGATAAACCCTCATGCGCCTTTTGCGGAGGCAGTGAATCATTGGTTATGTTTAATGATAAGTATGTTTGTGAAAAATGCAAACGATTAATTAATTCCTCGATTGAAAGCTGACAGAAAGGACGATCTGATACAAATGGAAGTCATAAGCGTAAATGATGTATTAAAGCAAATGAGATGTACAATAGACTCAGGCGAAATGTCTCTCAAAACAACAAATCATAAGATGAACTTGTGCTATTCGGACAGAGGTCGCTCTGTAAGCGGTGAAATAGACGGTGCAGAGATCAAGAATTGCGATTATAAAGTTGTACATCGATTGTTAGATGAGATTACTGAAAAAGGAAGATATACAATAAAACTGATAAATCCTCAGTCGAGCGAGTGGAAGAAAATCAATATGAATAATGATGATCTTAAATGGACAATAGAATACCTTACATCGGGTTTGATTGTTAAGACACATTTGCTTGGATTTACATATTTGAGCGATGCTTTATTTGAGATATCCAAACAGCATATAGACGGAAAAGTAGTTAATGTTGACAAAGTGCTGAAAGCGATAGCAAAATCAAGAGGAGTCAGACCTGCAGCGGTAGACAACTCCATATCGACAGCGCTACTAGACAATTTTCGTAAATTTTATAATGATCTTAAACCCGAACATAAAAAAGATATTCTTGAATCGTGGTGTTCTACAAGAATGTTTGTCCGCAATTTCTCTCATTATATTTTGAATTGCATTTACAGAGCTGACTTTTTTTAATAATAAAACTGCTGAACCTAATCTATAGGCTCAGCAGTTTTCCGTTTTTGACAGCATATCTTGCGATGTACGTGCGGCATGTTGTGTCAAAAAATTAAGGGGGCAGAAATTCCGCCCCTTTAAATCTTTAAGTTTATTACATTTTTAAATATCAAGCTCAGGAGGAACGTCAATATCGTCTGAGATATATTTTCCGTTCTTTTTGCGCTGTCTGACGCATTCGCTTAAAAGATATTCGATTTGTCCGTTGACTGATCTGAAATCATCTTCCGCCCAAGCGGCGATTGCATCGTACAGCTTTGTCGAAAGCCTGAGCGGAATTTGCTTTTTATCCGCCATATCAATACAGTGATCCTGAATTTACAACAGGCTGAGCGTCGTGATTTCCGCAGAGAACTACAAGCAGATTTGACACCATTGCAGCTTTTCTTTCTTCGTCAAGCTCGACAACTCCGCTCTCATTCAGCCGCTCAAGAGCCATCTCAACCATGCCGACAGCTCCGTCAACTATCATTTTGCGTGCGTCGATTATCGCCGATGCCTGTTGTCTTTGAAGCATGACAGCTGCAATCTCGGGCGCGTATGCAAGGTAAGTTATGCGGGCTTCCACGATCTCAAGTCCTGCGTCTCCTACCTTTTCCTGTATTTCATCACGGATACGCTCCGCTACGATCTCGGCAGAGCCGCGCAGACTTCCCTCGTCAGCCACACCGTCTCCCGTAGTGTCGATGTCGGGAGATACATCATACGGATATATACGCACGATATTTCTAAGTGCGCTGTCGCACTGGAGCGAGAGATATTCTTTATAATTGTCAACATTAAATACAGCTTTTGCCGTATCAACGACTCTCCATGTAACAGCGATTGCGATCTCGATTGGGTTTCCGAGACAGTCGTTTATTTTCTGGCGGCTGTTGTTGAGCGTCATGATTTTCAGTGATATCTTTTTGTTTGCGGCTTCGGCGATATCAACAGAGCCGACTTCGTTAATGGATATCTGTCCTATTTTTCCTGTTTTTACATCTCCGCTTTGACTGAGCTTTGTTTTAGCAGCGGGATTTACGGCTGTGCAGAACGGATTAACGTAGTAGAAACCGTCTTGTTTCAGTGTTCCGATGTACTTTCCGAACAATGTGAGCACAAGAGCTTCCTGCGGTTTCAGCACCTTCAGTCCGCATAGCGGTATCCAGCCGACAATCAGCCAAATAATCGAAATAACCAGAAGAACTGCTCCTATGACGGCATGCCCGCTCTCAAGCAGAAATGCGCTGAGTATTGTAAGCGCAATTCCCGCCAAATATTCAATCAGCGTGAGCAAAAGAACACGCATACCGTTCTTTTTGCTGTTCAAAATAATCTCATTCATAATGGGTTACCTAACTTTCGTTTAATTTCTCGGGGCAAATCCGCTTATATGCAGAATTTTAAGCGACTTTGGATCTTTGCCGCCCTGCTTAAGAAACTTTTTGAAAATAAGTCCTTAAATATCCTCAAAAACTTTAAAATCCTTTGAGCGATTGGGTTAATTAAGTTCCGATATAAAATCGAATGCCCTTTTGATATCTAAATGATATCATAACTAAATCAAATTGTCAATGTATTTTGAAAAAATTTCCGATATATATTATTACAGATGATTATTTGGAGCTTAATGTCAATATAATAATATTATCGGATGATGCAAAAGGAGGGAAGCGATTGAATAATGAAAAAAGCCGAATTACGGCTCAGCGGTGTGTTATTGCGATAAGCGCCGTTCTTGCTCTTATTTTGTTTTTTGATAAGCTTCTCGGAGTTCTTATTCCTATCGGAACGGCATACTTCATTTCCTCTGCTTTGCGTCCTGCGGCGTCATATATATCAAAAAAAAGCCGTATATCCTCAAAAATATGCGGCGGAGTGATCGTTGTATTTGCGGTATTTGCTGTTATTTACGCGTTGTTTTGCGCAGGCTCAAAGCTGATATATGAAATGACTTCCTTTGTAAAAAGTGTTGTAAACGATCTTGACAGTGAAGAGAATATCATTCGCCGCATTATTGAATTTTTGGGTGATCTCAGAAACAGGATTCCAATTTTTTCAAAGCTGGCAAACAACGGGGGTGAAAATATCTCCGATGAAATATACAGCACGCTTATAGGTGTGTTGAGGAGTGCTGTAAAAAATATAAGCCAAAGCGTTACAGGCTTTGCTGCGAACATTATCGGTGCTTTGCCGAAATTCATATTTTCCGTAGTTGTATCTCTAATCGGTATATTTTATTTTACAATGGATTTTGACGGGGTTAAGAGCGGTTTTTTATCTTTAATGCCTGAATCCGCCGTAAAAAAGATAACTCATCTCGGGTGCGGAATTACAGGTGCGCTCTCAGGATATATAAGAGCATATTTTGTTTTGCTTCTGCTTACTTTCGGAGAGCTTTTTTTAGGATTTATAATTCTCAGAATTAAATATGCCTTTTTTCTGTCGGCTCTTATTGCCGTAATAGATATTCTTCCCGTATTCGGCGTGGGTACGGTGCTTCTTCCGTGGACGGCGGTATTGTTCATGTCGGGAGAATCGGGGCAGGCGCTCGGACTTCTCATTCTTTTCGGTATAATGTATGTAGTGCGGCAGTTTGCAGAGCCGCGCCTTATCGGAAAGTTTATGGGGATACATCCGCTCATAGCGCTTTGCGCGGCGTATACGGGATATCGGATTTTCGGAGTTGCGGGAATGATAATGTTTCCGATCCTTCTTTACATTATTAAGTTGCTGATGAGCGCTGAAAAGAATATTGAGTCTCAAGAAAATAAAAAAGGCGGATCAGAATGATCCGCCTTTTTTGTTCTTGTTCAGTATTATGAGGGTATCATGTTATAATTTTAAATTCATATATAACAGAGTCGGCTAAGCATGAATTATTAGATAAAGTCATTATTGCAAATGCGATCTAAAAGATAATGAGAGAATTCACGGATCAGCATTTGAGTTGAATACCATTTTTCATGAAAATGTATC
>JAAWQR010000052.1 GCA_022800625.1 Clostridiales bacterium | reverse complement strand
TGTCAAAAAGTGTACTTTTCGGTAGATTCTGCTCATATTTCATTTTGTGATCTGAATTCACGCAAATTACGGTAAAACGTAGATTCACTCATATTGCATAACTCCAATACTTCAGCAATAGGAATTTTCTTGCACTCCCATTGTTTTATAATATTCTCGAAATTTTTTGGTGTTTTAAGTTTCGGTCTTCCGAATCTGACTCCTTTTGCCATAGCGGCGGCAATTCCCTCGGCTTGCCGCTTTTTTATATTTTCCCGCTCGCTTTGAGCTACAAAAGAAAGAATTTGAAGTACCAAATCTGCAATAAATGTTCCCATGAGATCTTTTCCGTGCCTTGTATCAAGCAGTGGCATATCCAAAACGCATATATCTATTCCTATTTCTTTAGTCAGGATTCGCCACTCTTTTTGAATTTCTTCATAATTACGTCCGAGCCGATCTATGCTCCCGATGCAGAGCAAATCGCCTTTTCTCAACTTTCTTATAAGTTTTTTGTATTGGGGACGGTTAAAGTCTTTTCCGGACTGCTTATCCATATATATATTCTTTTTTGGAATATCAAAATTTGACAGAGCTATTATCTGCCTGTCCTCATTCTGATCAGTGCTGGAAACTCTTACGTAGCCGTATTTATTTGTCATGTCTTAATACCTCTTTTTTTATTTTTCTAATTTTACAGCAATCCTGTAACAAGGATTTGACAATACATACAACATTCTACCAATTGGGGAAAAATGTGCTGAAAAGTCACCGTTTTACACTGTATTACTTCTGCGAATGACGGTAAACAAATAATATTTTTCCTTACTCTGAGAAAGTAATACAAAGCTTGAAGATGTTCCAAAATTTTATGGGTTACATTTTTGAACCGCAGCGACTATAATATAAGTAAGGGAGGCTCCGTCGGCGGATAAATCTGTGTCCGCTGCGGATAAAATGAAAGGTAAGGTCATAAAATATGGAGCTTATACTTATCAGCTCAACCAAGCTTAAGGTAATGCTGTCGGCTGATGATATGAAAAAATTTGATTTTGATCCGAAATGCTGCACGGATATATCCGGAAGGGCAGCTTTCAGAAGTATATTGAAAGAAGCGCGTGATAAATGCGGCTTTGATGCAATAGGAGAAAAAGTGTTTGTTCAGTATTATCCCGAAAAACAGGGCGGGTGCGAAATGTTTGTAACTAAGCTGTCTGATACTGAAAGAATTTCGCAGAACGGAGTTGAAAATCAGTCAAAAAATAAAAACAGAGGACAGGGTCGCTACGGAAGTGAATACATAATATATTCCTTCGGGCAACTGTCCGGACTTCTTAATACATGTGAAAGACTTTCTTTTTCGGGATACTGCGGAAGAAGCAGCGCCTATAAGATTCCCGAAAAGCCGCTTTCGGAAAAGTACTATCTCCTTCTTGAAAAGGAGAACCTATTTGCCGGTGAAAATTACGGAAGCCGCTGCTCAGATTCGTATTACTATGTGCTTAAAGAGCATGGTAATCTTATCTGTGAGGACGCAGTCGGTATTTTAGGTAAACTTGCATGAAAAGTAAGGCGGTGAATCTGATTCGGAGATATTTACCGCCTTATTTTAATGATTTTATTACATAAAACAATCTATTGATATAAAATAAACAATTATATTCTCGAATTACAGGAGATTATAACAAACGACACAATCGGCGCAATTGACAAAAAAAACAACATGATTTTGTACAGGTTGACTATATAAAAAGATAAAATGCACAGAATTGACGGGGATATACGGGAAAACAATAGGCTTACTGCACTAAAATTAAACTTTTTCAAAAAAATTATAGATGAAAAAAAGAAAAATATCTCATCATAAGATTCAAAAACTATTGATTTATTATGAATTTTGTGTTATTATATAGACAGTAACCGCGAGGTACTATTATAAGTATTTTTTTATGGAGGAAAAACTTATGAAGAAACGAATTCTAAGCATGATGCTTGCCGCATCTATGCTGGCGGGTCCGGCTTTAACAACGTCGGCAAGCGCGGCAGAAGGCTCTGATGCGGGAAATGAGGTTAAAAAGCCTCAACTTCCGGCAGATGTCCTTTCAGAATGGTATTACGAAGATGTAAAGACTATATTTGATCTCGGTATCATGCTGGGCAAAGCGCCTGACGAACTGTGGCATCCGAACGATGAGTCAACAAGAGCAGAGATCGCTATGATCATGTGCAGATTTGCAGGAGCTGAAGAGGAGGCGAAAGGTCTCGGAGCTAATGTCAAATTCGGAGATGTTGCTAAAGATCATTGGGCTGCTGATGCAATCGCATGGGCTAATAAGCACGGATTGATTTTAGGATTTGACGGAAACTTCCGTCCGGACGATAATGTTCGCAGAGATGAACTTGCAGCTATGCTTGTAAGACTTCTCAAGTACATGAATAAGGATCTCGATAATGAGCCTCTTGTTGACGAATTTGTCGACAAAGATACATTCGGCTGGGCTGCTGATGAGATTGAAGAAGCAAGAAAAGAAGGTCTTGTAGAGGGTAAAGAAGGCGGCAAGGACAATGCTGTATTCAAACCTGCTGAAAGCTCAAACAGAGCTCAGGTTGCAACGATCGTATCAAGAATGATCGATCCTATGCACAAGGCTCTCAGCAATATAGGCAGCCGCGTACTTACAAAGGATTCAAAGCCGTACGTTGAATTTGACGATGCAAGCTCAATTACGGTCGACGGTCTTAACAAGAGACTTCTGTCGCAGATGGATCTTGATCCGAAGGTATATACATTTGTAATACCCGACGAGCAGCTTTCAGACGCTGAGGGCGGCGTAAAGAACAATGCAAGCTTCGGCGGACTTGAGGACGGCGGAGAGTGCAGCTATACATTTGCTCTTTCTATTAAGAATCTGAACAGCGGTGAAGTTACACCTGATCATGATGTTGAAATACTTCTCGCAAAGAAGGTAACCGACAGCGTTGTTGAAGCATTCAAAAATGTTAATGACGCATGCAAAATTAAGCTTCCTAATACTCTTACAGAAGATGAATTCAAGTCTCTCGTATTCGGCAGCGTTGAGCTTCCCGACGGCGGTCAGTATACAATGACTGTAGACTCTGATTCATTCAAGGCATTCACTGATGCAGCGGCTGCTCTTGAGGACGGATCTGAGAGTGAGGAACCTGTTAAGGTTACTGTTACTCTTACTAATACCGCAACCGGAGCTACAGAGACTAAAGAAGTTGAAGTTACAATAGTTAAGGATTCAACTGTTGAAAATCCTGAAATTATATATGGCGACGCTGCAGCAGATCAGGCAATGGCAGAGTTCCAGGATCGTGTACTTACGAGAGACACAAGACCGTACTTTGAGTTCGGAGCAACAGACTCAGTTACAGCAGAGAGATTCAATCAGATCCTGCTCCCGCAGCTTGGACTCGACCCTGAAGTATACGAAGTAGTAGTAGTAAATCTCGATGCGATCATTGCCTTCCATCCGAACATCAATGATAATATGGAAGCATGGGAGCCGATGGAATTTGCGATCAAGAATAAGGTAACAGGCTACCAGACAGAGACAAAGTCATTCAGCGAGTGCACAGTACGCAAGGAATACGAGAGACCGAATAGCGGCTTCATTGCAATGGAAAATGCAGCAGGCAGCACGGTATTTGTACCTGAGTTTGAGTATCTTGAGACAAAGGATGACGTGATCGTAGCGATCCTAGAGGCAGCAGGAGTACCGAACAGAAATCTTGACGGAGTAAAGAGAGCATATGACTTCGACCTTAGCGATGAAGACTATGAAGCAATCAAGAAGCAGTATGCAGAACAGTCAACAACACCCGTAGAACTTACGATACAGCTTAAGAACATCGCAAGAGGCGATGAGATGGAAGAACCTGTAGTGATCGGCGTAAAGACATTCTTTGATGCTACAGCAGACGCAGCAATAGCAAACTTCCAGAATCTCGTACTTAC
>JAAWQR010000028.1 GCA_022800625.1 Clostridiales bacterium | reverse complement strand
TGAAGCGGGTACTTATGTTATGGGTACGCAGTCGGGCGATGATTTTATCTTTGTTTCAAAAGCCCAGAGCTGTATCTCTGTTAAGGATTATATAGATAAGCGCGGAGCAAGCGTAACCGACACTTTTGTAGATTGGGACGGCAGCACCGAGGGGCTTTCAAACATTCTCGGTATGATGTTTAAGGTCAGCGATAATACATATGTGCCCGACAAGATAGTATACCGCTATGCCGATAAGGCTTCTGACGGTACAGTTACTCTTGATGCGGATTATCTGAACACTGACGGAGTTATGACAGATCTTGCCGATGCTTACGGCATTTATGTTCCGACGCTTAACGGTCAAAGAGACGGTATTATGATAGCAAAGAAAAGCGGAGTTCTGCCGTCTGCTGTTATTTCCGCAATGCTCGGAGTTGAAGTACCTGTTGATGTACCCTACGAAGCAGGGACTTATGTTTCAAACATTCTGCTTGACGGTACTGATACACGAAGGTATCTCACCGAAGCATTTTACTCTGCTTCCGTTAAGGATTATATCAATACAAAATTTGAGGAAATACTCAAAAAAACTTCGGATTAAGTCAATTATAGTTATTACTTAATAAGTTCTCTCACAGCAAAAAGCACCTAAAGACATGAACTGCCTTCTCGGTGCTTTTTCTGTAGTTTTTATTTAATTTCCGCACTCAATGCTTATTTCATTGAAAATATCAAGCAGATCGTCCGTCACAACAGCGTCCTTTTCTTCTCCTGATTTATCAAGCACAACTTCGCCCTTGTGCATCATAATCATGCGGTTTCCGTACGATACCGCATATCTCAGATTATGTGTTACCATAACAGCGGTAAGTTTCTTATCCTTAACAATGGTATCGGTCAAAGTCATGATAGTCTCAGCAGTACGCGGATCAAGCGCCGCCGTATGCTCGTCAAGCAGCAACAAATCAATATCGGTCATAGTACTCATAAAGAGCGACAGCGCCTGACGCTGTCCTCCCGATAAAAGTCCTACAGGAACATTCATTTTGTCTTCAAGCCCAAGACCGAGGCTTGATACAAGCTCACGAAATTCCGTGCTTTTCTTACGGTCAAGCGCAAAACAGAAATTATAAGGACTTCCTTTATTTGCCGCCAAAGAAAGATTTTCAAGTATCGTCATACCCGGAACCGTTCCAACCGTAGGATCCTGAAAAACACGCCCGATCACTGCTGCACGGCGAAATTCAGGAAGGCGCGTGATGTCTCGTCCTTCAAGCTCTACGCTTCCGCCGTCAATCGGAAGCGTACCGCTGATTATATTAAGCATCGTAGTTTTTCCCGAGCCGTTTGAACCGACAACAGATACAAATTCTCCCCGCTTTACTTCAAATGAAAAATTCGTGAAAAGAGATGACTCATTTACCGTTCCTTTATTGAAAACCTTGGTAATGTTTTTAAGTTTAAGCATCGCCCTCTCCTCCCGCAGTAATTTCTTCGCTTTTTGCAGTGATTCCCTTTACAGTTCGTCTGCGGTGATTAAGAGCTGTCAGCTTATCGTTAAAAATCAGAATCAGCGCAAACATAACGGCATTCAGCAGTTTTAAATAAATTCCGTCTCGGTCAACAAGCACAAGATAGTTGAGGCACAGCGAATATATAACCGCGCCGATTATTACAGCTGTCGTGTCTTTTACACGGCGTGCTCCCGAAAACAAAGCCATACCGATAATTACCGCTGCAAGAGCCAAAACGACTTTGCCTGTTCCGCTGTTGTTGTCGTATGAAGAATACAACTGCGAATATAATGCACCCGATACGGCTACCAAACCGTCGGCTATCGCAAGACCCAAAATTTTATATCTTCCGGGATCACGTCCGAGAGATGTTACTATCTTCTCATTTTCTCCCGTCGCTCGTAGCATATAACCGAGCTTTGTTTTGAAGAACAGGTCAAGCAATATCTTTCCAGCAATAACGAACAGGAGAAGTATAGCGATTATTATATAATTCCTTACGTTACGACTGAATCCCGAAAGAAAATTTCCGCCGAAAAGTCCGTCAAGACCCTCGCTTTTAAAGCTGAAAATAGTTGTGGTATAGCCTGTTTTAGTCAAAAACTTAGTAAGAGCAAGATTTATCGACAAAAATCCCGTCATTACAATTATTCCGGCTAACAGCTTTGTAATCTTAAAGCGAACGTGAAGCACGCCGGTGAGCGCCCCTGCAACAGCGCCTGCAAAAAATGTAAGCAGTACTGCAAGAACAGGATGAAAACCCAGCTTGAGCATCAGGATCGTTGACAATACGCCTCCGAGCGGAAATATTCCGTCGACGGAAAGATCCGGAAAATCAAGTATTGAATATGATATATATACTCCGAGAGCTAAGACTGCAAAGCACAGTCCCATTTTGAGCCCGTCAACGGTAGTTCCGTAAAACAGCATTTATTTTCTCCTGAATTATGATTTATTAGCTAAAATATAAGATATCGCGGATTTATTTAGAAACATCGTCTCCCTCAAAGTCCGGAGGAACAAGAAGTCCGAGTGTATTGCACACACTGCTGTTATAGCAAACTGTAGGATCTGTTATAACAGCTACGGGTATCTCGGATGTCTTCTTTCCGTTTAGTATTCCGGCAGCCGCTTTTCCTGCCGCGCGTCCTACATCAATATATTCGATAGAAGCCGATGCGGCGCATCCTACTTTGACCTGTTCGATCTCAGAGCCAAATACGGGAATCTTCTTTTCGTTTGTAATCGGCAGAATATTGGTTTCAAGCTTTCCGACTATAGTGTTATCAAGCAGATTGATGAAGCATTCTGCGCCTGCGTCTATAAGGCTGTTGACTCTTGCGTCTATAGTATTTATGTCGGAAACAACGCTGTCGAGAATTTCCATTCCGTCGTATTTTTCAGCAGCTTTTTTAAGGCTTTCTACCTGAATCGGAGAACTTGATTCTTCAGTTGATGACAAAACGCCGATTTTGAGATCTCTCTTGCCCATAAGCTTTGTAACGACCTTCAACTGGCTTGAAAAATTGGGGATATCGGTTGATCCTGTAACATTCTCAAACTGAGTCATTACGCTGCTGTCCGTGACTGCACAGTATACAACCGGAATGTCACCTGCGGCAGCATTAGCGGCAGCTACGGCGGACGGTGTTGCAATAGCAATAATAACGTCAGCCCTTGAATTTACAAATGAATTAGCCTGCGACTGAGATGCAGCAGCATCAAAGTTACTGTTTACATGCTCAACCTTATAGCTGTCGAGATCAATTCCATTCTCTTCAAGGCCTTTGATAATACCGTCATAACAGTTATTAAGAGACGCGTGAGAGCCGAACTGGATAACGGCAATCGTACCGTTCTTTCCGCTTGTTCCTGAGCCTGTGCCGTCTCCGCCCTCTGAGATTTTTCCGCATGATGAAAATATAAGAAGCGGAAGTGCGAGCATAAGTCCCGCGACGATGAGTGATAGTACTTTTTTCATAGTAGTTCTGATTCCTTTCGTTTTGCGGTGTATAACCGTAATTATTTTTGTGTGAAGCTTTGGCTTTAGCTTTCCCTACTGTATTTCTTAAAACACTATGGAAAACAAAAAACCCAAACATCACAAATCATGATGCTTGGGACGAAATATCTTCGCGGTGCCACCCAAGTTGACGCAATGCGTCCTCTCTGCGCGTACTTACATACGCTCCGTATTTTTACGGGTTCGGTTCCCGTCGGTTGCTACTTACACAGACCCTGTGCTTTCGTCCGCCCTCATAAGTCCATTCATCTTTTCGGCTCCTGCCGCATTTCACCTGACTGCGGCTCTCTGCAAGGAGAAAAAAAAGACTACTCTTCTTAATCATCGGTTTTTATCAGTATAGCATACGCCGTTTTTTTTGTCAATAACTTTCTGAAAATTTTTGTGTCAAATCAAATTTTACCGTGACCGTTTATTAATCAAGACCACCAGTAAACTGGTGGTTTGCACAACCCCTGGAAGGGGCAAATACAGGCGTAGCCCCTAAAAGGGGCGCAGAAGGTTTGACATCGCATTACAATCTCGGGCAGCCGCTCACGTGCGGCTGTCTGTTTTTTGCCTACTTTTTCTTGTTACCCGTAAACGGGTCGGTGTATTCCTTGATACTTGTTTGATCTGCGGCATAATCTTCCTCTAACTGATTTCTTATGTATTCCGCAATCACTTTCTTGTTCTTTCCGACCGTATCTACATAGTACCCTCGGCACCAAAAATTTCTCGATCCATACTTGTATTTCAAATTTGCATGTCGATCGAAGATCATTAGACTGCTTTTTCCCTTGAGAAATCCCATAAATTGTGATATACTTAAGTGCGGCGGGATACTCAATAGCATATGGATGTGATCCGGGCACGCCTCTGCCTCTATGATCTCTATCCCTTTTTGGTCGCATAGCTTTCTCAGGATTTCTCCTATATCCTTTTTCAGTGTTCCATATATCTCTTTACGCCTATATTTCGGTGCGAAGACTATATGATACTGACACCTGTATTTGCTGTGTGCTGTGCTTTTTATCTCGTTATTCTCTTTTTTCATGATTAAACCTCCTTATTTTTTGAACACGGTGTCAAACCCTGTTCATTATAACTCGGAGGTTTTATCTTTTGCAATTCCTTGCTTCTTTGGGCTTGCTTTTAGCTCGCCCTTTTTATTTTTACTGAAGCGTTTTTCCGCTCCCCCGCTTGAACCGGGGGTTTATTTCCACTACCAAGCAGAAAAGCGGTGCGCCAATCGGCGCACCGCTTCAGAGCTTAGGTCACCATACTTCCTCCGCATTGATATAATACACAAGAGTTTCGGTTTTTTCGCCGATCGTTATAGTGATACTTGCTCTATATATCTCATTATGGAACGGTATGAGTATTTCTCCAAGATTGAGGTTTCCTTTGAAGCCGAGATTGTCTGAAGTCTTATGAAGCTGTACATCGGAACGTTTCCAGTCAAGGCTGTATATAATTTCCACAGAAATATCGCATTCGGGAAGCTCCGCGTCATCCTTAAGGCTGCGTAATGATATATTCACATAGTTCGCATGATCTTGCAAATCGGAATCGTCATTTTTACTTACCTCAAGCAGCGACATTACAGGATAGTACAGGTTAACATCTTCTATCTCAAAGCCGTAATTTGCGAGAAGAACGCTCTTATTTTCGATAGCACCCTCACTGAATCTGTGTAGCATTGCAGCTGTTTCTGCACGGGTAATCTCATTCGTTGGCGCGAAAGTCTCCGCCGTCTTGCCTTTGATAATTCCCGAAGAAGCCAAAATCATCACAGAGAGCTCCGCATAATACGGAATGTCTTTGCTGTCTTTAAAATTAAATTTGTAATTTTCATTCTCCGGCAAAGCTAAATTTTCCGCTGCCGCATAACGCATAAGCATTACGGCAAAATCTGCTCTTGTAATGTTATCATCGGGCGCAAATATATCATCTGAATATCCGTATACGATTTTGCTTCTCTGCGCCCACGACACAGCGTCAAAATACCAATCGCCCTCATTTACATCTTCAAAATGATTTATATAAGCCAAATCATCAGGCTCCCCTGCCATACGGTACAGCATAGTTACTGCCATGGCGCGCGACAGCTTTGTGTCGGGCTCGAATGTGTCCTCGGTGATGCCTTTTATAATCTTATTCTCATAAGAAAATTGGACGTCATTATAGAACCAGTCTTTTTCGGTCACGTCCTTGAAGATCAGTTCACTGCCCTGTGCTTCCGCTGCAAGCGCAGGCATTACGGCAAACGAAGCAGCCATTAAAAACGAAGTGATAAGAGTTGCGGCTTTTTTTACTGCTTTCATAAGATTGATTCCTTTCGATTTTATACATAGATTTGCAATGTTATTAAACATTCAACAGATTTTAAGCTTTACGCCTTGAAGTTTTCTGTTTATCTGTAAATATTATACTATACATGATCAGATATGTCAATTATATTTTTTATTTTTTGTATCATTTGGGATATTTAATAAATTTTTGAGGTAAATGCAAAAAAATGCACACGGCGTGCCTTATAGATCAACACTCCGTGTGCAAAGTTATCATTTACCTGTCATTCATTTTGCAGCATCAGCCATCAACTCATCATTTATGATGCACAGCATTTCTTCAAGCTTGTTTATATCGTCCGCCGAAAAACGCTCTTCAATGCGATTCATCACAGTCTTGACGTAATTATAGCTTATGTTAAAATAATCAAAATATTTTTTTGTGGGATAAAGTCTGTATTCGCGTTTGTCTTCGTCTGAACGCACTTTTTCAAGATATCCCTTCTGAACAAGACTGCTTATTTTATACGCCGCGTTCGGTGTTGAGATATTCATAAATGCGGAAAATTCAGCTACGGTCGGACATCCGAGCGCGGCTATGCTTTCCATGCAAAAGGTTTCAACCGTCGTAAGCGTTGCTTCGCGATTTTCAAAACGCTTGAAAACCTGCCTGTAAAAGTGCATTTTGAATTTAGTATATACGCCGGTAAATACTTCTTCAAGCATAATTGAATCGGGACTCCTTCTTGCCTTATAATGCGTCTGTGTCATACGCTCTTTTACTTTGAGCCGTTCGGATCCGCAAGAGCAAATGTCAGCTCGGCGGTCGCCGCAACCTTACCGTCTACAAGAGCCACCCCTTCGCCGATTCCGAGAGCGCCCATGCTGCGGGTTATGCTGCAATGAAGCTCAAGCACGTCTCCCGGAGTGACCTGACGCTTGAATCTTGCGTTTTTGATTCCTCCGAAAAGTGCAAGCTTTCCGCGGTTTTCCTCAAGCTGAAGCATCGCGACTCCGCCCACCTGAGCAAGAGCTTCAATGATAAGCACGCCGGGCATGACTTTCTGCACGGGAAAATGTCCGCAGAAAAATTCCTCGTTTCCGCTGACGCATTTTCTGCCGATAGCCCACTTTCCGGGCTCAAAATCAATTATTCTGTCGATCAGAGCAAACGGATATCTGTGCGGAAGTATCTGAGCAATTTCATCATATGTCAACACGTTCGGATTTTCTCTTACTGTAAGAATATTTGAACTCCCCATTTGTATTCCTGCCTGTCTTACGCTTCAAAACGGCGCATGATTATGCAAGCGTTGTGTCCGCCGAAGCCGAGCGAGTTGCTTGCCGCATACTTCATATCCATACTGCGTCCCTCGTTCGGTACATAATCGAGGTCACATTCAGGATCAGCTTCCTTGTAGTTTATCGTAGCAGGCGCAAATCCGTCGCGCAAAGCGAGAGATGTAAATACTGCTTCAACGCCGCCCGCTCCTCCGAGAAGGTGACCTGTCATTGATTTTGTACTCGACACGCACAGCTTATATGCGTGTTCGCCAAACGCCGCCTTGACAGCGGCAGTCTCGCACAGATCGTTCAGATGTGTTGACGTACCGTGAGCGTTGATGTAATCTACGTCCTCGGGAGCTATTCCCGCATCCTTAAGTGCGAGCGTCATACATGCAGCTCCGCCTGCTCCGCCCGGAGCCGGAGCTGTCAGGTGATATGCGTCGCAGTTTGCTCCGTATCCTACAACCTCTGCATAAATTTCAGCTCCGCGTGAGCGCGCGTGCTCATATTCTTCAAGAACAAGTATACCTGCGCCCTCTCCCATTACAAATCCGCCGCGGCGTGCGTCAAACGGAACGCTTGCAGCCATCGGATCCTCCGCCGTGCAAAGAGCTTTCATGCTTGAGAAACCGCCGATGCCGAGAGGACTGATACAGCCTTCCGAGCCACCGCATACCATAACGTCCTCATAACCGTCGCGGATTCTGTGGAATGCATCGCCTACTGCGTTTGTACCGCCTGCACATGCGGTAACAGGGCAGGAGCACATTCCTTTCAGTCCGTAACGAATAGCTATTTGAGCCGCCGACATATTTGCAATGATCATCGGAACAAAGTGAGGACTGACCTTCTCATGGCCGCGTGTAAGAGCCTTTTTATGTTCTTCCTCGATTGTCGGAAGACTTCCGATTCCGCTTGATACTATAACACCGTAACGCGACGTATCCGTGTCTTCTTCAAACGTAAGTCCGCTGTCCTTGATCGCTTCGTGCGCCGCAGCTACCGCATACTGTACGAACGGAGCCATTTTTCTCAGCTCCTGCTTTTTTATAATATCGCTCGGATCGAAATTTTTGACTTCTCCCGCCACTTTTATGCCGAAATCAGTCGTGTCAAAGCGTGTGATCTTGTCAATTCCACATTTTCCCTCCTTTACTGCGCTCCATGAATCAGCTGTATTATTTCCGAGTGGATTTACCGTTCCGAGTCCTGTTACAACAACTCTGCGTCTCTCCATATATATAATTCCCTTTCCGTTTTTTGTTTTATCTTAAAATTCGGTTATATAAACATTCCGCCGTCAACGCTCAGTACCTGACCTGTAATATATCCGCTTTTCTCATCAGTGAGAAAAGCTACAGCGCGTGCGATCTCAGAGGGATCGGCTCCGCGTCCTACAGGTATCTGAGCCCGCATAGCGGCTTTTGCCGCGTCGGTCATAGACTCGGTCATATCAGTCTCAACGTATCCGGGCGCTATGGCATTTACTGTGATATTACGTGAAGCAAGCTCTCTTGCAAGACTCTTTGTAAGCCCGACAAGTCCCGCCTTGCTTGCGGCATAGTTGCTCTGTCCCGCATTGCCGTGAAGTCCGACAACGCTTGAAAGATTTATGATACGTCCGTACCTCTGCTTCATCATCGTCCTTGCGACGGCTTTGCAGCAGAAGAACGCCCCCTTCAGGTTCGTGTCAAGCACAGCGTCGTATGCTTCTTCGGTGATCTTCATTATAAGATTATCGCGCGTGATTCCCGCATTATTTACGAGCACATCGATCCTTCCGAATTTTTGGATCGCCGCTTTAATGAGCGCGTCGCATTCTTCCGCCTTTGATACATCGGCACGGACGCAAAACGCTTCAACTCCCGCGTCCATGCACATTTTTGCACTTTCCTCAGCGGATGCCGCATTGCCCGCATAGTTTATGCAGATGTTCATACCCGCCTCAGCAAGGGCCGTGCACACAGCTCTTCCGATTCCGCGTCCGCCGCCTGTTACAACGGCGCATCTTTTTATAGCTTCAGTATTGTTTTCCATATAATTTACCGACACCTCCGTTATCAGCTTAAAAGAATCGTCTTTGCTTCTTCAAGCTCAGCAGCAGTTTCAATCGGAATACAGCGCACGTCGCTTCCGAGCGTCTTTTTTACAAATCCGCTCAGCGCGCGTCCCGGACCGATCTCAACAAATGTATCTACCCCCAGCTCTTTCATGCGAAGCAGAGTTTTTTCCATATATACGCTGCTTTGTACCTGACGGACGAGAAGTGAGGAAATCGTATCTCCGTCTCCCATCATGTCTCCGAGACAGTTGAACAAAACAGGGTGGTTCATTTTACCGAATTCAACTTCGCGGAAGCGCTCTTCAAGCGCCTCTCCTGCAGTGCTCATCAACTTGGTGTGGAACGGACCGCTGACCTTGAGAGGGAGACAGCGTTTCGCTCCCGCATCCTTTGCAAGAGCAGCCGCGCGCTCTACAGCCGCACGCTCTCCTCCGATTACAAGCTGTCCGGGACAGTTGTAGTTACATATCTGCACAACGCCGAGAGACGATGCTTCATTACAGCATTTCTTCAGCTCTTCTTCGGGAAACGCGATAACGGCTGTCATAGCACTTTCGATTCCCTCTGATGCTTTTGTCATTGCGCGTCCGCGGAATGCCGTAAGCTCAACTGCGGTTTTTGCATCCCATACGCCTGCGGCATGGAGAGCTGAATACTCACCGAGAGAAAGTCCCGCCGAACAGTCGGGACGTATTCCCGCTTCATAGAGAGCCGCCGTCATACCTGCGGCAAAGGATACCATGCAGGGCTGGGTATACGCGGTAAGATTTAATACCCCGTCAGGATCGTCAAAGCAAACGCTTTTCAGATCAAAGTCAAGCTCCGCTGAATCAAAGGCGTTTCTGAACGCTTCATTTGATTCGTAAAGATCTCGTCCCATTCCGGGGTGCTGGCTGCCCTGTCCGGCAAATAAAAATGCAAGTTTCATTTTTGTGACCATTCTTTCTTCAGAATTTTTTATATTCGCATAATAAAGAAATAAATAATTTCGGTCTTATTATATTTCGGGTACGGTGTCTGCAAAAGTTTTTGCGTGCTTTACTGTATCGCACCAAAGCTCGTCAATTATCTCCTTCACGGGGCGAATCGTTTTGAGCATTCCGGCGACCTGTCCCGCCATAAGGCTTCCCTGATCCGTGTCTCCGTCAAATACAGCTTTTCTCAGGCTTCCGAGAGTGAAGTTTTCAAGTTCCTCTACAGTAGCTCCCGCTTTTTCCTGTCTTACATATTCACGGCTCATGCGGTTTTTGAGAACCCGCACGGGAGTTCCACCGATTCTGCCCGTAACGATAGTGTCGCTATCCTTAGCCTTCAGAAGAGCGTTTTTATAGTTCTCATGGATCGGGCATTCTTCAGCTACAAGCAGAGACGTTCCTATCTGCACTCCGCATGCGCCGAGAGCAAATGCTGCCGCCATCTGTCTTCCGTCGGCTATTCCGCCGGCCGCTATGACGGGGATGCTTACGGCATCGACTACCTGAGGTGTGAGCGCCATTGTCGTCATCTCACCTACATGTCCGCCGCTCTCCGTTCCCTCGGCGATTATCGCGTCTACCCCTGCGCCCTCAAGCCTTTTTGCAAGTATCGCTGCGGCAACTACGGGAATTATAATGCTTCCCGCTTCTTTCCACATCTCAATATACTTTGCGGGGTTTCCCGCTCCGGTTGTGATAACGGGAACCTTTTCTTCGGCGACAACAGCCGCAAATTCGTCCGCAAGGGGACTCATGAGCATTATATTCACGCCGAACGGCTTATCGGTCAGCTCACGGCAGCGGCGTATCTCGTCCCGCAGAGCTTCTGCGCTTCTGAGACCTCCGACTGCGATCAGTCCGAGCGCACCTGCATTCGAGCAAGCTGCGGCAAACTCACCTGTTGCAATGTTTGCCATACCGCCCTGTATTATCGGATATTTTGTTCCGAGTATTTCATTCAGCAATTTCATTTCGATTTTCTCCGTTAAGCCGTAATATACGGCATGTTTGTTGAATTATATCCGTAGGATTGTTTCTGCCTTATTTGGAATCAAACTGTATCTCAGGCAAGCCCGAAAATTCAGCACATGTCTTCTTAAAGTCTGTCTGTTTGGCTTTAAACTGTTCCTCATGGTAAGCATGAAAACAATAACATGCCTTCTTAAAGTTTCTTTGTTACTTTCTTTTCAAAGAAAGTAACGTATCCCCTTCCGGATTTCTTACTTTTTGCTGCCCACCGAGAGCACAATTCCTGCCCATGTAAGACCTCCGCCAAATGCAACACAAGCAACGCTTTGTCCTTCTTTAAGCAGACCTTCGTCCCACATTTCCGATATTGCCATCGGAACGCTCGCACCGCTCGTATTTCCTGTATGATCAATATTCTGATAGAATTTTTCCGCCGGAGCGGCGAGCTTCTTTATACAGTGATCGATTATACGCGCATTAGCTTGATGGAAAACTACCCAATCAACTTCATCAAGAGTTTTTCCTGCTCTCGCAAGAGTTTCGTTAAGACATTTCGGGATTATATTAGTTGCAAAGCGAAAAACAGCCTTTCCGTCCATTTTTATTGAGCTTGACGGATAATTTACACCGTCCGCAACTATTGCGGTTGAACCGTCGGAACCCATATACGCTCCGAGAGATACACTTTCATCTTTTTCAAGAATAAGCGCGCCTGCTCCGTCTCCGAAAAGAATGCAGGTTGAACGGTCGCTCATATCAGTAATGCGCGAAAGCTGCTCACAGCCAATAACAAGAGCATATTTTTTCCCGCTTATTTCAAGCAGTCCGCTTGCTACTGTCACAGCTGAAACAAATCCCGAGCATGCTGAATTTACATCTAAAGACGGAGTATCTGCGGGAAGCTCAAGCTCCGCCTGTACCAAGCAAGCCGTACTCGGCGTTGCATATCTGCCCGAAATCGTAGCGCATACTACGCAGCCGATCTCATCTTTTGATAGACCGCTGTTCTCAAGCGCGCGGCGCGCGGCGCCCATAGCAAGTGTCAGCGTATCTTCACCGTCAGCGCAGTGATAACGGCATCCGATTCCCGTTCTCGATCTGATCCATTCATCATTTGTATCGACAATTTTACTTAAATCATCGTTTGTAATACGGCGGGAGGGAACTGCCCTTCCCGCTGAAATTATTTTAAATCCTGTCAATATGATCCTCCGTCCTGCCGAGCGTCGGCAAAAAATATTAGTTTAATTGTCAGTCGGCTGACCGATCTTACGGAATTTATTGTATCTGTCGCGTGCAAGCTCGTCTCCGCTCATGTGTGAAAGTTCAGAAAGCGTTTCATTAAGCGAAGCGTCAAGTGACAGGAAGAGCTGCTCAGGAGCAATCTGTGCTCCGCCGCGCGGCTCTTTTATGATCTTTTCAACTATTCCGAAGTTATACAGATCCTGAGCGGTAAGCTTCATAATGTCGCAGGCCTCCGCGTGCCTTGAAGAATCCTTCCAAAGTATCGATGCAAAGCCTTCGGGACTGAGCACGCTGTATATTGCATTTTCAAGCATGAGTATTTTATTTGCGACGCCTATTGCGAGCGCTCCGCCGCTCGCGCCTTCTCCCGTGACAACAGCTATCACGGGAACTTTAAGAAGGCTCATTTCGGCAAGGTTTCGTGCGATAGCTTCGCCCTGTCCGCGTTCTTCGGCTTCAAGTCCCGGATATGCGCCGGGAGTATCTATAAATGTAATAATCGGGCGTCCGAACTTTTCCGCCTGCTTCATCATTCTAAGCGCTTTTCTGTATCCCTCGGGTCCCGGCATTCCGAAATTATACTTCAGATTCTCTTCGAGGTTACGGCCTTTTCTCTGACCGACAACGGTAACGGGACGTCCTCGGTAAAGAGCAATTCCGCCGAGCATGCTTGCATCCTCTTTGCACTGTCTGTCGCCTTTCTGCTCAAAAAAGTCGGTAAACAGCGCGTTTATGTAATCGTCAATCTTCGGTCTTTGGGGATGTCTTGAGAGAAAGACTCGATCCTCGGGAGTAAGGTCGCAGCATTTTTCCAACGCCGCTGCACGCTCCTTTTCAAGCTGCGCTCTGCGCTCGCGTGCCGCACGGTCGCGGTTGTCTCCGATTGCGGCAAGCTCCGCATCAAGCTGTTCTGTTACCTTTAAAATATCTTTTATCATTTTCTGTCCCCCCTACCGCATGAATGGAGGCGAAGTATCCTTGAAAGAGTCGCCTTCATTTCCGATCTCGGAACAATTGCGTCAACAAATCCGTGCTCCATCTGGAATTCGCTTCTCTGGAAACCTTCGGGCAGTTTCTGACCTATAGTCTGCTCAATAACTCTCGGTCCCGCAAAACCGATAAGCGCGCCCGGTTCAGCCAAAACGATATCTCCGAGATTTGCAAAGCTTGCACTGACACCGCCTGTTGTCGGGTGCGTCAGGTAACTGATAAACAGTCCGCCTTTCTCCGAAAAATCAGCAATCGCAGCGCTTGTTTTCGCCATCTGCATAAGGCTGTATATTCCTTCCTGCATTCGCGCTCCTCCGCTTGCCGAAAAGATTATCAGCGGAAGATTTTTTTCACTTGCAAGCTCTATCGCACGCGTTACTTTTTCTCCGACGACACAGCCCATGCTACCCATAAAGAATCTGCTGTCCAGCACAACGGCAACGGACGGTATTCCGTCTATTTTTCCGTATGCGGTGATAGCGGAATCATTAAGTCCTGTCTTTTTCTTCTGAGAGGCAAGCTTTTCATCATATCCCGGAAAATTCAGGACATTTTTTGATGTCATGTCTCCGTCTGTTTCGCGGAAAGAACCGTGATCAAAGATAAGCGAAAGTCTGTAGTATCCGCCGATCGGCTGATAGTGACCGCAGTTGGGGCATACGTACATACTGTCTACCCATGCGGCGCGCGTTGCTCTGCGCTGACAACCGGGGCATGTTACAAATACCGGCGCCTGCCATGCGGAGAACGCCGTACCCGTGTCCTGCGCAGCCTTGCGGCTGAGTGTTGAGTTTTGCATGGCTTGTGTAATAGATTTCAAAATATTCGGCATGGTAATCTCCATCCCGCCGTCAAAACGGCGGCACTGATAGTTATGAAATTCTCCCCGTTTCCGAAAGAACTGCTTCGCATAAATGCAAAACAGGAGAATTCCGGCGTAAAACAAATCAACTTAGGCATAAATGAAAGTATCTTTCACTCTGCCTTTCCCGTCGGGGTAATATATTTTAGGTAATAAAGACGTTCAGTCTTGTACAAAATTAAGCCTATCCGACTTTAGTTTTTTATTCGGATATTGCGTCGGCACACCGCCCTCTCAGGTCAGTGTGCCGCTGTGTGTCAGTTCTGCTTTGAGATGTAGTCGAGGATATCTCCGACTGTTTTCATTTCAGTAAGAGCCTCGTCGGGAATAGCAATACCGCTCTTCTCTTCGATTGCCATGTTGATCTCCATAGCGTCAAGGCTGTCTGCCTCCAGATCATCGGTAAGAGATGCTTCGGGAGTAATCTTGTCCTCATCGCAGCCGAGTGTGTCTGCAATAATATCCTTCAGTTCATCAAAGTTCATAATATGACCTCACTTCTGAATTTTTATTTATCTAAATTTTTTTAGATAAATATATTATACATATTTTTCATCTTATGTCAAGAGGGGAGAAAGAAATTAAAGTGCGAGGTTCCCATTCTGTCATGTAAAATTAACATCCTGTACTTTTTTCGACCGAATTCGGGAATATATCCTGCCGAATTTTCCGCATTCACGTAAAGTAAGCACGCAATATTTCCCGAGGTCGGCGGTCAGCTTCGAGCCTGACCTTCTTTCATTATTTTCATGTATTCTTTCGGTGAGCAACCCGTGATCTTTTTAAAAGACTTGTAAAAACCGGAGCTGCTTGTAAAGCCGCAGGCGTACGCGGCATCAAGAATATTGCACCCCGTATCGAGCAGAAGTCTCGTAACCTTTTCAACTCTCAGCTTCAAAATATAGTCGTTTACGCTTATTCCGGCATAATTTCTGAATACGCGGAAAAAGTGGCTTCGGCTCATATGAGCAGCAGCGGCAAGCTCGTCTGTTTTAATCTCGCCCGACAGTCCCGAGTTTATTATATTTATAACATATGCCATTGCAGAGGAGTGATCCGCCTGTGACGAAGCTGAAAACTTGCCCGCCGGATATTCGGTCGCAAGCATCATATCCGATTTAGAGCGGCTCCACGGTTCTACCTTTTCAGAGTCGCAGCTGAAGCCGAGCCGTCTTGAACATTCCACCAAAGCGCATGCCGTAAGCGCGCGCACCATTTCCGCGCAGAACGGTTCGCCGCATTTCAGCTCCTGCTTGATTTTTTCAAATATATCGAAAAGCGCCGCATTACCGTCGTCATATCTGCCGCATGCGATCACCGTATTGGAAGCGTCGGGTTCGACAAACAGGATATTAGTACACTCCGTGCTGTTTAGAAAAGAAGGCAAAAACTCAAAAAGATCGCATTTCATCTGAGTGCCGTGCGGGATATTTTGAAAACTGCGTATCATGCCCGGGCGCAGAAGAACAACATCCCCCTTCTTTACACTGTGAACATCTCTCCCCAGCTTCCATTCGGCCTTTCCCTCCGTGACAGCCGCAAGCTTCGGCATCGGATACGTGAAGCTGACGGATTCCGATTTTTCAGCTGCGAATGTATTAACCTGATATCTGAAAAGCGCTTTTCCGTTTTTATCGGATATCACAAATCCCGACAGAAGTGTTCCGTTTATCTTAGCTTCGTTTTTTCCGCCGCTTATGTTCATCTTGTCCTCCGTTTTACCAATCGATTTGTATACAGTATAGCACGAATGGAAGTTTAGCGCAATCGGAGTTATTCATGAAAAACGGACGTTAAAAGATACAAAACGGGAGAAATGATACAAAAGTGGATATTTGCAGTACAATAGCAGAGGAATAACAGCCTTTTTAAATGTACAATTGTGATGTTATTCATAAATTCGGACTGTCTGCGACGGTATGAACCGCCGAAGTCCGAAATTTTATACCGCGTAAAGTGCGGAGGAGATTATTATGGCTTATATCACAGAAGCGCCCAAACAGGTGCCGGTAATTTATGAAGCTGACGTCTGCGTAGTCGGAGGTTCTGCTACGGGAGTATTTGCGGCTGTAAGAGCGGCAAGACTCGGCGCAAAGGTAGCAATCGTCGAGTGTCAGAACAGCTTTGGCGGCGTTGCAACAAACGGACTTGTCAGCGTATGGCACACATTTATGTCGATGGACAGAAAAAAGCAGGTAATAGCAGGACTTACGGAAGAAGTTCTTGAGCGTCTGCCGCAGATGGATCACAGAATCGGAAACGGTCAGTCTCACTTCTTTAATCCTGTTGAACTGAAATGCGAGCTTGACCAGATACTTCGTGAAGCAAACGTCAAAATATATCTGCACACATATTACACAGGCGTTTCCATGGACGGAGACAGTATCGATGCAATATTTGTTGAAAACAAGGACGGACGCGGAGCAATAAAGGCAAAGTTCTTTATCGACGCTACGGGAGACGGAGATATCTGCCGCGACCTCGGAATCGAGAGATATACAAACGATGACATGCAGCCGCCGTCATACGTTTATCTTATGCAGGGACGCGACGATGTTTTGTTGTTCGGACGCAAAGAGGGCGACGGGTCAGATCCCGTAACGCATCTTCTGAATGAATTTTCCGAAGAATTTGATATTGAAAAAGACTGGGGCTGGTCAACATTCGTTCCCGGTATCATCGGATCAAAAATGCGTGCGGTAACGCACGTGTTCGGAAAAATGTGCGCAAAAGCCGACGATCTTACAGACGCGGAAATCATCGGACGCGAAAAGATGCGCAAGGTATGCCGCATGATGAGAAAATACGGTGATACGGATGAGCTTTATTCACTTGTAAACGACTGCTCATACATCGGTATCCGCGACACATACCATTATAAGACAAAATATACCGCAAACCATATGGATCTCCTTCTGGGAAAGAAATATGAGGACAACATTCTGCGCGGTACATATAACGTAGACATGCACCATGACGAAAAAGGCATAACCTTTATGCAGTTCGACGGTACGTATACAACAGAGCTTACAACAGGCGAGATAATTAAAGGAAACTGGCGTCATGAAAAGGGAATTTCCGGCGATATTCCGATTCCGACATATTATGAACTTCCTTTCAAAGCGCTAGTCGGAGAAAAATATAAGAATATCATTGCTGTCGGACGAATGATGAATGCAGACGCACCTGCATTCGGAGCGCTTCGAGTAATGGTAAACCTCAATCAGATGGGTGAGGCTGCCGGCGTTGCTGCATACCTTGCCGTAAACAGCGGAAAGTCGGTTCAGGATCTTGACGGCGTTGAAGTAGCGCGCACGCTTTCAAAGGGCGGTTCCGCAAACCTCGGCTGATCCCAAAATTTAAGCCCATAAGCTAATATGAATTTATTTATTAAGATATATTCGCTGTTTCGGAATATATGATGTATCAAAATAATATTATTTTATACACAAAGAATAACAAAGTCATAGTGCACAAAAAGCATGATTAATATTTGGGTGATTTAACGATTGACATAATGCGCGTTTTGTAGTAAACTATACTTGCATGAATTGATATCATAATCTTATGATACATAAATGTTTAAGAGAGGAATTATTATGAATAAGAAACTTATTGCTTTATTTTTAGCGCTTCTTATGGCGTCTCCGCTTCTTGCTTCATGCGGAGATGATAAGCCGTCTTCGGGAAGCAAAGAAACAAAGCCCACCACGGAAACCGGGGCGAGCGGAGAATTTGCGGAAATAGACAAATATGTAAATGAGCTTGCAGCTTCGTCGGGATCCTATAACGGAAAAACATTTAACATTTTGACAAGAGAGAGCGAATATCCCGCAAACGACGAGGTCACCGGAGACCTTCAGCAGGATGCCCTTTACAACAGGAACCGAAAGATCGAAGAAGTTTTCGATGTAAAAATCGATAAGCTGATCGTCACGGGTGAGGGATATCCTGACGGAAGCACCGGTTATGAAATGGCAGAAAAACTGCGACTGGACACTTTGTCGACTACCGGCGACTATGATCTCTGCATCGGAAATATTTCAAACGGCGGGTCAACAATGCTTACACAGGGTTCAATCCGCCCGATAGACGAAACTACCATATTTAATTTTGATAAGTCATGGTGGCTCAACGATCTGCAGAATCAGTTCTCTGTCGGCGGAAGATCTTACTTCCTTTCAGGTAAGCTCGTAACTTCACATTACATGGATGCGTCTGCGGTAATATTCAATAAGGGAGTGGCATCTCAGTACAACATCAGCGCCGATGAGCTTTATGACACCGTAAAGAACGGCGAGTGGACAATCGATAAGATGAACGAACTTGCGTCTGTTGTTCCTACAAACGGTGACATTTGGAGATACTATGCAAGACAAGGACTGAATCTTTACATGTCAGGCGGTAATATGGTCTCTAATAAAGATGCTGATGACATGCCGATAATCCCAAGTGCTCTGACAGATGATCAGATGACGTTTATCAATAAGATCAGCGGATTCCTCAGCGATAAAACACAGAACATTTTCCTTGACGGCAAGGCTATTGAAGAAGGTCCTGAGTCAAAGTATACCGCAGAGGACGCATTTGCCGATAACAAATTCCTGTTCTGGCTCGATACTATGGGCAAACCCATAGATCTGCTCGAAAAAGAAGTAGAGTTCGGTATTATTCCGATGCCTAAGAAGGATGATACTCAGACTGATTATATCGCATTCTCGAACGGTCAAAATACAACGGCAGCTTTCATTCCTAAAGCAGTTAAGGATGAAGAGATGACCGCATATATCACTGAGGCAATGGCAGCGCTTTCCGAGAAGTATCTTGAACCTGCATATTATGACAAGGTTCTTAAGGGAAGAGCTTCGGAATCTCCGAACGAGCGCCGCATGCTTGATCTCATTTACAGCTCTAAGAAATATGATCTTGCAGATATATACAAGTGGGGAGAACTTACTATGACCATCGGTTCTTCTATAGTAGAAGGTGTCGATACTCTCACTTCAAGCTATAAGGCAACATACAGAATGGCTTTGTCTGAACTTAACAATACAATATCTCAGATTCAGAAAGCTGAGTAAATTGAGTTGTATGTAAAATTTACAGTTCCCGTCAAGGGAGACGTTTTAAAGCGTCTCCCTTGTTTTTTTACTTTCAAATTTAAAAGTAAAATGAATAAATGATTCAATGTCATACCTTCCTGACATATTTTGTAATATGCGTGATTCCCTTGTAAGATATATAAATACCGTAAGTACGAATTTCAGCTATATGCCATGAATCTTCGTGCAAAACTTCATGACATTAATTTAATTTATTCATAGAATCGCTTTACACAAAAATAAAAATATGGTATAATGTACACATACGTGAAAAGAGCAAATTTATAAGAAAGACTTGGGTTTACTTATGAACGAAAGAGAAAAATTCGGTTCAAGGCTTGGTTTTATACTTGTTTCTGCCGGATGCGCGGTAGGACTCGGAAATGTATGGAAATTCCCGTATATGTGCGGACAGTTCGGCGGAGCCGCATTTATTTTGCTGTACCTTGTATTTCTTGCGATTCTCGGATTCCCCATCATGGTATGCGAGTTTGCAGTCGGAAGAGGCAGTCAAAAAAGCTGCGCCGAATCTTTTAAAAAGCTTGAGCCAAAGGGAACACGCTGGCACAGCTACAGCTACTTCTGCATGGCGGGAAACTACCTGCTCATGATGTTTTACACTATGGTTTCGGGCTGGCTGCTTTACTATTGCTACCGCTCAGCCATAGGCGAATTCACAAATGCAACACTATCAACAGAACAAGTCGGAGAAAAATTCTCAGAAATGACAGCTTCTCCGAGCACAATGATCCTTTGGACGGTGATTGCAATACTGCTCGCGTTCGGCATTTGCTCACGCGGACTGAAAAAAGGCGTTGAGAAGATCACAAAGGTAATGATGGTACTTCTCCTTCTCCTTATAGCAGTTCTCGCCGTACATTCGCTGACGCTCCCGGGCGCAGCAGAAGGAGTAAAATTCTATCTTGTTCCTGACTTTAAAGCAATGGCAGATCACGGAATCGGCAATGTAGTATTCGGAGCAATGTCGCAGGCATTCTTTACTCTCAGCATCGGAATCGGAGCTATGGCAATCTTCGGAAGCTATCTTGATAAAAAGCGCTCGCTTACGGGCGAAGCATTGAATATATGCTTACTTGACACATTTGTCGCACTGATGGCAGGACTTATCATCATTCCGGCATGCTTCTCTTTCGGCATCAAGCCTGATGCAGGTCCTTCACTGATCTTTATTACTTTGCCGAATATTTTCAATCAGATGGCCGGCGGACGTATATGGGGAACGCTTTTCTTCCTGTTCATGTCATTCGCGGCTCTTTCTACAGTCGTGGCAGTATTTGAAAATATTCTGTCATTTGCAATGGATCTGTGGAATTGGAGCAGAAAAAAGGCTGTTATCGTCAACATCTTCGCCCTGATCGTATTATCAATACCGTGTATTCTCGGGTTTAATCTGCTGTCAGGTGTGACACCTCTCGGCGAGGGCAGCAACATTATGGATTTTGAGGATTTCTTAGTCTCAAATAACCTGCTCCCGATTGGCTCAGTTGTATATCTGATGTTCTGTGCATCGAAAAACGGCTGGGGCTGGAACAGCTTCATAAAGGAAGCAAACAGCGGAAAGGGCATCGGATTCCCTGCAAAAATTAAATGGTATGTCACATATATTTTGCCCCTGATCGTTGTCGTGATATATCTTAAAGGATATTACGACATGTTCAGCGCAAAAGGAATGATGTATCTTATTCCGTGGCTTATTGCGGCTGTTGCATTTCTCGCTGTTGTGTGCTATCTCATGTTTTCACGGAAGAAAAATCGGAATTAAAAAAACAGATATTCAGACAAAAACACGGCACTGCTCATTTGCAATACCGTGTTTTTTTATCATATCACCTATTTAAATATGAAATCAGCGGCTCGATGTATTCTGGTGAGGAAATATCGTATGACGATGATATAGCCTGCTCGAATTCAATATCACTCTGACTTTTATTTTTCTTGTTTTTCATAATACGAGCTGCCATTTTCATCATCAACCGGTCAGGAAGGCTCATTTTTTCATAGCGTAAACCGCCTTGCATATAAAAATGAGGTATGTGCTCCAACTCATCCGGAGTGAGGTTTTGTCTCCAAAAGCCTTCAACAGTTTTTTCGTCACTGTTCGGTGTAGCTCCCGTTACGAAGAGAACCATTTTTTCAACACCGCTGTCTCTTATCAGGCGAATTGCCTTTTTATATCCGTCTATCATGCCTGCATGTGCTCTTGTTCCGAATATGCAGGTATCATATTCCGCAAGCTTTTCCTTTGCCGCATTTCTGATATCAAAGGCATCACACTTTAATTTTTCGGCTACCAGCCTTGCATACATTTCGGTAAATCCCGTCTTGCTCTTATAAATTACAATAATTTTATCTTTCATGATAATCTCCATTCGCTGCCGCAGCGGCGGCACAAATAGTTCATTAAATTCACCGTGTTATACACGCGCGGGTCTGCAAAGCAGACAAAAATGGGAATATATTCATTTTCCGACTTCACAGATTCATCTGTGAAGTCGGTGAATTTGGGCGTGAAATAGATGCACTATATTTCTGCAGTATCGTATCTTTCTCGCCGATTCTCCTTACTCTCTGAAGCATACTTTATAAAAGCCTTATATGCGCTCTCCTGCTTATCAAATATTTCTTCAGGTGATATTCCGGGGTCTGTTACTGCAAAAATCGTTCCGATACCTATCGTATAAATCAGCATGTTAAGATGCAGTTCTTTTGCCGCATTAAAGTTGATATTCAGTTCCCTTGAAATATGCTCGGCTATCTTAGCATCAGCCTCAGAACGGTAAAGATCACAAAAAGATGAAATATTTTTTCTGCGATGCAGGATAAACAGCTTAAAAACATTAGCTTCTTCCTTTGCAAGCTCAATGTAAGCATGACCTGTTGAGCTGAAAGGATCATTTTTATCGATCCGTGCTCCTATATATTCGCCGATAAACTCACGTGCCAGCTCTCCGACTTCATAGCGCAGCTCCTCCATATTATTGCAGTAGCTGTATATCGGCTGTACGGAGCATCCGACCCTCTCCGCAATATTTCGTACGGTAATTTTTTCCGCTCCGCCCTCTCTTGCCAGCTCAAACGCAGTCTTAACGACCATTTCCTTTGTTATCCTTTGTTTCGGCACACTTAATTACCCTCTTATATAATATTGTTATATAACATAATTATATAAGAGATTTATATAATTGTCAAGCACTTATAAAAAAAAACGAGGACAAAATTTGTCCTCGTTTTTTCGCTTATTTCTTTCCTGTCGAGCCGAAGCCGCCCTCGCCGCGTTCGGTGTCGTCAAGCTCTTCTGATTCGACAAACGAAGCAGTATAATACGGAGCTATCACAAGCTGAGCTATTCTCTCATGATCCTCAATACTCTGAGTCTCCGAGGAATGATTATGAAGTGCAACCATGATCTCGCCTCTGTAATCGCTGTCAATAACGCCTACCTTATTTGCGGGAGCAAGCCCTCTTTTACAAGCCGTTCCGCTTCTTGCATAAATCAAACCCACATATCCGTCTGGAATCTCAAGTGCGATCCCCGTATGGACAAATTCCGTTTTTCCGGCTTCGATGTTCAGAGTTTTTCCATCGGTACAGGCATATAAGTCCGCTCCGGCTGCCGAAACCGAGCCGTACTTAGGTAAAATCGCACCCTCTGTCAGTTTTTTAACTCTTACTGTGTTATTCATGATTTATTATTTCCTTTATTTTTATTTCTCAGTTCTCGTAAATATCTCCACTGCCCATTTTCCGCTCCCACACTCCGTCAACGAGCACTGGTTTACCGCTGCCGAGAGATTTTCTGACATCGATTATACGCTGATTGGATGAGCCGCGGAACAGAAGAGACGGATCTTTCAGTTCATTTACAAACTTTCCGTCAACGAGCACGTCTATACTTCCGAGAAGTTCCGCAGCATCTTCTCCAAGCATACCGCCTGCTATATCTTCAAATGTAAATCCCGTATAGCACCAAACTGATTTATCTGTAAGCGCTTCCCTCACCTTTGATACAAGGCGTATAAGACCTTCTCTGTTTTCTCTCTCGAACGGTTCACCGCCGAGCAGTGACAGTCCTGTTATATATGACGGTTTCATCGCTTCTATGATCTCATACACCGTATTATCGGTAAAAGTGCTGCCGTAATTAAAATCCCATGCCTCGCTGTTGAAGCACCCCGGACATCTGTGACGGCAGCCGCTGACAAACAATGATACCCTGACACCCGGTCCGTTTGCTATATCGTTTTTCTTTATAACGGCATAATTCAAAGCACCACCGCCTTATGTTTAATTATTATGAGGCATTGCCCACTTCACACAAAATGCGAATGTACATATACCCTGATCAGAACTTTTTAAAAAAAGTTCCGACACTTCAAAAACTTTCAGAAAATATTTTTATATCTTTATCATACACTTAAGCATGACTTCTGAACAAATTTGCAAAATAATATTTACAGGTGAAGTACTCTTTCCTTTATTTCCTGAGTCCTGCCCTGATTCCAGAACTGTGTGCCGATGTATCCGCATGTGCGTCTTGCAACATTCAGTCTGCTCTGATCTGTGTTTCCGCAGTTCGGGCACGTCCAGATAAGCTTTCCGTCATCATTTTCTCTAATCTCGATCTCTCCGTCATAGCCGCACGCCTGACAGTAATCGCTCTTGGTATTAAGCTCGGCATACATGATATTGTCATATATAAAACGCATAACCGAGAGAACAGCATCAAGATTATTCTGCATATTCGGAACTTCAACATAGCTGATAGCTCCTCCGGGCGATAGAGCCTGGAACTTAGCTTCAAGCGCGAGCTTATCAAAAGCGTCTATTTCTTCTGTTACATGAACGTGGTAGCTGTTCGTAATATAATTTTTGTCCGTTACGCCCTCGACTATGCCAAAACGGCTCTGCAGACATTTTGAAAACTTGTATGTTGTGCTCTCAAGCGGAGTTCCGTAAAGAGAATAGTCGATATTTTCATCCGCTTTCCACTTTGCGGTATATTCATTCAGTTTTCGCATAATCTCAAGTCCGAGCGCTTCTCCTTCAGGCTCGGTGAGCTTGCGTCCGTTAAGGCTGTATACACATTCCCAAAGTCCCGCATAGCCGAGTGACAGTGTGGAATACCCGCCGTGCAGATATTTGTCTATCGTCTCGCCTTTTTTCAGTCTCAGAAGAGCTCCGTGCTGCCAAAGAATAGGCGCGGCATCTGACAGAGTTCCCGTAAGTCTTTCATGACGGCACTGAAGCGCTCTGTGGCACAGCTCCATGCGCTCGTCAAATATTTCCCAGAATTTGTCTATATCATGATTTGCCGAAAGACCGATATCAACGAGATTTACCGTAACTACACCCTGATTGAATCTTCCGTAATACTTCGGCTTTCCGTCATCGTCAACATACGGAGTTAAGAAGCTGCGGCAGCCCATACAGGTATAGCAGTGTCCCTCGCCGTTGCGGTCGATCTTGCTCTGCAGCATGATCTTTTCCGATATATAATCGGGAACCATACGCTTTGCAGTACATTTTGCCGCAAGCTTTGTGAGGTAATAATACGGACTGTCCTCATGGATATTGTCTTCCTCCAAAACATATATAAGCTTCGGAAATGCAGGCGTTATCCATACACCGCTTTCATTTTTAACACCGCGGTATCGCTGCTTCAGAGTTTCCTCAATGATCATTGCAAGGTCAGCCTTTTCCTGTTCGTTTGAGGCTTCCCCGAGATACATAAACACTGTAACGAACGGTGCCTGTCCGTTTGTGGTCATCAGCGTCACTACCTGATACTGTATCGTCTGAATACCGCTCCTGATTTCCTCGCGAAGTCTTTTTTCCGTAACTCTGTTTATCTGTTCTTCGCTAACTTCAGGCTCGATCTCGCGCAGTTCTTCCGAAACCTGAACGCGTATTTTGCGGCGGCTGATATCTACAAAGGGAGCAAGATGTGTAAGGCTTATGCTCTGACCGCCGTACTGACACGACGCGACCTGAGCTATTATCTGAGTTGCGATATTGCAGGCAGTCGAAAAGCTGTGCGGCTTTTCGATAAGAGTTCCGCTTATGACCGTTCCGTTCTGAAGCATATCTTCAAGATTTACAAGATCGCAGTTGTGCATATGCTGCGCAAAATAATCCGCGTCATGAAAGTGTATGATTCCCTGCTCATGCGCGTCAACGATATCGCTCGGAAGAAGGATTCGCTTCGTGATATCCTTGCTTACCTCTCCTGCCATATAATCGCGCTGGACGCTGTTTACGGTCGGATTTTTATTTGAATTCTCCTGCTTTACCTCTTCATTGTTGCACTCAATAAGGCTCAGTATCTGTCCGTCTGTGGTATTAGCCTTTCGGACAAGCGCTCTCGTATATCTGTACGTGATATACCGTCTTGCAACCTCAAAGGCGCGCTGATTCATGATCTGATCCTCGACCATATCCTGTATTTCCTCAACGCTGAGCGAACGGTTCATTCCCGAGGCTGCGCTTTCAACATCCTCGGCTATGCGTTTTATCTGAACAGGCGTCATTCTCTCGCTCGGAACAACACTTTCATTTGCTTTTGTTACGGCAATAACTATTTTTTTCGGATCAAATATTACCTCTGCTCCGCTTCTCTTAATGATTTTCATTACTGTGACTCCTGTACCTTTTTCTATATGATTTGCTGTATTTCGTGCGCCGTCAGACATAAGCCGACTCAATAACGCCGTAAAAAATCCTCGTAATGCAGATTTTAAATCAAGCACACAAGGCTGAATCATCATTTCCTGCTCAGAATTCCGCAATCGATGACGACATTGTTATTATAGCAATATATAGTGCCGTTGTCAAGTGGTTTTCACCATATATTGGGGTTTTAATTGATTTTTAGTGAACCTGCACACAATTCTCATTCACAATTTGGGCAATTTGTCAGCAGAACATCGCGCATAATTTGCGGCCGTCAGGAACTCCCGTCCGACGACCGCAATAAAAATTTGTCTATTACGAAGCTTTCTCCGGGAAAATATACTTTTATTTGTTCTCACGAAGCATATCTCGGATCTCAGCGAGAATTTCCTCTGTTGTTTCTTTTTTATCTTCCGCCGACGTTTCTTCCTCTTCTGCTGTTTCACCATGCTTCAGAACAGGGTTTAAGATCTTATCCTTGGCAAGAAGGAGAAGCTTCAGCGCTGCAAAAATACACAAAGCAATCAGCAGAAAATCTATTACCGCCTGAATAAACGCACCGTAAGTAAGAGCAGCCTCAGACTTTACAAGCTCGCCCGCATCGCTGTACACAGCCTCGCGGATCACCCATTTAAGAGAGCTGATATTCGTTCCGCCGACTACAAGTCCGATAAGCGGCATAATAATATCATTTACAAGACTTGATATTATTTTGCTGAATGCGCCGCCGACTACAACTGCGACCGCCATATCGATAACATTTCCGCGCGCGATAAATTCTCTGAATTCCGCTATAAATTTTTTCATAAGATTCCACCTTTCAAGTTTTTGTATCATGCAAAATCTTTTAATTGTCTGTATTACAATTATAAAGCGGAAACACGGGTTTGTCAATCAAAATTAAGCAAAAAACATCACAAATCGACAGCCGCCACCGCATTACTACTGCATATCCGCAAGAGCAAAATCAATTTTTTCTGCAATATTCTCTTCGGTAAAGCCGTATTTTTCATAAAGCTCGGCAACCGTGCCGTGCGGTACAAGCTCCCCGTCTATTGCATGGATAATGATTTTTCCGTGAAATCCATGTTCGGCCGCCGCTGAGGCAAAGCGCTCGGCAAAGCCGCCCTGCTTTATGCCTTCTTCAAGGATATATACAAGCTTTGCTCCGTCTAATGCTTCAAGAATCTCATCGGTCGGAATAGGAAGCAGTCTCGATACCCTGACAACACCGCATAAAGCTTTTGTCACAGCGACAGCACTTACAGCCAAAGCGCTTATTCTTCCGTAAGTAAGGATGACAGCCTCCGCTCCTTCGGGAACACATGAGAAAACATCTCCGTGTCTGACAAAGCAAGTCCTGTCGTATTCGGATTCACTGCCCTTGGGATACCTTATAATATCGGCATATGGCGACGACAGAGAATCTGCCAAAAGTAGTGACAGCTCGCTGTAATTATCCGGAGAAAAAATTCTGATATTCGGAATTGACGAAAACAGTGCGACGTCATATATTCCCTGATGAGTTACACCGTCGCCCGGTACAAAGCCTGCATGGCTGAGCAGAAGAGTCATCGGTGTTTTTTGCAAAACTATATCGTGGAACATTTGGTCATATACTCTCTGTGCGAATGTAGAATAGAGAACACATACTGGATGATATCCCGAGATCGAAAGACCTCCGCTGAAGGTTACAGCATGCTCCTCGGCAATTCCCACGTCGAAAAATCTGTCGGGATAAAGATCTGCAAAGCCGTCAAGTCCTACCCCGTCAGTCATAGCGGCACATACCGCGCATATTTTATGATCGGTCTCAGCCGCCCTGCACAGTGTTTCGGAAACTGTATCCGTAAAAGTATTCACAGAGCCTGCATGACAAGCGTTTCCCGTCTTTCTGTCAAACGGAGCAGTAGAATGATACATATGAGGTGCTCTCTCAGACGGTTCAAACCCGAATCCTTTCTTCGTCCTCACATGGACGATAGTACATTCGTCATGAGCTCCGGCTTCTCTCAAAACGGCAGTAAGCTTTTCCATATCGTGTCCGTCAACGGGACCGAGATAATCAAGACCCATTGATTCAAACAGATTGTCGCTGAAAGAAATCCTTTTTACAAAATTTTTAATTCTTCTAGCTATATTTACCACATGCTTCCCGACTATCGGAATTTTTGAAACATGGCGGTTCATAAAACATTTAAATGAAAAATACGAGCTGCTCGTGCGTATTCTTGAGAAATAGTCAGACAGTCCGCCGACATTCGGCGATATCGACATTCCGTTATCGTTCAAAACAATAATAAGCTTCAGCTTTTTCCCCGCGCAGTTGTTAAGCGCTTCATATATCATTCCGTTGGTAAACGAGCCGTCGCCGACTATCGCTACCGTATGCGCGTCCGAGCCGCTGAGAGCCGCCGCCTGCGCAACGCCGAGAGCCGCTGAAACAGAAGAACCGCTGTGACCTGCCGTAACGGTGTCAAAATCACTCTCGTCACGATTGGTAAACCCTGATATTCCGCCCATTTTTCGGAGCGTATCAAATTTATCTGCACGTCCCGTCAGCAGCTTATGCGCATAGCACTGATGCCCAACGTCGAATATTATTTTATCCTCCGTACGGCAAAAAACTCTGTGTATCGCAACAGTTAATTCAACTATACCGAGATTTGACGCAAGATGTCCGCCGTTCTCGGAAACTGTTTCAAGTATTTTCTCCCTGATCTCCGAAGAAAGACATGTCAATTCTTCCTCGTTCAGCCACTTCAGATCTGCGGGAGATTTTATTTTTTCAAGCATTATATTCACCGCATCCGACGCATGTGAGATAAATATGTCTCCTGAGCGACGGCTATGTTCAATCATTTAATTTTCGTTATGCCCCTCCGAATGAAAGTCAAGGGTCAAAGTCTCTGTTTTATTCGGGAGCGTCAACGCCTACAAGATTGGTGAATTTTGTATACTGACCGATCCATCCGAGCTTAACTTTATCAATCGAGCCGTGTCTGTTTTTGGCAACTATAACTTCCGCCACGCTTTGCGAGCCCGAATCTTCGTTATAATACTCGTCTCTGTACAGGAACATAACGATATCGGCGTCCTGCTCGATCGCACCCGAGTCTCGAAGATCGGACAGCATCGGCCGTTTATCGGTTCGCGATTCGGGACCTCTTGAGAGCTGCGCGCATGTGATAACGGGAACATTAAGCTCCTTCGCAAGCAGCTTAAGTCCGCGAGATATATCGCCGACCTCCTGAACTCTGTTGTCGTTTCTTCGGTCTCCCTGCATAAGCTGCAAATAGTCGATGACAACAAGTCCCAGATTTTTTACGCGTCTCAACTTTGATTTCATAGCCGTCACGGAAATTCCGGGCGTATCGTCAATCAGAATATCCATCTCGGAAAGCCGTGATGAGGCATACGCCACAGCTTCCCAATCGCTGTCCTCAAGCTGACCTGAGCGCAGCTTATAGCTGTCTACCTGAGCCTCGCTTGACAGCATACGGTTGGCAAGCTGCTCCGCCGACATTTCAAGAGAAAAAACGCACACCGTCTTTTTCAGTCTTGATGCCGCAGCTGTCGCTATATTCATGGTAAAGCTGGTCTTTCCCATACCGGGACGAGCGCCGACAAGCACAAGGTCGGAGTTTCCGAGACCTACTATAACATTGTCAAGTGCATCGAATCCCGTCGGGGTGCCTTTTACGGCGTCGGGATTCTGAGAAAGATTTTTAAGCCTGTCATAGACCATAACGAGCGCGTCGCGTATATGAACAAAGTTTTTGTTTTCCCGTCCCTCGGCTATTGAGAATATCTTGGATTCCGCAAATTCTACAAGAACTTCCGCCTCATCGTCTCCCGTATACGCAGCTTCGGCTATTCCCTCTCCCGCGTCAATGAGCTGTCTGAGTATCGCCTTATCTCTGACGATCGCCGCATAGTCCTTGACATTAGCGGCAGTAGGAACACCCTCTGCTATCTGCTTCAGGTACTCTCTGCCGCCCGCCTCATCATACACTCCGTTTATCGTAAGCTCATTTATAAGCGTTACCGTATCAATATTTTTGCTTTTCAGGTACATGCGCTGCATGACCTTATAAATTTCGGTATGTTCTGCGAAATAAAAATCATCTGCACTGATAATCGAAGCGACAGTATCCATGCAGGAGGGATTTATCATTATCGAAGCAAGCAGAGACTGCTCAGCTTCAAGTGAGCACGGCATACGCCTATCAAGTCTTTCGTCCATTGCAAACATTTCCGCCTTTCCGAATACGTGGAATAAGCGCGCTCTAAGGAAACTTTTGAAAAAGTTCCCTGCCGCGCGGGCATACCCTGAAAACTTTTGATAAGTTTTCTATCCGTCTGTAGCTTTATTCAAACCTATCTTCTTAAAGTTTCTTTGCTTCTTTCTTTGCAAAGAAAGAAGTACGTTTTCCTTTATGCTTCAACTACATGTATATGAATGTTTCCCGTGATCTCCGTATAAAGCTTTACGGGCACGGAATATTTGCCGAACTGCTTGATCTGCTCGTCAAGCGCAATTTTGCGGCGGTCAATCTCAATGCCATGTTCGCTCTTAAGTCCCTCGGCAATATCCTTTGCGGTAACCGAGCCGTAAAGCTTGCCGCCGCCTGCCGCTCCGCCTGCTTTGACCTTAAGCGTTACCGTAATCTCCTCAAGCTTTGCGGCAATCTCACGTGCAGCAGCGCGCTCAAGCTCAATCTTATGAGCCTTTGACGATTCCTTATTTTTAATATCGTTGAGAACAGCACCGTTTGCCTCTACTGCAAGTCCTTTGGGGAGAAGAAAATTTCTTGCGTATCCGTCGGATACATTTATTACCTGATCCTTTTTACCCTGTCCTTTTACATCTTTAAGAAGTACTACCTTCATATCTATATTTTCCTTTCTTCCATTGAGCTTCAGCTCAAGGTTTGTTTTATTTTAGCAAGTCCGTAATAGAGCGCTAATTTTCAAGCTTACAACTTTAAATTACAACTCTTTTTCATATACGTCAAGATACTCGTCAATTGCAGCTTTCAGCATACGAACGGCTTCCTCGCGTCCGACTCCCGAGATCTGAGCGCCCGCCGTGTCAAAATGACCGCCTCCGCGCAGCTTTTCAAGGATAAGCTGGACGTTTATCCGTCCCGTAGAACGAGCCGATATGTGCATTGTTCCGCCGAGCGTTACCATAGCAAATGCCGCCTTGATTCCGCGCACTCCGATAAGCCCTTCGGCAGCCTTGGAAGCCATGATCTTATCCTCAGCTTCGCCTGATGCATCGTTTTCACATATGGTTATCGCCATACATTTTCTGTATATCACAACATTGGAGCGGAATTTTGCTTCATTCAGATACTCGTCAAGATCCGATTTAAACAATTCCTGAACTGCCTGCGGATCGGCTCCGCTGTCGTGCAGGTAAAGAGCCGCGCCGTAGGTTCTGGTGCCTGTCATTCTCGAAAACTGCTTTGTATCAAGCAGTATTCCCGCAAGCAGAAGATTTGCTTCTCCGCGGCTCAGCTTATCCTGAGGAATGATTTGCTCCAGCATTTCAGAGACAAGTTCACACGCGCTTGATGCATTCGGTTCGATATACTCAAGCTCAGGTTCAACCGCATATTCGGCGTGCTTCCTGTGATGGTCTATTACGGCAAACTGCTTTGCCGCTTTTATTATTTCTATATCCTCAACGATCGACAGGCTGTTTACATCGGCGAGAATCACAAATGTTCCCGTCTGCATCAGGTCAAGTCCCTCGTCAGCCGATACAAACAGCTTTCCGTAACCCGGAACGTCCTTTAAATACTCAAGACACAAAGCGACATTTTTATCATTAACATCAATAACGATATTTACATCAACACCGCAGAACTCGGCGATTCTTGCAAGCCCTATACATGCGCCTACCGAATCATAATCGGGATACTTATGCCCCATTATCAGAACATTGGATGAACGCGACATGTGCATCAAAAGCTCATTTGCAACGACACGCGAACGAATACTGCTGCGCTGTATTGCCGACCTCGTTCGTCCTCCGTAAAATTCAGTGCCTTCGTTTGTCTTTACGGCAACCTGGTCTCCGCCTCGTCCGAGAGCCATCTCAATCGCCGCACGCGCCGATTTTTCTTTTTCCTCAAAGCTTCCGTAAACGATAGATATTCCAACCGAAACCGTAACCGACAATTGTTCCTCGCCGACACGTATATCGCGCACTCTGTCAAGAATATCAAACTTTTTGTCTATATATCTGTTTAGGTACTTTCTCTCAAAAACAAACAGATATCTGTCTTTTTCATATTCTTTCAGTATTCCGTGAGCGTCTGCCGCCCATTCTCTCAGCAGCTCATTTATCTTTGCAGACGCAGGTCTGTAGGATTCATTGTCATACCGGATCATCTCGGTGAGATTATCAACAAATATATAAGCCAGTACAAGCTCTCCCTCTTCAAGCTTTTCATGTATGAGATCAAGCTCGTCTCCCATGGTTTTAAGCTCGGAGGATTCCGTCAGCAATACAAGTGCGCCGCCTCTCTCGCTCTTGACATTGCTGTATTTTGCAATATAGTAGCGACCGCAGAAGTCCACGCCCAAACCGTCCTCGGGAGTGGCATCGCGTATGCTTGTGAGCGATGTTCCGAGAAGCTCGCTCACCGATTTTCCGTACGGCTTTCTTCCGTCTCCCGACGCCGCACACAGCGCCTCATTACACCAGAAAATCTTTCCGTCAGCGCGGCACATAAGAGCCGGAGAATCCATTCTGTCAACGGAATCGAACAGCATACGGCTAAGCGCCAGTTTGTCCTTGGCATTTCCGCGTCTCACGCTAAGGCGCCGTCCTATAAAGCTTATCAGAATTACCCCCAAAATATATAGAAAGACAAACAGAATTCCTGTCCTTACTATATGAGGACCGCCCATAGCGGCAGCGCATATATATAATGAAAACAAAGCTACCGTATATACCGCACAGCATAAAAGCTGCTTGTTTTTCAGTATAACGCTCATTATTTTTTTCATGGCTTTATTCTGCCTTTCCGACTTTTTGCAAACTGTTTTCAGCCGCGTTTCCCGAATCAATTTTGTTGTGCATTCTTTCTGAATTTACCGAATACCGATAAGTAAGCCGCATAATATGCCGCAATTACGGGAACAAACGCAGGAAAAAATAATACTGCGGCAACTCCCGCAAGAATTTTCACCATCACACGTAACATATTATCCGTATGCGCAAGCGACAGCGAGAGTATATACGCCTTTATTCCTTCTCCCGCAAGCAAGAACATCAAAATATATCTTATGTTGAGCATAATATAGTAAAGCGCACCGCCGTCCGACGCACCGAACAATTCTGCAAATAAAATGAGTATAAATACAACGCCGAGCGGCGCGGGGATTTTTGACGGAACACTGAAAAGATCACGGTATCTGCCGCTTATCCGTGACAGAATCGCCAGAAACACTTTTGTAATCCATGCGCCGATAAGACCGAGTATAAAAGAAACCGTCGGCACAAGCATAAACATCATCTCTCCGAAGAGAATAAGCATATCGGCAGAAATACCCGTGTCGATTCCATATTCCGCGTTCAAAATGTCAGATAATTCCATGACATTTTCTTTGTACGTCTCGATCAATATACTGATTCCGTCGCCTACAGAACCATACCGTTCATGCATAATAACTGCAAACAGCATTCCTATTCCCACAGAGAGTATCGCTGCCGTCAGAGCTGTTTTCCGAAATGCGTCCGCATGTCTTGAATACGCATATCCGCAGGCAATCGATGCAAGCAGTACCGTCCCGATTATTACAGCAGAGCAGTAAAACTCAGCGCCGAAAAAGCAGGGCAAAAACACCGCCGGCAGAGGTATAAGATATGCTGAGATACTTTCCGCATATGTATCTATGTATATTTGACAAGCAGCTGCCGCCGCAAAAATTATCGCTGCGAGAAAAAGACTTCCCGACGCGGCTGTCACAACTCCGCAAGTAAAAGCAGCTGCAAGCAAAACCGCGAGGATCGCACCGCGCAGTGAGGTCAGACTATATTTATCCTGTGAAGTCTCCATTATTCGACCAAACTTTCTTAATAAAAATTGAGCGAAAGAACTGCAATTTCACTGTTTTTATCATTATAGCAAATTATACCCGCTTTGTCAACGGCGGACACATCGTAAAGGATTTTTGATACGGTTCGGTTTTCGCGTAAAACATCTCTGCAAATATAATATCCAATCATAAGATTTGTATGATTGTCTCACTTAACATACATACTCAACAGTTTGTTGAATCCTTTATTTGGAAGGTTCTAAAACAATTCAACTGTCGGTTGAATTAAGATTCTGCGACTTCAACGGATATTTTATTGCATTTTTTTGACTTATGTGGCATAATGGAATCAGAAAAAGCCGGCTTTAGAAAATTAAATTCCCCTTTCCTCAATAAAGTAACATTCCGAAAGTGAGGAAACAAACAGAATGAGAAAATTTGATTTTTTGCACCGCAAGGACGGTAACAAGGAGACAAAACAAATTATTAAGAAAGGCACGGTCGTAACTATGAAAAACTATACCGAAATCTTATCACGAAATATTTTGGCTCTCAGAAGGGAGAGCGGACTTACTCAAGAGGGGTTGGCGTCTAAGCTCGGCTTATCGTTTCAGGCTGTATCGAAGTGGGAAAACGGGGGCTCAAGCCCCGACATCGCACTGCTTCCCGAGATCGCGGATATTTTCGGAGTGAGCATAGACAGGCTATTCGGAAGATGCGAAGAGAAAAATCCTGCGGAGAAAGCAGTAACAAAAAATCTTCCGTGGGAGGATGACGACACACTTGTGGCGGCAGTGTTCCGCGGACACACGCTGCTTGAAAGCTATGATGATGTTTCAGACTTTACCTTTACTTTATCGGGAGATGCACTGAATGTCAATACACACTGTAATATAATTTGTCAGGGTGATATCGGAGAATGTGCAAACGCAGGCGGAGATATTACATGCGATGAGGTAAAAGGATGCGCAAACGCAGGCGGAAACATTAAATGTGATGAGGTAAACGGAAGTGCGTATGCCGGAGGTAATATTACATGCGATGAGGTAAAAGGAAATGCGAATGCCGATGGCGATATTAAATGCGATGGGGACATCGGCAGAAATGCAAGTGCGGGAAGCAATATTGAATGCACCGGGGACATCGGTGGAAATGCAAAGGCAGGTGACAGTATAAACTGCGGTGGCGATATATGTGGAAGTGCCGAAGCCGGCGGAGATAATGCTGCTGCTGATGATTAACTGCGCTGAAGCCCGATAATTTCGCAAATGAGACCTGTCGAAAGACAGGTCTTATTCATTTAAAATTCTTCCTCTCTGAGATATAATTCGCCATCATGTTAATGTAAGAGCCGCAAGGCAATACTCATAGGAAAAACTTAAAATTCAGTTATATTGAAACCGACTGCCGCCGGTATGATTTACAGCAAAAGCTCCGCAAACATAAGTCTTCTATCAACCATATTACGTATGCTGTCAGTAAAACAAAAAAAGCGCCCGCTGTTGCAGACACCCTTTTAAGTGTTGGCATTTACCTATCTTCCCGGCACGTCGCCATGCAAGTATTGTCGGCACGACAGAGCTTAACTTCTGTGTTCGGAATGGGAACAGGTGGACCCTCTGCGTCAATA
>JAAWQR010000051.1 GCA_022800625.1 Clostridiales bacterium | reverse complement strand
ACCGCTTTTCTCGGTCAGTAACAAGTGCTTGTTGCAAGTTTGGTATTCAGTTCGTAAAAGGGGCGTATCTGCCCGTGTTCTCAAATGGAAATTGACCTCGGCAAAGCTACCACAGGTTTTCACTACTCCGATCACGAAAAAAAGAACAAGTAGCGCATAACCGATAGCCTGCAATGCTCCGTGAATATTTAAAATGACATTCCAAATCGCTCCGCCCTTAAAGCTCTCGGGAGACTGTGTGAGCAGCGTCCATATTTCGGAAAATTTTGCATTCCAAGTATCCAGTGCATTTTGGAGATTCTGTACCACCCAGTTATCTGACATATTGTATCACTCCCTTCACAAGATTTAGGTGGAGCACAAAAGAAAGTGCTCCACCCTTTTCCGTCTCAACCCGTAATAAGGGTCAAAATCTCTTTTGCAAAGGTAATGATAATGCCGCCCGCCACTGTCAAAAATCCGTTAGCTCTCTGCGAGGGATCATGTCCTTTCAAAGACAGACCAACCTGAACAACGCCAAATCCGAGCATAATCAGTCCGATTGCACGAATCAACCCGAAAATAAAGTCGGACAAGTTGTTGACTACCGTAAGCGGATCATTGGTTGCCGCAAATGCCGTTACTGACATACAACAGACCATTGCTACCGCAAGAACAACGGCACAGTAAACCGAAAATCCCTTTCTGACCTTCCCGGTCATCGGAAGGTTAAATGCGCCTCTGTTTTTTTGAAACAAATTCCTCATAGTTTTCTTCCTCCTCTAAATACATATTTTCATTTAGAATTTCATTGATTTCTTCTTCCGTCAAGATTGCAAAGTTCCCAATCTCTCCGGCATATTCCGTCACCTCATGCCCAAGCAGTTCACCGTCAAACTGTACCGATGCAAAACTTAAACTTTCTTTGTCGTGACGGTAAGGTTCTGCGCTGCCATCGGTCGTAAGCTCTACATTGGGATGCTTCAAAATATCATATTTCAGATCCATTACCGGACGCTCACCGCGAATAAATAAAAGTGCATACTTGTTATCAAGCATGCGCACTTCATCAGGCGTCATAAGCTCTCGTCCCGTAATCTGCCAGTTAGTCGAATAGTTTCCGTTTCGCCCTTTTGATTGACCGCAGGTATTCAGATCGATAGTTTCTTTGCCAAGAAGCTTTGATACATACTCATGTGTTGACTGCTCGTTTCCACCCAAATAGAGAAATTCATCGCAGTTTCCAACTATGCTTTCCCATTGCTTTTCAAACAGAGCCTTTAGCTGTGCCAAGTTCTGAATAATAATGGATACGGAAATTTCTCGTGAACGCATAGTAGAAAGAAGCTTGTCAAACTCATCAGGCAAGGCAACATTCGCAAACTCGTCCATAACAAAGTGAACATGAACCGGAAGTCTGCCGCCGTGAACAATATCCGCATTGTAGTAAAGTTGTTGAAAAAGCTGCGTATACAACATACCGACGATAAAATTGAAACTGGAATCGTTATCGGGTATTACAGCGAACACCGCCGTTTTCTTTTCTCCGAGACTCATCAAATCCATTTCATCGGTTTGCGTAATCCCTGCAAGGCTGTCAAGGTTAAACTTTTCAAGACGGGATACAAGGGTAATCTGAATAGATTTCAATGTTTTTCCCGAACCGGAACGATAATTTTGGTAATACTTCAAGGCAATGTGCTCCGGATTTCTGTGTTCCAACCGATTGAAAAGCTCGTCAAGCGGAGACTGAAATTCATCGTTATCCTCTCTGACCTCCGCTGCACGAATCATTTCCATAACCATCGGGAAATTCTGTTCTTCCTTCGGTGCTTCGTATCACCGCCTTTGCCATCTTCTCGATCTCACTTCTGTATTTGCAGTTTCCCAGCCTTTCGGATAGCGTTCCGGTAATCATCTGCTGTTTTAAGGCTCTTTCATACGGCAGAGAAAAATCCATACCGCCGAAATGAGCTGTAATCTCACCCGTCGGCAGATAGAGATCGCCGTCCAGACAGTTCATTACTTTGAGCTTTTTCCCTTCGATCTGCAAAAACTCATTCACACAGGAAGCATAATATGCCATGCACTTTAAATCCGCACTGAACATCTGCACCGCAATATCACAGTCCCGTTTGGCAACAGACGATATGAGATCATCGGAATCCCCGGTACAGTCCACAACGATATATTCCGCACAGTCATTCATCATACGGTAAAAGCTCATGACTTTATCCTCAGTTGGTTTCGGATAGCTGTATTTGTTTTCGCCCAGCTTAAAGCCGAGAAAACCAAAATTACGCATGGTTTTTACATTGACGATCTGCGCCATGACATCTTCCTTATAGATATCCGTCTTGTCAAGAGCTACGCCAACAGAATACAACTCACTGTCTTTGCTGTTCGGAAACAGATATGCCATGCACGGTACAGACAGATCAGGAGACAGTAACAGGACAGAAGTTTTACCGCTATGATATATCTCCTGTGCCAGTTTCAGTGCCGCTGTTGTTTTTCCGACGCTCGGAGCGCCGCAAACTGCGATCATTTTACTCATTACCTTTCACCGCCTCATTTACATCGAAGTGTTCGGCTTTTCCGTTTATGATGTCATTCGCCTGTTTAATAATATCATCACCTCCGGCATTATCGATAGTAACGGGATTTTCATCACCACCGCTCGACTCGGATTCGCCATTAAAGAACTCATCCTGTTTATCCAAAAACTTTTTCGCATTCTCCGCAGTTCCTCGGTATCCTTCATCTGTTCGATGTATGTGGATAATACTCGTTCCCTGTTCATTGTAGAGACAAGCTGCAGATCCAATCCGGACAGTTCAATATTTGCGGGAAGGAGATCCACTCCCTCAGCCTGATGGATAATACCCTCATCGAAATTTAAACTTTCATCACCCACAACTTTCTGCATTATACTTGCAATTGTAACATCAATTTCATCATTATCCGGATATCCGCAACAAATTGTCAGATCTCCCTGCGGATCGCAATCAATGAGAAGTACCTTCTTCCCGGCTCGGGCAAGTCCAACCCCCAAATTAAATGTGGTAGTCGTTTTGGCGACGCCGCCCTTCTGATTGGCTATTGCTATTACTTTACATTGGTTCATAAAAAGTCCTTCCATGATACATTTACCGCATCAACGCCATACACACATATTGCAACCGAATGGCATATCATGCGGAAAGCAGCAAAATCTACGATTTCACTGTCTGATAAATCCGACAGATTAATATGTGAGCCTCCATACTGAATGTCAGAAGCAGCGCAATAATACAAGTATTCGTTTTCATCAAGGCAGTTCAAATCCATGTTGCCGTAATCAATGCTGCCGTGATGCAATACTTTTCTTGCCTTTCTCCACAATCGTTCCGAAGCAGACAACAAAAAAAGCTGTGCGATAAACTCACAATTTCTATTGCGAGTTAAGGCACAGCCCTCATAAAATCTTTTTCGGTGTTCCTTGTCGAGAAAACAGCTTTTTAAATTAGCAGCAACCTCCACAGCAATACGCAATCGAAAATGAAGCACATTGTCAGCTACCGGCTCAAATACATTCTCCAAAATTTGAGCGAAAGTACAATTCCTTGCTCTAATCACCTCTGCCATATGTTGTCGTCGCTTCAATGTTGATTCTTTTGAATTACTGTGGTCACAGCATGTGCATTTGCAAATTCCAAAAGTGCGTGAAATACTCTCGACTGAATTCTTCTCCTCCGACACTATTCTTACGAGATCAGCAAGAGAGAGTCCGTCTTCTATTTGTTCGTAATACATTAACTACCTCCCGGTTATATATTTTTTTGGAAAACAAAAAAGCCGACCTTATTTTCGCTGCACACTGTGTCAGCGGTCATAAAATCGGCTTCCTTATATCCGTATGTAACTGAACATCTACGATATGTTTGTTAACTGAATTTTTCTTAAATTGGTATATTCCGAATGGTTGATAACGGAAAGCAGCCTAATATTTTCATCGGAATTTTGTCATATTTCTTCTGTTAACAGCTGTTCGGGAGTCTTAGGGGACTCTAAAAATTTTGAGCAACATTTGCGTCTTGCAACTTACATTTTATGTAAGAAAAAAGCCCGCAAACACTAATGTTTACAGGCTTCATTTAAGCTCCCCGTGTTGGGCTCGAACCAACGACCCTGCGGTTAACAGCCGCATGCTCTGCCAACTGAGCTAACGAGGAATATGATATAAGCAGAGACAATAAAA
>JAAWQR010000027.1 GCA_022800625.1 Clostridiales bacterium | reverse complement strand
TAAAAATGGGCGAAAGAAAAAATGATGTTTTGCAGTAAATGCGGAAAAGAATTACAAGAAGGATCGGATTTTTGCACAGAGTGTGGAGAAGGACATCAGAATGTTCAATTTAAGCAACAGTCAGGGAATAAAATAAGGAAAGGATGGATTATCGGAATAATTATCGTTGCAGTGATTATCGGATTTATTGCAACAAATGTGTTTCAAAAACGGGGCAGTGGACAACCTTATATCAATGACGGTAATAGGTATACTTCTGATACTGATTACAGTGAAAAAGATACAAGTATAGAAAAAGACGAACTAATTGGAGATTGGGAAACGACAATATCATATGTTGACGTGATGGACTTGGTATTAAATTCTAATTCTGAACCATTGCAGGATATGAACTCAAGGGCAGAAACTATAAAGAAAATATTGAATAATATAAATACAAATATTGAAATACATATCTACTATTGTTTTGAAGAAGATGGATGTGCGTATATGATTGCTAACAAAAATGAATGGGCTTCATCTATGAAAAGATTTGCTTTGAGTATGCTTGACTATATGCAAAATTTGCAAGGAGATGAATTATACGATTTTTTTGCAGCCATAAACGGTGCAACTAAAGAGGATGTGGATAAGATGTTCTCATCAGGTTCACGTACTATTGAAGATTATGTTGCTATGATGAGACCCATATATGAATCGATGACAGAAGAGCAATTAGCGGAGGACTATTTTTCGGCGGTTCCTTTGGAGGATTACAAAGACAAAAATTACTTTCTTCTGGATACAGATACCGTTTATGAGCTTACGAAAAAAGAAATTATTCTTAATGATAAAAATGATTTTTCTAAGCAGAAAAAATATCCTTACACTTTTGAAAACGGAAAGATGTCAATAAAATTAAAAATGTTTGATGATAAAGATGAGTATTTGACTATGATATTTCAAAAAACAACTTTGTCATAAGCTATATTTCCGTTATAAAAAATGAATAAACCAAAGAAAGTACATTGGCTATCTGCCATCATAGGTATATCAGCAGCCATTTGTTTTGGAAATATTGCTACTGCTGTACTTGAAAATATTACCGATGGATTATGGTCAATAGAAGAAGGCGCTCCATGGATTGCAATTTATATCGTTGTGCTGTTTCCTGCAATTTGCGGCGGTGTATTTGGATTAACTCGGGGAGTTGGTCATGCACTTTTTGCAGGAATTATCTTGCCGTTTATAACAGCTATTATTGACTATTTCACATGTATTTTAATTGGAATATTTCTTGACGGATCAGGGATGACACTGGTTGTATCCATATTATTTTTATTAGCGTTGTTTGCCGGACCCGGACAAGTATTGATAATATTTATATTTGACGATTGATATATTGCAGACGATCCACATATAAACAGAAAAATATATTACAAAAATACTTTTTATAGTGTATTATAATAATTTTTAAATACACAAACGAGGAGCGAAGGGAAAATCTTCGCTCCTCGTTTATTCATTCATTTGTTTCTTCGGTGATAACTTCAGTATCCTCTATGCTGTCTTCGTTTTCTAACTGCTTTCCGAGATAGCTCGGTATCTGAATTCCCGCCATTTTCAGCGTGTCATTCAGCGGAGGAATCGATTTCATAATTCCCGACAGAAAGTTTGCGGTCGTGGGCGAGCCACCATCTCCGCTCATTGAATCCCATACGGTGATCTTGTCGATTTGGAGATTCTTGATAGCCTCTACCTGTATCTTCGTCAGCTCCTCGATCTTGTCAACGAGCATCATCTGAATTGCAGCGGAGGTGTCGCCGCCTGCGGCTTCAACTACCTTGCTGTAACCTTCCGCCTGCTTTGCAAGTATCTCCTGCATACCTCTTGCCTGTGCTTCCATTGTAGCATATATAGCGTCTGCTTCACCTTTTGCACGGCGGCGTCGCTGCTCAGCTTCGGCTTCAGCCTCAAGCTCGCGTCTTTCTTTTTCAATCTTTGCGCTGATGATAATGTCAGCCTGCTTTGTTGCAAATTCGCGATCCGCACGCGCCTGTTCTGCCTCTCTTTCTGCTGCATATGCTTCTTCAAGGGCTTTAGCTGCTGCAATCTTTTCGGCAGCAATTGCACGTCTTTGTGCTTCTGCTTCCTTTTCGCGTCTGACCGCGTCCGACATTGCAACGGCGGCCTTGGATTCGTTTTCTCCTGCGATTGCGGATGCGTTTGATTCTGCAACGCTGATACGCTGATCCTTCATCGCAAAAGCTTCACCGATAGAACCGTCGCGGTTCTTCTCAGCTACGGATTTCTTAGCATCGTTGATAGCCTTAGCGGCAGCTTCTTTACCGAGAGCTTCTATGTATCCCGATTCGTCCGTGATGTCCGTTACGTTTACGTTGATAAGTCGCAGACCGATCTTTTTAAGCTCTGTCTCTACGTTGTGAGATACGGCTTCAAGGAATTTGTCGCGGTCTGTGTTGATCTCCTCGATATCCATTGTAGCGATAACGAGACGGAGCTGACCGAAGATGATATCTTTTGCAAGCTCCTGTATTTCGGAGAGCTGAAGACCGAGAAGTCTTTCAGCCGCATTCTGCATTACTCCGGGTTCTACAGATATACCGACCGTAAAACGAGAGGGAACGTCAACTCGGATATTCTGATGTGAGAGCGCGTTTGTCAGGTCAACGTTGATCGACATAGGCGTCAGATCAAGGTATTGATATGACTGAATTACAGGCCATATGAACGCGGCTCCGCCGTGGATACATTTTGCAGAGCGAGTCGTACCGTCCTTGTTTGTGCCTACTTTACCGTAGATTACAAGTACTTTGTCGGACGGGCATCTGCGGTATCTTGTCAGCACCACAAGAAGCATGGTGAACAAAAATACGGCGATTACTGTCAGAGCGATTACTACTGATTCGGGGATATTCATGGCTTTTCTCCTTTAATATATAAATTTTATTTATTTTAACGCCTTAACGGCGGTAAAACACTATTTTATGACTATAGGTCTTACTATAACTTCGTTTTTGTCATTTACAGACACTACCTGCACTGTTTCACCTGTGGCGAGCCTTTCGGTGTGATCTGTCATCGCGTCAAGCTCGACAAATCTTTCCTGAAGCTTCATTGTCACTTTTCCCGTACCGCTTCTTGACGGCGGTATCGGAATATAGACTGTTGCCGTGTGCGCTACGGCGTTTTTTGTGTTGAGGTTTCCGCTTTCCTGAAGTGAAAGCGACAGCTTTATAATGTATGCTGCGATAAGCAGGGCACAGGCACCTCCGGTAAGCGCTCCTGCAACACACATCCCTCCTTTTAAGCCGAGATCGCACATCGCAACACCAATCCAGCCTCCGACTGAGAACATCGCGATAATTCCGCGCAGCGTGAATATTCTCACACCGCTTATGTGATGTGCCCCGTCATGTGATGAATTCTCGGCTTCGGTATCATGCACGTGTTCGGCGCGCACGGTATCATGCAAACTGTCTGAGTGCGGCATATCATGCAGCACATCATGCGGCATGTCGTGAATATCATACGCACCGCCGCCTGATGGAAGATGCGGAGAGCCGAAATCATGAGATGCATCTGCATCCATGTGACCCGCATCATGACTGAACAGATCATGCGCCGTGTCGTGATCTGCCTCTCCGTGATCGGCACCGTGACCGCCGAGTCCGAAGATCAGCAGTATAGTTTGCAGAAAAAGGAGAACAGTGGCAGGTATTGCACATGTTGCGAATATCTGTCCGAGTGTTGAAAGTGAATTCCACCAGATGTTAAACCATTCCATAATCTATCTATCCTTTCATTGATATTTTTAATTTATACTGCCGTCCCTAAGCTGCGACAGATATATATCCGCCTCTCGCTTCAGCCGTCCCGATGTATAAGCAAACAGCATTACAAGAAGTGCAAGCCGCAGCCGGTGTTTTGAATCTCCTGACGGACCGTTGTAGTCATACACGACTTCGTCAATGATTTTGAGTGCCGTCTCATCGGAGAGAAGACCGATTTCTGTTTTTCTTACAGCCTCGCACAGATAATCGTAAAGTCTGCCTTCGGATATTATGTCGTCATCAGTGTTATAAACATCTCCGTTTACCTGTGCGAGAATGGAAGCAATTTTGTCGATCTGCATGCTGTCTCGGAGGGCGGATATTATGAGTATACGTGCGAACTGTCTTTCATAATATTTTTTCTTTACCGGGTGATCTACAAAACCTCGTTTGATCCAGTTTTGTATCGTTGCACCTTCAAGTCCCGTGACAGCGCATACCTGACCGAGACTTAAGCCGTCCGCCGCTTCTATCATTGGGCGAAACAGTGAAAACATTCCGCCCTGTACATTAGTATATGGCATAACCGTGCCGGGAATATAATGTTCCATTGCGGTCTATCCTCCTTGTTATATGTTGATATGATTATATCACAGGTTCATATGACTGTCAATGGGTTGCAAAAGATTTTTGTAATTTTTTGCGGAATTTTGTATTTTTACAAGCTTTGAGGTATAAAACAAAGCCATACGTTCAAAAAATGAACGTATGGCTCTGTAAGTACTTATATCAATATTATTTTTTATTCTTGATCTTGTATCTCCATGTGCCGAAGTAGAATTTCGGAAGCTTCATCATTCTGCCGATTCTTGACGGTTGGCAGAGAAGTCTGTAAAACCACTCAAGATTGAGCTTTATAAACAGCTTCGGTGCGCGCTTTACATTTCCCGAATAACCGTCGAGCGATCCCCCCAATCCGAGCATAAGCATGACATCAGTAAGAGCGCTGCGATTGGCGTTTATCCATTTTTCCTGCGCAGGAGCGCCGAGACACACAAACAGCACATTTGCGCCCGATTCGTTTATCAGTCGAACGACAGCTTCACTTTCTTCGCCTTCTTTTTTGAAGTATCCGTCGTGGCAGCCGACGAAAACCGCGTCGGGATATTTTTCAGTCATCTTTTCGGCGGCGGTTTCGGCAATTCCGGGTTTTCCTCCGAGGAAGAATATTTTAAGTCCTTCTTTACCCGAACGTTTTATTAATTCCTCGCCGCAGTCATATCCCGGAGTTCTTCCTTTAAGGGGAGTGCCTAAGATTTTTGATGCTTTGACTACTCCGATACCGTCGGGAAGTATCATGTCGCCCCTTCCTATAACGTCATACATGGCGTTGTCGTCAATGCACATCTGAACGATTTCGGGATTCGGTGTGAAAACAGAAATCTGTTTTCCGCTGTGAACGTTTTTTATCATTGAACCTACAGCTTCATCAACTGTAAGATTATCGAAGTTCAAACCGCGGACATTTATTTTATTATCCATGGGTTTCATCCTTTCAGTTTGTTTTCAGACAGATACAGAGAAAATTCGCATAAGCCGTAAAATAAATGCACCGGACATAGCGGGTGCATTCAAATATTATCGCTTATTTTACATTTTCGCTGAGGTAGTTTGCTACATCGCCTACGGTGATAAAGCTGTGAATATCCTCATCTCCGATATTGAGTCCGTATCTTTCCTCGCACAGAAGTACAAGATCCGCAAGCTCCAGAGAGTTTATGCCGAGATCATTTGAAAGCTCAGCTTCCGGCGTGATATCAGCGGGATTAACGGAAAGCTCCGTGGTGAGCATGTCCTTTACCTGTTCAAACATTTAATGCCTCCAACAATCAATAGTAGAATTTACTTTGGCGCATAGGCTGAATTTATATTATATCAGCCGATTTTATGCTGCATAAGATAATTATATATGTAAAAAGACGATATGTCAAGATGAAAAAACCGAAAAACACTCGTGCAGTTGTGAAATAATAAGGAATACTCAAAAAATCAATAACGGCGAAAAAAATTCGTATATCTATTGACTTGCATGAGTTAAAATGGTATAATATGAAAAGCCGCATGATAAGGGTTAAAACTCAGTTTGCCAAAACTCGGTTTACCCGATTCAGCGAGTTCACATATAAGAAAGTGAGGTGCTTTTCATGTTTGCAATTATTGAAACAGGCGGAAAGCAGTACAAGGTTAACGAGGGAGATATCATCTTCGTTGAGAAGCTTGATGCAGCGGAGGGAGACAAGGTCACGTTTGACCGCGTTCTCGCAGTATCGGCTGACGGCGGAATAAAGCTCGGTGCTCCGACAGTTGAAGGAGCTGCTGTAACAGCAAGCGTTGTTAAGAACGGCAAGGCTAAGAAAATCTATGTCATGACTTACAAGCCGAAGAAGAACGAGAAGCGTAAGATGGGACACAGACAGCCCTATACAAAGGTTCAGATCGAGAAGATCGCTCTTTGAGCATAAGTTCGATGAGATGACGCTGAGATGACAAAAATAGTATTTTTCAGGCGCGACGGCGCGTTTTACGGTTTTGAGGAACACGGACACACGGGATACGGAGAGTCCGGTGATGATATTCTTTGCGCGGCTCTGTCGGCTATGACGATGCTTCTTCTTAATACGATAGAGATATCATATGCAGGAGATGTGTCATACGATATAGACGAAAACGGAGCACATGTTACGGTTAAGGCTATGTGCGCTTTGCCGGAGTTTGAAGCCGATGAAAAGAAAAGATTCGCGGTAGAAGGACTTTTTAAAGGGTATTTCTATCAGTTAAATGATTTGCTTGAGGAATATTACGATTATCTCGACGTTGAAGTGGTTGATGATTAAGCAGGCTTGTCCTGCACGGTCAAAATAATCGACGGTTGAGTAAACGGCGCGGTTAAACGACCGAAACGATTGCAAAGATCGATGTATTCTAATACGAAAGGTTAGGTTTAAGCTCATGATAAGAATTGGTTTGCAGTTTTTTGCACATAAAAAAGGTGTTGGTTCTACAAAGAACGGACGTGACAGTGAGTCCAAGAGGCTCGGCGTTAAGAAGGCCGACGGACAGGCAGTAATCGCCGGCAACATCATTATCAGACAGAGAGGCACAAAGATTCATCCCGGCAATAATGTCGGACGCGGATCTGACGATACGCTTTTTGCTCTTGTTGACGGTAAGGTTAAGTTTGAGCACATTGCAGGCGGCAGAAAACAGGTTAGCGTATACGCTGACTGATGTTTTGCTATATGTAAACAATAGTATTGCTTTCAAAAAGCGAGGCTGATTTCAGCCTCGCTTTTTTACTGTTCGCTGCTTTTCAATTTAGAATCATGAATCCTACGGTAAAATAAAGAAAATAAATTTCACACCCGCCGATTATGATTACCGTCAGTGAAATCAGTAAAGATGTACCTGACATTGCGGTGAAAACGGATATCAAATAAAGAAGAGAAAGTACCAAGGCACAAGCTGCGATCAAACCCGTTCCCGCAAGAAAGAGAAGGGGACACCAAAACAGAGTCATAATGTAGGCAACAAGCGATCGGAAGGTGCACCTGTCGCCGCACAGCATTCCCGAATGAGAGCACATACAAATCAGTGCGCCGAATAGGCCGTACAGCGCAAGCCACATAATAAACATAAGTATCATCGGAAGCGAGCAGGGCGGAAGCCGCGACAGTTTCCATGCAAGAGAAATTCCGTCGCATGTAAGCCATGTCAGAATACCTGCTCCGGCAGTGCAGAAGCATATGCCGATAAGCTTCCCTGATATGTCTCCGAGGCATCGCAGCTCTCTTAGGAGTGCTCTTTTCATGATGATCTCCAATCTGCCATGAGCGGCAATACAAAATTTTACAAGCAAAAAATCCGTACATATCGTTACTTTAAAAGATATGTACGGATCTCTGTTATTATTCATGCCAAAGGTCAACACCTGAGCGTTCAAGCGCTCCGATTATGCGGTCATATACTCCGCGGTGTCTTATGTCTTCGCTTCTAAGCAATTCTTTAATGTGTTCTCTTTCCGTAATCCCGTCTACGGGGCATGTTTTGGAAAGCACGGGCAGAGCAGATTTTTTTGCAAATCCCGATATACTGTGCTCCCTCACATATATAAAAGGTCTGATCAGCCGTATGCCTGATTCAGGATAAACGGTTACAGGAAAAAAGCAGCCGGCTCGCCCTGCAAGTAAAATATTCATTATATATGTTTCCGCAACATCATCCATATGGTGCCCGAGTGCTGCTGCTGTGCATTGAAGTTCAACGGCTCGGTCTATGAGAGCGCCGCGCCTCATATGAGCGCACAGACTGCACGGATTACTTTCACGACGCATATCGAAAACGATTTTTGCAATATCTGTTCGGATTATTTCATGTTTTACATTCAGGGATGCTGAAAATTTTGAGATCGTGTTCAGATCAACTTCGGACACAGTGCCGTTATCGACGGTAAGCGCTATTATATCGTATGAAAAGTCTGCAAATCGTCGCATTTCTGCAAGGGCTGTAAGGAGCGTCAGTGAATCCTTGCCTCCCGATACTCCGACGGCAATCAGATCCCCTTTTTTTATCATATCGTATTTTGCGACAGCCTGTCTCATTCTGCTGAGTATTTTTTGCAAGTCTTTAATAGGAAAAATCCTGCCTTTCTTTACGAATGGGTATCACAAATTACTCCGGCGGCATATAATTATAAAGTAACTGTTTTACAGAAATTTTTACCGATTCTATGATTTTTCGAATCGGCGGAACGGAGAAAAACATGCCTATAAAAGTATACATAGATCAGGGGCATAATCCTGTAAATCCCAATGCCGGCGCTGAAGGCAACGGACTGCGTGAGCAGGATATAGTTTATGAGATCGGCGTGCGTCTTGCAGCTATTTTAAGAAATGCGGGAATCGAAACGCGTTTGTCTCGTCCGACTCCTCAAACACAGCTCGGAACATCAAATGCGTCCTCTCTTGCCGCGCGAGTCAATGACGCTAACTCATGGGGAGCAGACTATTTTATAAGCCTTCATACAAATGCTTCCACATCACCCTCGGCTTCGGGAAGCGAGGCATATGTTTATCGACTCGGAAGCACAGCGTATGAACTTGCCGTAGATATAGTCGAGCAGCTTACCGCTCTGACGGGCGGAAGAAATCGCGGAGTTTTTGCAAGACCGTCTCTTTATGTACTCAGAAAAACAAAAATGCCTGCGGTTCTTGTTGAGCTTGGATTTATTACAAATGCCTATGAAGCGCGTCAAATGAGTGAGAACCCAGCCCTCTATGCTTCGGGTGTTGCAAACGGGATATTTGAATATCTCGGCATGAGATAAATTAGAAGAATTACGTCTTTGGGATCAGTCAATTCTTTCTGATTCCTTTAATATGTCGGGGCGGCGCTCTTTTGTAATTTCAAGAGAGCGTTCGCGCCGCCATTTTTTTATGTTTTCATGATGTCCTGACAAAAGCACGTCGGGGACGGTCATTCCGTGGTAATCATACGGACGCGTGTACTGAGGATATTCGAGCAGTCCCTCAGAAAACGATTCTTTTTCATGGCATTCAGGGTCAGAGAGAACACCGTCGCACAGTCTTGCAACACAGTCGGCGACTATGCAAGCGGGAATTTCACCGCCTGTAAGAACAAAATCGCCGATAGATATTTCCACATCAACGATCTCTTCGATTATTCTCTCATCTACACCTTCATAATGTCCGCATAGGATTATTATGCCGTCATATGTCGCAAGATTTGAAGCAATGTCTTGCTTGAATATTCTTCCGCGCGGAGACATATAAACTGTTAGTATATGGCTGTTTTCATTATATCCGCGGTTTTCAAGTATAGCTTTGTGGCATCGGTATATCGGGGGCGCCGCCATGAGCATTCCTTTTCCGCCGCCGTACGGTGTATCGTCAACTCTGCGGTGTTTGTCCTCCGAATAATCACGAATGTTATGAGCTTTTATATCTATTGCTCCCGAACGTCTGGCCCGTCCGATGATGCTTTCCGAGAGAACCCCGTCAACAAATTCGGGAAACAGCGTCATGATATCAATATTCACTGAGACTTCTCACCGCCGCTCTGAGGGGGATTTCTCATGCCTTCGATCAGATTTACATATACGCCGGATATTTCTCCGTCCGGAACTATATTTTTTACAAAATCGGGAACTGACGGTATCATAAATTCGCCTCCGTTTATGTCGGAAACTACATAAATGTCCTGTATTCTTCCTGTAAGGATATCTGATACGACCCCGTATTTTTCGCCTGACTCTGCATTAATAACATCAAGTCCAATAATATCCGAGATAAATACCGAACCTTCGCTTAAATTAAAGTCATTTCGGTCGGCGTAAAATTCGCAACCCTTATAAGCGATTGCGTCTTCAACGGAGTCAATTTCCTCGAATTTAGCGAGAACAGCTTCTTTTTGTATAGATGTTTTTTCCACATTAAGAGGAGTATACGATCCGTCGGCTTCTTTCTTATACATAACTTTAAGCTCTTTGAGTATTTTCGGAGAGTCGGTATAATTTTCAAGTCGCAGAGTTCCCGAAACTCCGTGAGTGCTTGTCGCCTTTGCGCACAGCAAATATTTATTTCTGCCCAATTTTGATCGTTCCTTTTTATCATTTTTTGCTTTGATCTGATGCGTTATATCAGTATGATTAGTATATCATACTCATTTCTTTTTTTCAATAGAGGTGAGATTTTTTGATGCGCGGTACTGAAAATAAAAGTATGTCAGGGACAGTATTGCTTTAAAACAATACTGTCCCTGATGTGTGATTTTCAGAGAGTTTTAGCTTAATTGATATCAGAATTTACGCTTTTTTACAAATGCGGCTGCAAGAGCTGATACTGAGGCAAGAGCTGCCGTAATAAGCATGGGATCTCCTGTTGAGGGAGCTTTAACGCTGCCGGCGGAAGAATTTGCCTGTGAGGTGTTTGTTGTATCGGAACTGCTTGATTTCTGAGCCTGATTATTGTCAGCAATTGAGTATGACGGCTCACCGTTTGCGGCAGATGAAGAAGAGTCTCCGTTAGTTGCAGCTGATGTGGTTCCGACTGTAGTTTCATCTGTATTTCCGCTTCCTTGAGTTACTATTGATTCACTTGAGAAAATTCCGAATGCGTTGCTTTTTTCTTCTCCGAGAGCGGTCCACTGAACCATGTAACCGCCGTCACCGAGGGAAAGCGCATATGCGTTTGTGCTTGCGTTTTCGTGCATTTTTCCTTCGCTTCCTCCGACAATGCTGATAGCAAATTCGATTTTTTCACCGTCGTTTGCAATGTTACCGTTTCTTTGCTTTTCGGATAATACAGATTCGAGAGGAAAGGATATCTCATATGTTACGGTATTACCGTCTATTCCGACCTCGTAGTCGTTATGAGGAGATTGATGAAGCTCTCCTGTCAGACCGTGTACGCCGTAGTGACCGTAAAGGAGCTCGCCCGTTTTAGTCTGTTTGCTTATACCTCTGTACAGATTATTGGATCCGTCAACTACAGTTTTGAACATCATACCGAATTGGAACAGGAATTCATCTCCCGGAAAATCTTTATCGGGATAATATGTTGCGTCCGGCTGGTAGTTGTCATCGCTCTTAGGCGTTTCGGGATATGTAACCTTTGCCGCGACATTTAGTCCGTGAACTTCATCCCATGACATATAAAAATGTACTGTTTCTAATATGGCAAGGCATTTGTTCATAGCATTTACAGAATCTTCTCCTGTAAAAAGAAGATCTGTCATCGGCTCCGCAGAATCAAGGTCACTGTTACGGTTTATCGTTATTTCTTCGTATTCTCCCGGACTTATTATACCGTCGTGTTTTATGGCTGAAGCATCGGCTTTTTTTATAGCCGCCGTAGTTTTGCAGCCTCCTGCAAAATTTACCGTAAGAGGTCTTGCGGCGAGTACTGGTGTTACGGCTATAGCCGCAATAAGGCTTGTTGATGCAATAATTTTAATAAACTTATTCATAATAATCTCCATTCCGCCGCAGAGCGGCATTACTATTATATGCTGAAAAACGCGATGTGTTTCTGTGTATCTGATGGAATTTTATCTTTTAATAATGGATGCAATCAAGTTTTGAGAGTTATTTTTGGCCTTTTAGTGAATCAAATCAAATCTTGTGAGAATTGCGGCGACTTCCGCACGCGTACCGGGTTCGATCGGTGCAATATTTCCGTCTTTGCCTGTTATTATTTTGAGCGAGTTTGCCCATGAGACAGCGTTTACCGCATATGTTCCGACAGTATTGCAGTCGGGGAACTTTGTAAGATCTGCGCTTGCCGATACATCGAACCTTTTGTAGTTTTCTGCATATCTGTGCATAATTACAGCCATATCCTGACGTTTAATATTTCCGTTTGGCTCAAATTTATCAGGAGTAGTTCCTTTGATTATTTCATTTTCGTATGCCCACGTTACGGCTGTTAGATACCAGTCGGCGTTTTTATCAAGATCGGTAAACGGAACATTTGATTTTGACTCTGGAGAACCTGCTATTCTCCAAAGGACTGTGGCAAATTCAGCCCTTGTCATCTTTTCGTCGGGAGAAAATTTTCCGCTGCCTTTTCCGTTCATAAGATTACGTGTTACAGCATAGTCAATCCACGGTTTATACCAGTCTGCTGTAATATCATCAAATATAAGGGAACTGTTTTGCAGTTTCTTCAGCATCTGCTCGTCTTTGACGGAACATCTCGTACATATCTTGTATCGGATTCCCTCATTGTCTCTTGCAGGATAAGATTTAACTGTCCATCTTTCACTGTATGAGTGGTTTAGAGCAGGAATGTCACCGTCTGAGTATCTGTCATTGCATTTTGTGCAGATGTGAGTTGTAAAGCCTTTTGACGTACAGGTCGGAGCGCTTACAGTGTCGGTATAGCTGTGACCTTCTGCGTCTGCAAACGAGTCATTGTAGCTATCTCCGCATATACATGTGTAAGTTGTGTATCCTTGCTCAGTGCAAGTGGGGGCGGTGATTGTTTCGGTATAAATGTGCTGGTGTGAAAGCGGAGCGATTATGCTGTTCTCTGTTTCTCCGCAGATCAGACAGCTGCGTCTGCGCAGTCCTTCTTCATTTTCTGTCGCTTCTTTAACTATCTGCCATTCTCCCCAACTGTGGTCTGTGATACTTATATCTTGCTTTTCATGTTCTCCGCAGATTACGCAGCTGCGCTCTTTAAGACCGGTATCCGTGCAGCTTGGTTCTTTTGTTATCTTCCATTCTCCGTATGAGTGCTCGTGAGGCTTTTCGGGAGGATTCTCGTCATTATTTATCTCTTCGGTTGAAAATACGGCAAAAGCATTGCTTTTTTCTTTCCCGAGAGACCCCCAGCTGACCATGTATCCGCCATCTCCGATCGATATGGCGTAAGCGTTAGAATTGCTGTGCATTTTTCCTTGATTTCCGCCGACCACACTCAGCGTAAACTCAATTTTTTCACCGTTTTCGGGAATCGTTCCGTTTCTTGAGGATTCAGCAAGCAGACTTTCCATCGGAAATGATATTTCATATGTGACGGTATTACCTGAAATTCTTACTTCATAGTCCTCATGCGGAGTCTGCTCAAGCACACCTGTCAGACCGTGTACGCCGTAATGACCGTAGAGAAGCTCGCCTGTTTTAGTTTGTTTGCTGATACCGCGGTAGATGCTGTTTTTTCCTCCGACTACTGTTTTAAACATAAGACCGAACTGGAACAGGAATTCATCTCCCGGGAAGTCTTGGTCGGGATAATACGTGTTGTCGGGCTGATAATTTTCATCACTGTACGGCGTTTCGGGATATGTTACCTCTACGCCGATATTTAAACCGTGTACATCGTCCCATGACATGTAAAAATGAGTAGTTTCAAGAATGGCTCTGCATCTTTCAAGAGCGCGCCTTTGATTTTCTCCGGTAAGAAGTATGTCCGAGAGCGGTTCCGAGGAATCCATGTCCGTATTACGGTTTATAGGAATTTCTTCATATTCTCCGGGACTTATAATACCGTCGTGCCTGACGTTTGATGCTTTCGCTCTTTTTACTGTGACGGTCGTTTTGCAGCCTCCGGCAAGATTTACGGTAAGCTGTCTGCCTGCGGCAACGGTAGGGGCGGTTGTCATTGCAGCTATAAGAACTGCAGATACAATGGATTTGATAAATCTTTTCATAGTGCTGTCTCCTTCTAGCTTAAATCAGGACCTAATAATGAAAATAGTACAATAAGTCGAATTTGTTTGACTTATTTGTTAATATTATATCACAAATAGGTAACAATGTCAACCCAAAAAAGCAATTATTTGCAAATGAGTAAATTTAAGGCGATGACATATAATAAATAAATACAGCACAACAAATGAAATCGGTTTTATTTGTTATGCCTATTGTCAAAACAAGTAAAATATAGTATAATAATTTTATATAATATTTTTTGTAGAATACTGTTGCAATTACAGTCTACAGCCGTCCGCGGACGGCAGATCGGAGTCATATTATGAAGAGAGTTTTTAACTTTTCGGCAGGTCCTTCAATGCTGCCTATGCCTGTACTTGAAAGTGCAGCCGCAGATCTTATGTGTTACGGCGACTCAGGTATGTCCGTTATGGAGATGAGTCATCGCTCACCCTCCTTTGACGCAATCATCAAGGCCGCTGAAGCATCTTTCAGAAAGCTTATGAATATTCCTGACAATTATAAGGTTCTTTTCCTTCAGGGCGGTGCGTCAACTCAGTTTGCCGCAGTTCCGCTTAATCTGATGAAGAACGGTAAGGCTGACTATATCCTCAGCGGTCAGTTCTCGACAAAAGCATTCAAGGAAGCACAGAAATACGGCGACGTTGTAGCCTGCGCATCTTCCAAGGACGATAATTTTGCGCATGTTCCCGAGACAACGCGCGGCTCGTTCAGAGCTGACGCGGATTACGTTCACATGTGCTTCAACAACACAATTTACGGAACAAAGTTTAACTATATTCCCGATACCGGCGATATTCCGCTTGTTGCAGACATGTCCTCCTGCATCATTTCTGAGCCTATTGACGTATCAAAGTTCGGACTTATCTACGCAGGCGCGCAGAAGAATGTAGCTCCCGCAGGTCTTACTATTGTTATTGTCCGCGAGGATCTCATCGGAAACGCACGTGAGGGAACGCCGTCTATGCTTGATTATAAGCTCATGGCGGATAACGATTCAATGTACAATACGCCTCCGTGCTGGCCGATATATGTGGCAGGCATGGTATTCGATTGGATTCTTTCGATCGGCGGACTTGAAGAGATGAAGCGCATGAATGAAAAGAAAGCGGCTCTTCTGTACGATTATCTTGATAATCAGGATTACTACACTGCTCCCGTTGAAAAATCGTCGCGTTCAATGATGAATGTTACGTTTGTAACAGGAGACGCGGAGCTTGATAAGAAGTTCCCGAAGGAAGCCGAGAAGGCGGGACTTATGAACCTCAAGGGACACCGTTCTGTCGGCGGTATGAGAGCTTCTATCTACAATGCGATGCCTTACGAGGGTGTAGAAAAGCTTGTTGAATTTATGAAGGATTTTGCAGAAAAGAATCCTAAAAACTGATTATAAATGAAAGGGCAGCGGAAGAAATTTTCCGCAACAGAATAAAATGGCACAGATAAAGCTTTTAAATAAAATCGCGCCCGTCGGCGTCAACTCTTTTGATCACGACAAGTACGAGATCAGCACAGATATTGCAGATCCCGACGCGATAATGGTTCGTTCAGCCGCAATGCATGACATGGAGTTCGGGGCAAATCTCCGCGCGATAGCACGCTGCGGAGCAGGAGTCAACAACATCCCCGTTGATAAGTGCGCAGAGCAGGGAATCGTAGTCTTCAATACTCCCGGAGCTAACGCAAACGGAGTTAAGGAGCTGGCAGTAGCCGCTCTGCTTCTCGCATCGCGTAATATTGTCGGCGGTATCGAATGGGCAAATACGCTTGAGAGCGATGTTGCAAAATCCGTCGAAAAAGGCAAGTCGGCATATGCAGGCTGTGAGCTTGCAGGAAAAACACTCGGCGTTATCGGTCTCGGAGCTATCGGAGGAATGGTAGCAAATGCCGCAGCTTCTCTCGGAATGAAGGTTATCGGCTGCGATCCCTACATTACGGTAAATGCCGCATGGCACCTTTCAAGAAGCATCAAGCAGGCTGCGACCTATGAGGAAATCTTCAAGGAATGCGATTATATTTCTCTCCATGTTCCCGCAACGAAGGAGACGAAGAACATGATCAACACCGGCACAATCTCCATGATGAAGCGCGGTGTAAAGATCATCAACCTTGCAAGAGCTGACCTCGTATGCGCTTCCGACCTTAAAGAAGCGCTCGCAGACGGTCATGTTTCCGCATATGTTACGGACTTCCCGACTGAGGAAACAGTCCGCACATCGGGAATCATAACGATTCCGCACCTCGGCGCATCAACTGCCGAGAGCGAGGACAACTGTGCTGTTATGGCGGCACATGAGCTGACAGATTACCTCGAAAACGGAAATATCACAAACAGTGTGAACTTCCCGTCGGTGTCGCTGCCTGCTTCGGACGGACACAGACTTGTGATCCTCCACAAGAACATCCCGAACATGATCTCAACGATCACAGGCTCGCTGTCGGAAAAAGGTGTAAACATCGACAACATGGCGAACCGCTCAAAGGGCGACTTTGCGTGCACGCTCGTAGATGCTTCGGTTGAAGCTGACGCTGAGACTATAGAAAAGATTTCCGCGTGCGAGGGAATCATCAGGGTTATAAAGATAAAGTAAAAAGAATAATGAAAACAGCCGGATTGTCCTGTGATAGGAAATTCGGCTGTTTTGGGATTATAAATAGAAAAATAAGGAGTGCGAAAGATGAAAAGTTTCAGAAGAATTTCGAGCATGGCGCTGTCGCTTGCTATGATTTTTACGATAATTCCGTGGATTTCACTTGGCACATCGGCAGCGGATATTATTGATTCAGGCAAATGCGGAGATAACTCACATGGATGCTCGACAGTGAAGGTACATTGACTATATCAGGAGAGGGTGAGATGTGTGATTTTTATTATTATACTGATAGACCATGGATCAATTATTGTGATGATATAGTTAAATCGATAATTTGTGATGGTGTGACAAATATTGGAAATGACGCGTTTTTAGAATGCAGCAGCTTGACAAGCGTAGTAATACCGGACAGTGTGATATACATTGGAGCTGCTGCGTTTTTTGAATGCGGAAGTTTGACAAGTATAGTAATACCGAGCCACGTAACAAGCATTAGTGATTTTGTATTTCATGGCTGTAGCAGTTTGGCAAGCGTAGTAATACCGAACAATGTAACAAATATCGGGTTTGGTGCATTTTCCAGATGCAATAATCTGAAAACTATTTATTATCAAGGCTCTGAATATCAGTGGAATAATATTGAAATAGGGGAGAATAATGAAGATCTGTTAATTGTCGATATAATATTTAGTTTTAACAGTGGTATCCACACCCACACCTACACCGATTCATGGACGTGCGATCGCGACTCATACCCGACGCGTGATGCTGATGGAATGCGCTACCGCATCTGCAAAACATGCGGCGAGAGGGAAGAAGCAATACTGCCGAAGCTTCAAAACAGATCCCTTAAATTTGGCGATCTCACTGCGGATTGGTATAAGCAGTCTGTCGATTACGTTTTGACAAAGGGTCTCATGGACGGCAAGGGCGGCGGAAACTTCGCACCGGGCGAAAATATGACACGTGCTCAGTTTGCAACAGTCCTTTGGAGAATCGCAGGCAGTCCGGATTCAAGCGCCGCAGTACCGTTCACCGACCTTGACAGGAACGCCGACTGGTATCTGACAGCCGTAGCTTGGGCATTTGAGAACGGTATTATAAAGGGAACGTCTCCTACGACCTTTAATCCGAACGGCAATATCAAGCGTCAGAATATGGCGACTATCCTGTACAGATATGCGGTAGAATACAAGCACTACGACGTATCTGCCAAAGCCGATCTTTCATCCTTCCCAGATGTTGATGGCGTTGACAGCTATGCGGCAGATCCCGTATCATGGACTAACGCCGTCGGAATCATTATGGGTAAGGACGGACTTATCGCACCTCAGGCATTTGCTACACGCGCGGAGGTAGCGACTATTCTAATGAGATTTGACCTAATGCACTGACGTATCATATAGCAAAAAATCCTGCCGAAGCATCGACAGGATTTTTTTATAAGAGAAGACCTCTCGGCAGAAATTTGCCGAGAGGTTCAAAATTTTATTATTCTGTAATAAGCACGTCAAGTCTTACTGCAATCTCTTTGAGGAATGTTTCGGTGTCAACCACTCTCTTTTCGGGGAGCTTGCTCATTGCAGCGAGATTCTTGTCCATAATGCCGTCCTCCATAGTCTGAACGGACGCTTTTTCAAGCTTATCTGCAAAGCTGCAAAGTTCTGCGATTCCATCAAGCTCTCCGCGCTTTCTGAGAGCACCGCTCCATGCAAATATTGTTGCGATCGGATTTGTAGAGGTTTTTTCACCCTTCAGGTAATTGTAATAGTGGCGCGTAACCGTTCCGTGTGCTGCCTCATACTCGTAAACTCCGTCGGGTGATACGAGAACAGAGGTCATCAGTCCGAGTGAGCCGAACGCGGTTGCAAGCATGTCCGACATAACATCGCCGTCGTAGTTCTTGCAGGCCCATATAAAGCCGCCCTCTGAGCGGATTACACGTGCAACAACATCATCAATCAGTGTGTAGAAATACTCGATTCCCGCTTCTTCAAACTTTGCCTTGTACTCCCGCTCGTATATTTCAGCGAAAATATCCTTGAATCTGTGGTCGTAGGTCTTGGAGATCGTATCCTTTGAAGCAAACCACAAATCTTCCTTTGCATCGAGAGCATAGTTGAAGCATGCTCTTGCAAAGCTTCCGATAGAGCTGTCGAGGTTATGTACGCCCTGAACAATACCGTCGGAATTTTTAAAATCGTGGATCAGCGCGCGAGTCTCTTTTCCGTCTTTATCGGTTATAACAATCTCAGCCTTGCTGCCTTTTTCGGCTTTAAGCTCCGTATTTTTATAGATATCTCCGTAAGCATGACGCGCAATCGTTATCGGTTTTGTCCATGTGGGAATATAAGGCGTGATTCCGTTTACAAGAATCGGCTTTCTGAATACCGTTCCGTCAAGAATAGCTCTGATCGTTCCGTTAGGACTTTTCCACATCTCATCAAGGTTATATTCCTTGACACGGGCGGCGTTCGGTGTGATCGTTGCACACTTGACAGCTACGCCGAGTCTCTTTGTAGCTTCTGCGGAATCGATAGTTACCTGATCTTTCGTAGCGTTTCTGTGCTCAAGTCCGAGATCATAGTACTCGCTCTTGAGGTCAATATACGGATATATCAGGATATCTTTGATCATCTTCCAGATGATTCTGGTCATTTCGTCTCCGTCCATTTCGACAAGAGGCGTTTTCATTATAATTTTTTCAGCCATGATTATAGGGTAGCCTTTCAGTTAGTTTTTATTGTTGAATTTAAGATTTTGTCATCCGAGGTGATGCTTTGTATAATCGAGAAGTCCGCCGCACAGCAGAATATCCTTCTGTCTGTCTGATACATCGAGGACAGCATTAAATTCAATTCCGGCAGTTTTATCTGTAATTTTGATAATATTTCCGTTCTTTACCTGAGCGCGGAGATCTTCAATAACAAGCTCGTCGCCCATCAGAACTCTTTCATAGTCTTCCTCATTTTCAAATGTGAGCGGAAGAATACCGGCGTTTACAAGATTTGCCTTGTGAATTCTTGCAAAAGACTTTGTGATTACCGCTTTAACTCCGAGATGAAGCGGCGCTAAAGCCGCGTGCTCACGCGATGAACCCTGACCGTAGTTCGCTCCTCCGATGATAATGCTTTGACCGAGAGCCTTAGCTCTTGACGGGAAGTCAGCGTCACATACAGTAAAGCAGTGCTTTGAAATTTCGGGAATATTCGATCTCAGCGGAAGGATTTTAGCGCCCGCCGGCATGATATGGTCTGTTGTAATGTTGTCGCCGACCTTCAGCGAGCACTTGCATGTGATTTTGTCCTCAAGGGGAGAAGTTTTAGGATAAGGTTTGATGTTCGGTCCTCTGAGAATCTCAACGGAACCGGCGTCAGTCTCACTTGCGGGAAGTGTTATCATATTGTCGTTTATGTCAAATACTTCGGGAAGCTTAAATTCAGGCATCTCACCCAATTCACGCGGATCTGCAAGGTATCCGACTATTGCCGAATATGCCGCAACTTCGGGAGATACAAGATAAATCTGAGCATCCTTAGTTCCGCTTCTGCCCTCAAAATTGCGGTTGAAGGTACGGAGTGAGATTCCGGCTGAATTCGGAGACTGTCCCATTCCGATGCACGGTCCGCATGCTGATTCGAGAATTCTTGCGCCGCTGTCGATCATCTTTGCGAGAGCGCCGTTCTTTGAAATCATGTTGAGAACCTGTTTTGAACCGGGAGCAATGGCAAGGGAAACATCGGGATGTACGGTTTTGCCTTCGAGAATATATGCAACTTTCAGCATGTCGAGCAGCGAGCTGTTTGTGCATGAGCCGATGCAGACCTGATCTATTTTGATTTTGCCGATATCGGATACGGTCTTTACATTATCGGGAGAATGCGGGCATGCAGCCATGGGCACAAGCTTTGACAGGTCAATGTCGATTATTCGGTCATATTTTGCATCGGGATCGGCGGCAAGAGGAGTCCAGTCAGCTTCGCGCTGCTGAGCTTTCATAAATGCGTGAGTTGTCTCATCTGACGGGAAAATTGACGTTGTAGCTCCGAGCTCAGCTCCCATATTTGTAATAGTAGCGCGTTCGGGAACGGAGAGAGTAGCTACGCCGTCTCCGAAATATTCGATGATGCGTCCGACGCCGCCCTTGACTGAGAGAATTCTGAGTACCTCAAGGATTACGTCCTTTGCCGCAACCCACGGTGAGAGCTTTCCCGTAAGACGAACTCCGACGATCTCGGGATAAGTTATGTAATAAGCTCCGCCTCCCATCGCAACTGCAACGTCAAGTCCGCCCGCACCGATCGCGAGCATGCCGATACCGCCGCAGGTCGGGGTATGGCTGTCAGATCCGATAAGAGTTTTTCCCGGAATTCCGAAGCGTTCGAGATGCACCTGATGGCAAATTCCGTTTCCGGGACGGCTGAAATAAATACCATGCTTTTTTGCAACCGATCCGATGAACCGGTGATCGTCCGCATTTTCAAAACCCGACTGCAAAGTATTATGGTCGATATAAGCGACGGATCTTTCCGTTTTTACTCTCGGAATTCCCATTGATTCAAATTCAAGATACGCCATGGTTCCCGTAGCGTCCTGAGTCAATGTCTGATCGATCTTCAGCGCGATTTCGGAGCCGCATATCGGCTGTCCCTCGACTATGTGAGCGTCAAGAATTTTTTGTGCAAGTGTTTTTCCCATATTCTGCCTCGCTTTTTATTATCAATATATAAAATAATTATACCATATCGGAGGATTTACGTCAATAAGCAGCGGCTTAAATGAAGTAAAAATGGGAGATGAAAGTTTTTGAAGTAAAATGCGTGCTAAAATTGCTCATAAAACTTGACCGATTCTCTGAATATGGTGTATAATATAAATTGTACTTGTTATTGTTAAGTTGGGAGCTGCAGCCGTGAGGCTTTGGAAAATATGGTTGAAATTACTGGAATCTTGCCCGGATCGCGGGCTGATAAAGCAGGACTGCGCAAGGGAGACATTCTCCTTAATGTAAACGGACGTGAGATACACGACGTGCTTGACTACCGTTTTCACCTTGCGTCGGACAGAGTATCGCTTCAAGTTCACAGAGGAGCGGATATAATTGATTTTAATATACATAAATCGACTTATGACGATATCGGACTTGAATTTGCCACCCCGCTGATGGATAATAAGCACAGATGTGAAAACGGCTGTATTTTTTGCTTTATAGATCAGAATCCTAAGGGAATGAGAGAGAGCATATATTTTAAGGATGACGATTCAAGGCTTTCATTTCTTCACGGAAATTATATTACACTCACAAATCTTTCACGGGAAGATATAGACAGGATAATCGAGATGCACATCTCGCCCGTCAATATTTCCGTTCATACGACAAATCCCGAACTTCGCGTGAAAATGATGAAAAACAAACGCGCGGGCAAGGTTCTCGAATATATGAAGATCTTGGCGGATGCGGGAACGAAAATGAGAGGGCAGATAGTACTCTGCCGAGGTATAAATGACGGAACAGAGCTTGATCGTACAATGCGCGAACTTACGGAATATTATCCGTCTCTTGACAGCGTGTCGGTAGTCCCGGCAGGTCTTACAGGCTACAGGCAGGGGCTTTATCCTCTTGAAGCGTTTGATGAAGATACTTCACGTGAGGTAATACGTCAGGTTACAGACTTCGGCGACGAATGCAGCAGGCGTTTCGGAGAGAGAATATTTTACGCTTCCGATGAATTTTATATAAAAGGCAGGGTTTCTCTTCCGGAATATGATTTTTGGGGTGAATATACGCAGATTGAAAACGGCGTCGGTATGCTCTCGTCCTTCAGGCATGAATTTGAAATCATGATGAGCACGCTTGATGAAGATGAGCTCGCGGCTGAGAGAGAGGTTTCGGTGGCTACGGGAGAGGCGGCATATGATCTGATACGTGAGCTTGCAGAAGCTTTATGCAAGAAATGTCCAAAGATGAATATTCATGTATACTGTGTAAAAAATAATTTCTTCGGAGGACATGTCAGTGTTACGGGACTTTTGACGGGACGGGATCTGGAGACATCGCTTAAAGATCAAAAGCTCGGCGAAGAGCTTCTTCTCTCGCGTACAATGCTCAGAGCAGAGGGAGATCTGTTTCTGTGCGGAATGACGCCGGAAGAGCTTGAGGGTTTACTCGGAGTAAAAATAACCTTTACGGAGAATGACGGCGGAGAATTTTTGCTGAGCCTTCTCGGTTTGGAATAATTGATAATGAAAAGTAAGGAAAGGTAAAAAATAAATGGCAAAACCTGTAATTGCGATAGTAGGAAGACCTAATGTCGGAAAAAGCACTCTTTTTAACAAGCTGATAGGAGAAAGACGCGCGATCGTTGAAGATACTCCCGGCATTACAAGAGACCGTATATACGGAGAGACCGAGTGGCGCGGCAGACGCATGATCGTCATAGATACGGGCGGTATCGAGCCGAAAACAGACGATCTTATTCTCTCGAAAATGCGCGAGCAGGCTCAGATCGCAATAGATACGGCGGATGTTATCCTCTTTGTATGCGATATAAGAACGGGGCTTACGGCGGACGACGAGGATATCGGACTGATGCTCAAAAAGAGCGGTAAGCCGATAATTCCCTGTATCAATAAGTCGGACAGAGTAGGCAATGTTGCTCCTGAATTTTATGAATTTTACTCTCTCGGATTTGAAGCCGAGCCGATACCTCTCTCTGCTCTTCACGGAAGCGGAAGCGGAGACGTCCTTGACGCAGTCATTGATATTCTGCCCGACTTTGAGAGTGAAGAGGCTGACAGCGACGTTATAAATGTTGCTGTTATCGGCAAGCCTAATGCGGGAAAATCATCTCTTATCAACAGAATACTTGACGATGAGCGGCTTATCGTGTCAAATATTGCAGGAACTACAAGAGACGCTATCGACACTTATACCGAAAATAAATACGGTAAGTTCAATTTTATTGATACCGCGGGAATCCGCCGCCAGAGCAGAGTTGATGACAGAATTGAGAAATACAGCGTTCTGAGGGCAAAAATGGCGATTGAAAGAGCCGACGTCTGCATTATTATGATAGATGCAAACGAAGGCTGCACAGAGCAGGATGAGAAAATCGCAGGTCTTGCACATGAGGCGGGAAAAGCATCGATCATCTGCGTAAATAAATGGGATACTGTAGAAAAAGATAACGGTACTACGAATAAATTTACTAAAAAGGTATACGATTCGCTGAGCTATATGACATATGCTCCGCTGCTCTTTATTTCAGCAAAAACAGGGCAGAGGGTAGATAAGCTTTACGAGCATATCAAGTATGTGCATAACCAGTCAATGATGAGAATTTCAACGGGAATGCTCAACGATGTTCTGGCAGATGCTGTAGCGCGCGTTCAGCCGCCGTCTGACAAGGGACGCAGACTGAAAATATACTATATGACTCAAAGCGCTGTAGCGCCGCCGACATTTGTCATGTTCTGCAATAAAGCTGAACTTTTTCATTTTTCATATCAGAGATATATTGAAAACTGTCTCAGAACGACATTTGGATTCAAGGGAACGCCGATCAGAATGATAGTCCGCCAAAAGGGAGAAAATGACGGATAAATTTCATATTTTGTGCCGCCTCAGGGCGGCGGAATGGAGATCAATATGCCTTTTTCAACACTTTGGGAGTACGGATTGCTGCCGCACTTCTTTACGATCCACAAAACAGTAACAACAGCAGGACTGATATTGACGATAGCCGCATATCTTCTATGCATTGCAGTTCCGTATTTGCTCGGAAGCATAAATGTGTCGATCCTGCTGTCCTCACATATATATAAAGACGACATAAGACGGCACGGCAGCGGAAACGCGGGTATGACTAACATCATGCGTACATACGGAAAGAAAATGGCGGCTGTCACTTTCGGAGGAGATTTTCTGAAAGCGGTCATCGCTTCGCTTTTCGGAAGACTTGTGCTCGGATACTACGGAGCGCTTCTCGCAGGACTCTTCTGTTTTCTCGGTCATATATTCCCGTGCTTCTACCGCTTCAAAGGCGGCAAAGGCGTTGTTACGGCGTGCGCAATGATACTTATGACCGACTGGCGCGTATTTTTAATTCTGTTTGCAGTCTTTGTTATCATCGTAGCTGTAACAAAGTACGTTTCTCTCGGTTCAGTTGTCGGAATGCTTCTTTACCCGATCATACTTGACAGATTCGGAAGACAGGGGTGGAGCGTTCTTATAGCTTTCCTTATGGCTGTCATGTGCGCATTTGTTCATAGAAGCAATATTAAGAGAATTATGAACGGAACGGAAAACAAGCTTTCATTCAAGTCGAAGAAGGGCGCAGATGAAGACAGTGAAGACAGGAAGGCAGACGAATAATGGACGGGAATATTAAAAAGTTCGCTTTTTTATGCAGCGATGCGGCAGAGAGCGGAGCGCTGAGAAGCGTTATATTTCATTCTCCCGTGAATAAATCTTCAGAATGTCTGAAGATCAAGGGAACACATCGAGTTATATCGGGCAGACGTATGATTCAGCTTGAATCTCATCTGACGGAGGGCAGACTGACTCATGAAAATATTCCGACAGACGCGGTAAGCTCTCGCTTTATGTCGATCCTCGACGGCAAATTCCGCAGAGCAGATCTTGTATCGGAAAACGGCAGTGCCGCGCTTATGATTTCCAAAAAAGGAGACAAAGCGTCGCTTGTCGTACACGGCCGTCCTGCCGAAGCGACAGGAGAGTGCGCGCTCGGAAACAACAGAGAAAAAAAGCGCTTGCTGAAGGGGGACGAAGGCTTTCTCGCCGAACTTGGAATATCAGATAAAAACGGTCGTGTCCGTGATAAAATGCAGGCTAAGTTCCGTCAGATAAACCGCTTTTGCGAATACATAGCCGAAGCTGTGTCAAAGCTTGACGGAGACGGTGTTGTTCATGTTTCAGATTTATGCTGCGGAAAAAGCTACCTCAGCTTTGCGGCGTATCATACAATTACAGAAGTTATCGGCAGAGAATGTTTTATGCACTGCGTTGACCTTAAGGAAAGCGTGATTGAATACTGTAAGAATGTAGCCGAGAAATGCGGATTTGGCGGCATGAAGTTTTACTGCATGGATATTGGTGACTTTAAGTGCGATTCCGCGCCCGATATCGTGATCTCGCTTCATGCGTGCGACACGGCGACCGACGCTGTTATAGAGCATGCGATAAAGTCGAAGGCTGAAGTAATTCTTTCGACTCCCTGCTGTCACCATGAAATGAATAATAAGCTTGACTGCAAAGCGCTTGACTTTATTGCGGAAAGACCGCTTCTTAGGCAAAAGCTGTGCAGTGCGGCGACAGACGCGCTGCGGCTTCTCCTCCTTGAGGCGGCGGGATATAACGCTGACGCAACGGAGCTTATCGATCCTGAAAATACGCCGAAAAATATCATGCTTCGCGGTGTGCGCCGCAAACACATCAGCGAGAGGGAGAAAAAAGAAAAGCTTGACCGTTATATTGCAGCTTATAAATTTATGTACGGTTTTGAACCTGACTCACTGCTTTTGCGACATACTCTTGAGAATTAAATAATTATTGGCAGGAAAAGGGTGAAAATCAATTTCCTGCCTTTTTTCTGTTAAAATGGAATTTAAAAATTTAAGTTATATTCTATGAAAATCTTTAATGATTCGGAAATATGAACATTCTGTAATTTTCCTGACAAATGAATGATATGGTATTGATTTTCCGTACAGTATGTGTTAGAATAATGCCGAGCAGTAAAATTTTCCAAAACTAATTGACTGACGGGAAAATACAATGTTATTATACAGCGTTTGAAAGGAATATTATCGGGATAATTAAGTTATGACTGATCGGGAATTGAAAAAACTCAGCCGTGCCGAGCTTTTGGAAATGCTTATTGAACAATCCGAACTTTGCAATAAATTGCAGAAAAAGTTGGATTCGGCATTAAAAGAAGCGGAAAAACGTGAGATAACGATAAATCATGCCGGAACTTTGTCTGAGGCAGCGATCAAACTTTCCGGCGTTTTTAAAGCAGCCGATGATGCCGCTTCGCTGTATTTGGAAAATATACAGCGGATGGAGCGCGAAGCAGAAGAGCTTCACGCCGAAAAAATCAAGGCTGCTCAGAAGGAAGCCGATGAAATTTTGCTTTTGGCAAATCGCAAAAGTGCGGAAATAATAGAGAAAGCAACCCGATATGCGAGAGAAGCAATGCGGCAGGATGATTACTTTTTCGGAAGTGATTCGGCGCATGCCGAATCCGATGCGGAGGGGGCAAATGGAGCGAAAAAAGAATAAAAAAATCGCTGCGATGCCTGAAACCGCTCAGCTGGAAGCTGAGCTGAATCGGGAGAGATACAAAAGGCGGTATCGTCGCGTAATGCGGAGTACGATTTATGCGCTTATTATTACTGCGGCGGTTTCTGTACTCATCGCAACGCTGTGGATTCCGATACTCAGAATAACGGGGTCGTCGATGACGCCGACGCTTAACGACGGTGAAATCGTAATCTCCGTCAAAGGCGGAAAATTTGACAGCGGAGATTTGGTCAGCTTTTACATAGGAAATAAAATTTTGATTAAACGGATTATAGGTCTCCCCGGGCAATGGATCAATATTGATAATGACGGTAAGGTTTACATAAATGAACAACTGTTAGCAGAGCCGTATTTACAAGAAGCGGCTTTCGGAGATTGCGATATAAAATTTCCGTATCAAGTACCTGAAAATCATTATTTTGTAATGGGAGATCACAGAAGTACATCTGTGGACAGTCGCAGCAACACCGTAGGTTGTGTGTCTGAGGAACAGATAGTTGGAAAAATTGTCTATCGGATTTGGCCGTTTGGGCAGTTCGGACTGCTATGAGAGTGATTAGTTTTATGAGCTGTTACATTTAAGGAGTGTGAGGAAAAATTGCAGGAAGACGAACTGTTGGATAAACGTCTCTCACAATTGAATACAGAACACAGAAGAAAAAAGTGGTGGCATAATCTTGTCTCTGTAATGTCGGTCATAGTGGTATTCTGTACAACTTATTCCTTAATTATGAATGCAATTACTTTAGAGGTTTCGCCGGATCCCGACACAAGTATATTTACGGTAAACGGTGCGGAGATTCCCGGTACTTTTACGTGGACGGATGCAAACTCAGTACTTGAAGTGACGGCGGATTTGCACGGAAATGCTTCATATGTGGGAACTTTGCCTGAAAATACATCTCCGACAATGTCGCTTGAATTTGACAAGGAAGAAAAGGAGCGCTTGTCTGAGCAGTACGGAGATGATGACGCAAGTATTCCTCTTATGGCGTTTCGCATTCGCCTTTTTGCCGGAGACACGGAGCTTCTTCTGGATGACTGTAAGGCGGATATATCTCTTAAAATGAAGAAAGATATGTTCGCTGCGGCTGATACTGTGAGCGAGGGAGAAGAAACAGGAGAAATGCCGAATTCGGTTACAGATGGTCAGTTTGTTTCGGATTCCGAAGAACCGTCTGAAAAAAACGAGTCGGAGGATGCCGAGCTTCTCGGCGTATCTTCTGCAGCGCAGGGCATCAGTGATGATATCCAACCGCATTCCGAACCGATGGCTGAGCCATCGGAAACAGAGAGCGGCGAACCGAATTCTGAACAGGAAAGCAATTTAAGCAGCGTATCTGACATATCTTCCGAAAAGCCGGGCAGTGAATCGTTGAAGTCTCCAGATCTCGAAGAATCTGATTTGAATGCTGCTGTACCGTCGGATATTGTAGCAGTTTCGAACACAGCCTTTAAGACAGACGTTTCTGCTTCGGACGGCATAACGGAGAGTGAAACAAACGAGCCTTTGGCAAAGCCTGAGTCAACAGAAGATGCGAGAGTTATGGCAACCGAGTCGGTGACGGCTGATACCGAAGTCCAGGGTATGCAGAATACTGCAGGCGCTGAAACAGCCGAGATAGTCTTTGATCCTGAAATTTCCGAGATGCTTGGGAAACAGCCGATGGCGCTTGTAGCTACGGACGGTGAAACTGAGCTCGGCACAGCGGAGCTGTCGGCATCGGAAGATACTGTATTGATATTCTCGGCGCGTGCAGGCGAAACTGCCGGAGTAGTTGTTCAGTCAAACCCGCGGTTTACTCTTCAGCATTATCTTGATTTCCCTGCTGTTGTAACGTCATACAATTCTAATGCAAGTTTAAAAACAGGGGATACAATTCCGTTTCTTAATACAAGTTACGGAGAGCCGCGAGGTGTTCCGACAGGTGAAATCAGAGATGGTTTGGTGCTTCCGAACGAGCTTCAAAGCACGGGAGAAAACGGCACTCATTTCAGAGAGGAATTTGAAGCTTATCTTGAAGAAGACGGAAAGCTCAAAATAAATAAAGAGCTTGTACGCCTCTTTAAGGACGAGAACACTGATTACCGCGATAATCCGCAGATAAATTATATGAGCCGGCTTTATAACGGAAAAAACGAAGGTGAGTATAACTACAGATATACTTTAAAACAGATTTGGGTTTATAATCCGACGGAGGATGAACAAAACAGTTCGGAATATCTGACTGAAGAGCAAATCAATGCTTTGACGGCAGAAAACTTTAAAAGATATGATGTTCCGCTACTGAATAATGATGAAAATAAGCATAATCCTGATCGCATACGCTTTACCAATAACCCTTCCAACAGTCATATTGGCGCCGGAGCAACGGAAAAATATCCGTATGACAAAACAATTCTGATAAAGAATAACTCTATTGTTCGTTTGGTGTTTGATTATACCGAGGGAGCCGGTGAAGATAGTACTGAAGTAAATGCTGATTTTTTTGACTATGATATTTCGGATGGAAAAATATACAGTGAGGCTGCACTGACAAATCCGAGAGATACCGCTACTCAAAATCTGAATCAAACATGGTATGCTTATACATATATGCAGGGAATCAATAATCCCCAAAACTATAGCGGCGGAAATGCAAGTAATAGGCTCGGTTTCGGATTAAATGTTGGAATGGGATATCAGAATGTAAATCGCGGGTATATGCCGCTTACGAATGGCGAACCTAATAAAGATCAGCCCATAAAAATTAACGGTCCTAACTCAAAATGGCAAGCCGGCGGAAGTATTCCTTATATTTACAAAGCTTGTTCTTTTGGATTAGTATCCGGTTTGACAACGGTAGGTAAATCTGTTGTTCCTGAGTTTTCAGATGGAATTGATGCTCCTGACCTGTTTTCAGCAGAAAATGTTACGGGTAAAACTGTATATGATAATTATAAGCTTGGATTTTACCGTCAGGGCGGAACTTATACGCTCAGTTACGTTAAGAATGAAGAAATCAATGAAATTGTAGTCAGCAATTTGAGAGAACTTAAGCATCCGGCTGCAGAATACAGTCATATATTTACCAACGAGTTTTGGCCTATGGACGGAAGTCCTTCGCACGGTACAAACGGTCATGATTTGAAATTCGGTACGAAAACAACAAATGGTACTAATGTAAAAAACAAACGTATGTGCTTTGGTCAAGGAAATCCAAGTTCTCTTCCGGTAGTAGATTTAGGAGGAGCAGATAAAGGCGGCGTAGATCACAACGCATTCTTCGGAATGTCGTTTAGCGTGGATTTTGAAGTTGAGCCCGGTTATTGCGGACCTCTTGCATATTGGTTCTACGGCGACGACGATATGTGGGTGTTCTTGGAAGATCGTGAAACAGGCACCTCAAAGCTTGTTGCAGATATCGGCGGTATTCATTCGGCTGCCGGAGAATATGTAAACCTGTGGGAATATATTGAATCTGTCGAATTTACTGCGGAAAATCCGCATAAATACAGTCTCAGAATATTCTATACTGAGCGCGGTGCGTCCGGTTCTACCTGCTATATGCGCTTCAGCGTTCCGCTGACGGCAAATACTACACCTTCTCCGAGCCGCGGCGACGAGCTTCTCTTTGAAAAGATCGAGCTTGACGAAAGCGGTATGCAAAGGGAATACGATCCTGTTAACGGCAAGAAATATGATTTTGAGTTGACTATGATAACGCCTGAGGGCGCGGACTATGAGGATGTTTACGACTATAAAATCTATTCAAGGGCGCAGAATCCCGATCATACAGCCGAGGACGCAGCAGCTGTTGAAGAAGGTACAATAGGAACTGCAAATCCTGAATCAGGTAAGTATGAATTCAGTCTGCGGAACGGAGAATATATCATCATAACAAACTTGCCTGACGATACATACTATACGATCAAAGAGAAACGAGGAACGGATGATAAGTTTGTAACGCAGTATCAGAAGGGGCAGCACAGACATGTTGACGGAAAAGCTGTGAATACGCTTGAGTCTGCAATTCGCTATGACCATACGGTCGGAAATCCCGACAAGATTGATTCCCAAGAATATAACTACGTTCTGTTTATTAACGGACCCGTTATAAAAACAGAGGTTTCTCCGGGAGACGGAAAGAGCGTTCATATTGATGAAGAAATCATATATGAGATTGAATGGGGCAACGATACGAGCGGCAGCGCTGATGTATTTATCACGGATAAACTTGATGACGGATTAGGCGGAGTAGACTTTATCGGTGCGAAATTTATGCCGCAATCTACCGCAGAGACGCCCGCCGATTATGAAAACGGTTGGTGGAATCCTGATGACGGAGATTATTCGGATTCTTACGACAGAATCATTACTTATAATAAGAGCAGTAATACAGTCGTTTGGATGCTGCCGAATCAGGCAAAAGAAGCTTGCGGCGTAGTTGCGCTGAAAGTAAAGGTAAACAAGAATGCGATTGCAGAAGAAACGGAAGATGGAAAGTTCGGCACAAAAACTCCGCGGGTTGTAAACCGTGCGTCGGTTAATATCGGCGGCAACGAAATTACGACCAATATTGTTGAAAATCCTGTATGGGGTCCGTTTAAGGCTGAGCCGAAACCCGGAGATAAAGCTCCTGTATCAAGGGGAGACACAATTACCTATACGATCACATGGAAAAATTACCTCAACGAGCAGGCGACAGTTACGGTACGCGATCCTCTCGATTCCGAGGTATCTTACGTTGAAGGTTCTGCGAAGGCATACATCGGATCTTACGGCGATGCTGAACCGAAAATGATATCGGAAGCCGAGATTACCTATAACGCCGAAATGCATGAGATCAACTGGAATCTCGGAGTAAGACCTCCGGGAGAAGAAGGCTATATAATCTTTGAGGTTACGGTAAACGCGTCCGCACGACATAATGAGGTGTTAAATCACGGTTATGTACAGGTCGGGAACGAATTTGAGATCGAGACAAATCATATTTCAAATCCGATTTACGGCTACAGCCTGCCTGCCACGGGCGGCGCGGGAACAGCCGCCTATATGCTCGGCGGCGCGCTCATGAGCGGCGGCTCAGCCATAGTTCTTCTGTGCCGCAGACGGAAAAAACGCAGTTTCAAAGGCTCCTGTTAGAGCTATAGAATCAATCGCACAGCACTTACTGAAACAGTTTATAATTATTAAAATATAAAAATCTTATAATTCTGAAAGGATATTAAAATGAAACACTTAAGAAAAATCACGGCAGTCGCATTATCGGTAATGCTTCTGCTCTGCATGTGCGTGAGCGCATTTGCAGACACAGCGACAACAGGTACTATCACACTTAACGGTACAACGGAAGACAAAGAGTACAGACTGTACAGAGTTTTTGACCTGACATACACGGGCGAAGGTGAATATAAGAAGGTTTCTTATACCATATCGGATAATTGGAAAGAATTCTTTGAAATAGAACCGGGATCAAATTATTTGATGGATAAGGAAGCAGATGGTTTTAACCCGATTACTATTACCAATGCTGACGGAACTGCTGTAACAAAGTATATAAACATTACTGAAGCAAATGTAGCAGATTTTGCACAGGATGCTTTAGGGTATGCAGGTGAAAAAGCTGCGGATAAATCGGTTACGGCGAAAGGTGAAACAGCTGTAGCTGAAGAACTTCCTCTCGGTTATTATCTCGTGTACCCTGTCGGAGCTACACAGAAGCTTGAAAACAGCAAAGGTTCTCTCTGCTCGCTGACAAGCACGGTTCCGAACGGAACAATTGAAATCAAGGCTGAGTATCCTCCGTTTGAAAAAACCGTGGATGATGTAAAAATTGAAGGAGTTCAGATCGGTCAGGTACTTAATTATGACCTGAAAGGTGAAATCCCCGATACTACGGGATATAAAAATTATACTTATGAATTCTCCGATAAGATGAGCGCAGGTCTGACATTTAACAAGAATGTAACAGTCAAAGTTGCGGGAGTTGATATTACTAATATTAAAGATGAGGAAACCGGATTACCGATGTATTATACCATTACATATAACGAAATCAACGACGGCTTTACTCTCAGTATAGATGTTATGAAGCTTATAGACCAAACTATAGCAGAAGGTGTAACTGTTAAAGTAAACGATCCTATTCTTGTTGAATATACAGCTATAGCAAATGAGCAAGGTCTGACTAAGATTTCAAGAAATGAAGCTAAGCTTACATTTAGCAATGATCCGGCAACAGGCTCTACCGATGAAATTAAAGATAATGTTCCGGTATATACGGCAAAGATCGTAATCAATAAGTATGACGCTAAGGAAACAAGTAAGAAGCTGAGTGGAGCTGAATTTGTTCTTCAGAACGCAAATGAAGGCGATGATCTGAATAAATATTACAAATATACTGCTGAAACTGAAACATCGCCTGCAAAAGTTGAATGGGTTAATAATATTGACGAAGCTACACATGTGACAACTGATGAAAATGGCGCTGCTAACTTTGACGGATTAGTTCCCGGAAATTATAAGCTTGTAGAGACTAAAGCTCCTGACGGATATAATTTACTTCATGAACCCCAAAATATAACAATTGATAAATTGGCAGACGATACGGTAATAAATACAGCAACTGATACAGAGGTAACGGAACTCACATTAACAGCAGAAGTTGCCAACTCAAGCGGTTCTGAGCTTCCCGGCACAGGTGGTATCGGTACAACAGTATTCTACATAGTCGGCGGCGCGCTTGCACTTGGAGCAGTAATTCTGCTGGTAACCAAAAAGCGCATGAGCGTTGAAAAATAAGCAATAGTGCAAGCAATGCAAGTTGTATCCGAGGATTATTCCTCGGGTACAACAGCAAGGAGTACCTTATATGAAAAAGCATTTTTCTACTATACTGTTGATAGTTATCTTTTTGATAGGGCTCTCCTTACTGTTGTATCCGTCGGTCAGCAACTATTGGAACTCAATTCATCAGACGCGTGCAATATCAAATTATCTGGATACGTTAAACGGTACGGATGATTCGGCATACGAAGAACTGTTGAAGGCGGCTTCCGATTACAATACGGATCTCGGCAAAAAAAATCAGGTATATGAAATGACCGAGGAAGAAACGGAGAGGTATTTATCACAGCTTGACATTACGGGATCAGGCATGATGGGATATGTTGTGATTCCGTCTATCGGCGTTGAGCTTCCGATTTATCACGGAACTGCGGAAAATGTTCTTCAGAGCTCAGTCGGTCATCTTGAATGGTCTTCACTTCCTGTAGGAGGTGCGGGAACTCATTCGGTACTTTCGGGGCACAGAGGTCTGCCAAGCGCTAAGCTCTTAACGGATTTGGATAAGCTCGCAGTCGGAGATCTTTTTATGCTCCAAATACTTAATGAAACCTTGACTTATGAAATTGATCAGATTTTGATAGTTGAGCCTGAAAATACATCGGCGCTTATGATTGTGCCGGGACAGGATCTGTGCACGCTGTTTACATGCACGCCGTACGGAATCAACACACACCGTCTCCTTGTACGCGGACACCGTATGGAGAATTTATCGGACAACGATCAGCTTCGCCTTATTTCCGATGCGATCCGAATTGATCCCATGGTAGTAACTCCGCTGATAGCAGTTCCTATATTGCTTGTACTGCTTGTTTTTCTTATGATAAAAACACGAAAAAGAAAGCGGAATAATGCGACGGAGAAATTAAAAGCGTGTGATATCGAAGAATGAGTGAATTGGAGGGGAGCTATGCTGAAATTTAAAAAAATTACAGCTGTGTTTACAGTTTGTATCGTGCTTGCGGTTCTGTGCTGCCGAATGATGACGGCTCAAGAAGTGATCGGTAACGACCTTACGGGATCGCTTTCAATAACAATGAATTATAAAGGGCAAGCCGTAAATGATGGGGAATTGATACTCTTTCAGGTTGCCCGACTCTATAAATCGGACGAACAGAATGCTTTTGTCCTGACACACGATTTTTCAGACTGCGGAATTTTACTGACAGATATCTCTTCTGCGGAGCTTGCTGATAAATTTGCAGGATTTGCAGCAGAGAATAATGTTGAGGGCATGTCGAAAGAGATCGGAGCGGATGGCAAAGTTTATTTTGACAACCTTAGTACTGGGCTGTATCTGATCGCACAAAAGTCTGTTACGCTCGGTGATTTTTCACCGATATCTCCCTTTTTAGTAAGCATCCCTGAGGAGAAAGACGGAAAATATATATATGACATTGATGCAAGTCCGAAGATTGAACTGAAAAAGAATACGCCTCCGAACGAGGATATAACGAAGCCGAAGCCTGATACATTACTGCCGCAAACAGGACAGCTGAATTGGCCTATTCCGCTTCTTGCCACAGCGGGACTGGTTCTTCTTATTCTCGGTTGGCATATGTGTCTCGGAAAGGTGAGGACAAATGAAAAATAAACTTGGAATTTTATCTGTAGTTTTGGGAGCGGCGCTTCTTGTTTCAGCGCTGCTCCTTTTCCTGTTTAATAATTTTGATGCGAAAAGAGCGCAGAGAGCAAGCGAAGAAATACTTGCTTCACTGCTCTCATACATTGTATCAGATGACGGCATACAAATAAATCCGTATGATACTGTGATGAAAGATGTTGAAATTAACGGCATAGGATATGTTGGTTATCTTTCGATTCCCGCTCTGGATTTAGCTCTGCCGGTCGCTGCTGAGTGTGACAATAATACAATGAAAGACTCTGTCTGCCGTTATTCAGGATCTGTGAATGAATGTAATATGGTGATCGCAGGACACAATTATTCTCGGCATTTCGGCAAACTGCCAAAGCTCAAAACAGGCGACAAGGTCATGTTTACGGATATCGGCGGAAAAACGTCAGCATATGCTGTTTATGAGCTTGAGACGCTTCCGCCTGCAGCCGTAGATGAGATGACTGCGGGGGAGGCTGACCTCACTCTGTTTACGTGCACATACAGCGGTCAGGCTCGATTTACGGTGCGCTGCGAGTTGCAGAATTCTGAACAGTCTGACAATTGAAAATGGCGCGGACATATCACGTAAATGTTAATATGATGTGAATTTACAATTTTTTCTTTAAAAGTTCTTGACAGGAAGAGAGCAAGGTGTTATTATTAAAGTACATAAAGCCGATGAATACAGTAGGTAATTGAATGCGCGTGTCATATCATAAAGATACAGCCGTTCGGAAGCGTTTAAAATGACGATAATAAAATTTATTCTGCTGCAAATATGAGAGGAGAAATTCACATGAAAGTATATGAAAGAATAACAGATCTGATCGGCGGTACTCCGCTTTTGAAGTTGACAAACTATATTGCCGATAATAAGCTTGCCGCGGATATTTACGGAAAGCTTGAGTATTTCAATCCTGCCGGAAGCGTCAAGGACAGAGTTGCGGCGGCAATGATAGATGATGCAGAGACTAAGGGATTGCTGAAGCCTGATTCCGTGATAATCGAGCCGACAAGCGGTAACACGGGAATCGGTCTTGCGTCTGTTGCGGCGTCAAGGGGATATAAGATTATCCTTACCATGCCTGAAACGATGAGCATTGAACGCAGAAATCTTTTGAAAGCATACGGAGCGGAGATTGTTCTCACAGATGGTGCTAAAGGAATGACGGGAGCTATTGAAAAGGCACAGGAGCTTGCAGAGAAGACACTGTGCAGCTTTATACCCGGTCAATTTACAAATCCAGCAAATCCTGCCGCTCACCTCAGTATGACAGGACCTGAAATTTGGAATGATACCGACGGCAAAATCGATATATTTATTGCCGGAGTAGGTACGGGCGGCACAGTTTCGGGAGTCGGCGAATACCTTAAGAGTAAGAATCCTGACATTAAGGTAGTGGCAGTTGAGCCTTCCGGATCTCCTGTGCTTTCGGGAGGAACTGCAGGTCCTCATAAGATACAGGGAATCGGAGCAGGATTTGTTCCCGAAACGCTTAATACAGACATATATGATGAAATAATTGCCGTCGAAAATGAAGATGCGTTTGAGACGGGAAGAACTCTTGCAAGACGCGAGGGAGTGCTCGTCGGTATTTCCTCAGCAGCAGCAGTATTTGCGGCAGCAGAGCTTGCAAAGCGGGCAGAAAACAAAGGAAAAATCATTGTAGCGCTTCTCCCTGATACAGGTGAAAGGTATCTTTCCACACCTATGTTTTCTGATTGATTTTATATATTCCTGACGATTGCCGTCTGTACCGAACCTGAGGTACAGGCGGCAGTTTTTTACACCGAGGATCATATTCCTATTAAATATATATATTTAA
>JAAWQR010000050.1 GCA_022800625.1 Clostridiales bacterium | reverse complement strand
CAGTCAGTATACTGACTGAGGTCTTTTGTATCGAGTGAGCTTGTAAGCCGGGTTCTGTACGCGCTGAAGCGCGTGACTGCCATCTATCTGCGATATGCGTTACCGCATACCTGAAGCCACCCGCAGAATGCCGGGCAGACAATATTTCTGCTTGCGGTGTTGCTCCGGATAGGGTTTACATTTGCACGCAGTTGCCTGCCGTGCCGGTGAGCTTTTACCTCGCCTTTCCATCTGTACCCAATCGGCAGAACCGATAAGGTAGGCTATTTCTGTTGCACTTTCCCGGGAGTCGCCTCCGGCGGACGTTATCCGTTATCCTTGCCCTGTGGAGCCCGGACTTTCCTCATATCGGCACCTTTCGGCATTCCGATACGCGGCAGTCCCGCTTACTCGATAAGTTATTATAACTTAAAATCATTTTTTTGTCAAGATATCACGACACGCCTTAACGAACATTACGCTCAGATTCGGCAAATGCCGAAAGCTAAAAGATCTTTTTCTGCTATAAAAAACAGAATTCCGCCTATTATCATGTTATCAAAACTCAAAGTCAATCTCTCGAACACTTTTCTGCATCGACAGCCAGAACAAACATAAGCGCGCAAAGCGAATCACACGGATCGGCAACATCAATCACATATGTATCCGTAAAGTTGAAAAGCTGCTTTGATACACTCGCTATTATGCTCCCCGTATTTGAATAAATGCTGTAATCCCATTCCAAAAAGCTTCCCTCAACACTCCAGCCGTTGCAGTCTATGTTATATCTCGGTTTGAAAAACGTAAATTCGCGGTTGATACAGCCGACATATCTATCGCCGATATAAAGCTCAAACTTAGGCATAAATGTAAATACACGTTCTTTAACCGTGCCTACCTCACGCCCCGAAGCGTCATAGATTTTCAGACAGTGTCCCCACGAAAGCTGTCCCTTGACCTCATATATAGTGTTTCCTGCTTCATCGTAAATGTCATAGCTGTCAAACCATGAAAAAAATCGCTGCTTAAAAATAAGCTTCATCGTTTTCTCCGTTTCTCTGTTATCAAAGCGAATAATTTATCATATTTACATTATAGCAGCTGCTCGAAAATTTGTCAATTATCTGCGTGTTTCATCGTGCTTCATAAAGAGGAAAAATGTTTATGCATGACATTTCGCAGAGATGCGGCGCTGCTGCTCCCGACTCTGATTACAGGTACATTGTTTCGCTTAGCCGCATCAGTCGCGCTCAGCATCATTTTGTGTGACACTGTTCCTGTAAAAAGAATCAAAAGATTAGGACATCCGAGCTTCTTTTTGAGAGAAGTATTTTCCTTTGTATAAATTTTTGCACTACAGCCGTAACTTTTGCAAATTTCTGAATATTTACACTCCATTCTCTCATTTCCGCCTACAATTACAACACTCATTTTTTATTAGTCCTCCTTATTCCAGTTAGTTTGCGCTAACCTATATTGATAAAAATAACATAGTCGTTATTTTATTACTAATTTAATCCGCTATAGTTAGCACAAGCTAACTTGATATTAATATAATAACATAACATACTTATTTTGTCAATAATAAGACGCCTGAAATTTGCGTAAATAATCGTCATATACGGGAAATAATAAAGCAATAAAGATAAAATTCATTTTTACCGAAAGGCTTATTCTTATGGAAACTACACTTTGGAAGTCATCTGCAAATCGGGCGGAATATCCGACACTTGATCACGATATAATCTGCGACGCAGTTGTGATCGGAGGAGGTCTGTGCGGGATGCTGTGCGCGTATAAACTGAGCCGTCTCGGACTCAAAGTCACTATTCTTGAAGCCGAAAGAATCGGCAGCGGACAAACATCGGGAACTACAGCTAAGATCACCGTCGCGCACTCAAATATATATTCAAGAATTGCGGACGAGCTCGGCGAGCATGAATCAGAAATTTATGCGTCAGCCGCAACACATGCAATAGACGAATACGAAGACATAATTATGCGGGAAAACATTGACTGCGGATTTTCAAGGCTTTCGTCATATCTTTACACTCTGTACGGCGAAAGGCTGATATATAAGGAATATGACGCGGCACGCCGAGCAGGTCTGTCATGCGGTATAGAAAAAAGCGTCGAGCTTCCGTTTGAGGTAGCATGCGCGCTTAAATTTCCGAATCAGGCTCAGTTTAATCCGATAAAGTTTTTGAACGGAATAGCGCACGGCTTTGAAATATACGAAAATTCACGAGCGCTTGAAATTCACGACGGCAAAATTATCTGCGAAAACGGAAGTGTCAGTGCAAAATTTATAATTACCGCAACAAATTATCCCCTGTTCGGAGACTTAAAATCCATGTTCCCGATAAGACTGCACAGACGAATGGCTCACGTATATACTTTTTCGGGAGTGCCTGCCATGCAAAATATGTATATCGGCATTGACGGCGGATACAATTACCGTTCATCTGATGATATACTGATCGTTTCGGGTGAAAATCACGTGTCGGGAGAGGGAACAGGCGGCGCATATGAACGATTAAAAGACTCTACGTTATCATCTTTCAAGAACGCTGTACCGTATATTCATTGGTCCGCCGAAGATTCTGTCGCAATCGATAAAATCCCCGTTATCGGTCGTATGCACTCAACGGGAGGCGATATACTGACCTGCTGCGGCTTCATGACATGGGGAATGACCTCGTCTATGGTTGCTGCCGATATAATAAGCGACACGGTATGCGGCAGAGGAAATCCTGCGGCTTCTCTTTTCACGCCGAAGCGGTTTCATGCATCCGCATCAATGGACGAGCTGGGCGGAATGGTATCGCGGGCGGCAAGCGGTATAATCGGCGCATCCTTTAAAGTACCTGAAGAAGAACTTGCTGAACTGAGGCGCGGAGAAGGCGCGATCGTTCGTTATATGGGACAAAAGTATGCCGCATTCCGCGATGAGAACGGCGCGGTACATCTGTCGGATCCCAGATGCCCGCATTTAAAATGCGAGCTTTGCTGGAACGGAGACGACCGCACATGGGATTGCCCGTGTCACGGTTCGAGATTTGATATAGACGGTCGGCTGCTGACAGGTCCTGCGGAGCATTCCGTCTGTCAGTGTTAAAAAAATCCTGCTGAGCCGCGCAAAACGGTTCAGCAGGATAAGTTACTTTCGGGATAAATACGGGATCTGGGTCTATCACACATCATGCAATATGCGGCGCGCCGACGGAAGAAGTATTCCGAAGTCCAAATGCGCATTCAACCCCAATATTTTATATTCTGAACTTGTCAGTTAATGCTGATAGCACCGCCGTTTTATAAAATACCGTCGTATGGAATCCCTGAGTTCAGGACAGGAGAATCGGCAGTTTCTCACGTCGATGAAACTTTGTTTTTATACCCGAAAGGTAACTCCGAGAAATATAATATCGGACAGACTGTTTCCGTATGAAGAAAGCATATCATACGAAAACAGCTATTCCGAATAAGCTACTTTCAGGTAAGAGCGCATCAGCGGCGAAAAAACTCGGGACTGTGGATTATCGCACATCTTACGGTGTGCGCGCCTGTATGAAGAATACAGCCTACAACGCATTTTATCCCCAACACTTTATCTATATATAGACTGACAGCTATTGCTTGCAGCGCACTTGCAACGGAGATATTTTACATACGTTCTCTTTGCCAAAGCCAATTGACAAAATTAAACAAATGTGATAAAATATCATTGTCGCAGAAGTGGCTTAGGTGTTGTCTCTTGCAACTCCTGAGTTCGGACATGAGGAGCGCCAACTTCTCATGTTCGCTGCGATGTTTTTTATACCCGAAAGATAACTTCAAAATGAATAAATCCTTCACAGTATACTGTCAGTTTATTAAGTTGTGATGATATAACTCCTGCACGGACTTGTCAAAAGGTTCACATCCTTTATTTTGAAAATACATAAAGAAAAATCGGACGTATGTGCGACAAAACACAACCGTCCGACTTATTTTACATAATCTATAAATCGACAGAATATACCGAAAATCCTCTTGCGGAAACTGCAAATGTATGGTATAATACAAAAACAGTGTCGATGCCGAGTTTTCGGTTGGGTGTTTATGCGTTGGTAGCACATATACATTCAGGCGTTGCTGAGTTCCTACCTCAACAATGCTGTCGGCGCTGTTTTTATGTCCGCACCGATTAGACCGATATTCTTTTGTGATCTCATTATAGCATAATGAGGGATATTTTGTCAAGTGTTAGCAGAAATTTTTATTTTTTTGTGCTGGTGCGTGTTTTTTTACTTTATCAGCCGTTTCGGCTAAGCTAAAGCTTTAGTATTTCAGTTTAGCCGAAACCGCAGTGCCTGCGTAACCGCTGTTTCGCACTTTCTTTTATAAAAGAAAGCCGCATGTTCACGCCTATGGCGTGAAATGGCGCAAAGAAAATCTTCCGGGGCTGCGCGCCCCCGAAGCCGCCCC
>JAAWQR010000026.1 GCA_022800625.1 Clostridiales bacterium | reverse complement strand
AAGTACTTACATCCACCGTCACAGCCAATACAGCCAAATGAATTTGCAGCATTGCATAAAGTTGCTGGTTCAGAACTTTCACTAAACATATCTGAAAATAAATTTATCATAACATTTTCCTTTTGAAAATTCAATAAAAAGTATCATTTCAACAGCATATTTTATATTAATAAGTAACTATTGATAAGTTTTTAACATCATTTTATTTCTTTGCTTCTTTTCTCGTATCCAAGCTATTCGATACATAACTATAAGTACTGCTATACTTGTGAAAAAATACGGTAGATATACTTTAGTGTAATCGTTTCCGGAAAAATATAAAAATGCTATTTGCAAAACCTCTGTGCCAAACCATAATCCATATTCCGTACAGCAACAAAGAATAAATCTAAGTATTTCCCCAGGCAAGACATATATCAGACATACCTTAAGCCAAAGAGTTTTATTGTTACTGCTGATGTACTGCTCCGACACTTTTCTTCTCATAAAAACAAAATATATAAATACATTACGTGCTATAAAACAAAGTATCGGTATAAATGATCTTCGTCTTTCAAAGTTTAGGTTAAAGATTGATAGATTTATATGCTCTGCAGCATTTACAATTGAAGCATATATCCATGCAGGAAGTAGTCCCAGAAAAGAACACCACAACGTCTGAATTGCAAAATATAGTGTATCAAGTGAATTATATCGGAATTTTTTTATTTTTTTGATAATATTAGTGATAGAAATATTCATTATTATATATTCCTCACATATAAAAAATTTTCAAGTTTTATTTTTGTACCTGATTTTTTGTGTGTAGCCTTGCTATAAATAGATAATCATACATAGATAGAATATGTAATAACCTCTTAGGTAATATACATTACTCTTTTTTTATTATTTTCCCATTACACTTGATTTGCAAATTTTGCTGCAACTTCCTTCACAGTTACTACCGCATCGATGTGAACAATCTAGACAAAGTCTAGGATCTGTATATTCTAATTTGGCAGAACAATCATCGGCACAATACGCCATACAGAAGTACTTACATCCACCGTCACAGCCAATACAGCCAAATGAATTTGCTGCATTGCATAAGGTTGCAGGTTCAGAAATTTCACTAAACATATCTGAAAATAAATTTATCATAACTTTCTCCTTTGAAGATTCAACAAAAAGTATAGTTTTAATCATCATATTCTATCTATATATTAATAAGTAACTATTCGTGAGTTTTTAACATCATTTTATTCCTTTGCATCTTTTCTTGAATCCAAGCTATTCGATACATGAACATAAGTATTGCTACACTTATGAAAAAATACGGTATGTAAACTATATTGTGTATATCTCCTGAGAAAAACAAAAACGATATTTGTACTACTTCTATTCCGAACCATATTATATAATCTGAGCAACAATTAATAATCAGTCTAAGTATTTCTCCAGGTAAGACATATATCAGACATACTTTAAGCCAAAGAGTTTTACTGTTACTACTGCTGTACTGCTCTGATACCTTTCTTCTCATAAAAACAAAATATATAAACAAATTGCGTGTTATAAAACAAAGTATCGGTATAAAGGCTCTTTGTCTTTCAAAGTTTAAGTTAAAGATCGATAGGTTGATATGTTCTGTAGCATTTACAACAGAAGCATAAATCCATGCCGGAAGTATTCCGAGAAAAGAACACCACAACGTCTGAATTGCAAAATATAGTGTATCAAGTGAATTATATCGAAAATCTTTTATTCTTTTAATAATATTTACCATTATTATGTCCTCCTGTAAATTACTCAAATGAACTAGTGATTTGTCTTGCAAAGAGATCTTATTCTAAATCATAATTAATAAAATATTTTGTTTTTTTGCCAAAAAACATATGATTCACAGGTATATTTTTTTATTTCAACAGATAATGGGATGCTTATGCCAAAGTTGGAAATCATTATATCTTCAATAGTGTGTTTTATAGTAACATCATCATATTTCTCATTACTTACCGAAAAATAAAATGTAAGTTGATTATCTTTTTTTATAACTTGAAAAGATAATATATTAATATTCAACATACTATGTAATTTATTGACTATATAAAAAAATATTGAACCATCAAACTTTTTCCCTTTATGAACCAATTGATCATTAGATCTCGCTTGAGTGATAGCATAAGATATATCATTATTTAAACATATCTTTTTTCCTCTATCTCCAGTATCATATCTTATAAGTGGAAAGGCAGAGTTTAACAATCCACTCACTACAATTCTACCCTCCTCATCAATATCACATATTTGCCCGTTATCGTTTAAAATTTCAACAAATACATTGTTGTCACATTGATACATTAAATTATTTTTTTCGTACATTACACAATTAAATTCCTGCATACCATACATGGAAACAACTTTAGCATTTGAAAACAACTTCTCGATTTCATTTCTTACGTTTTCAGGAATTAATTCTCCAACCAATTCAATATATCTAAATTCAGACAATAAATCTGGCGCATTGTGTTTCATAAACATGCCAAGTTGATATATAAAACTTGGCTGTGCATGTATCCATACAGGTGATAACATGCGAATAATTCTAATGTACTCACTAAGAGTGGAATCAGACTGTATTATTTTTGAGAATGAAACATAGTTACGAGATATTACTATCGGTTCATTGATTGCATCATTATTTAAATTTATTAATGCATGACATGTAATATAAAAATACCTTGGTGAGATGCAAAACAATTTTCTGTATTTCCATAACCATTTTATCGATGTCAGGTATTCATCATAATTCCAAACAATTTTCAGCGGAATGCCAGTTGAACCACTTGTATATGTGTAGATAATACTATCTGACCTTGGATTCGATATAAGCGAATAATTTTCTATAACATCTTTCTTCAGCAATATTGGAAGTTCGTTAAAAGATTTTGCTTGATTATATATATTTATATTTTGATAGTATTGATTATTACTTACTAACTCTTTTACTATGTTTAAAATATTCATAATTATTTTTCATCCCAAATTCTTAGATATATTTCATTATTATCATATGATATTTCAATACTGTCATCAATAGGAAATGGAATTTTATATTTTTCTTTGATGCTAGAAAGTATTTCTATTTCTTTTTCATACATATTTGATATCTTATTCAAAATCTCTGTTCTTTCATTTTCACATTCTATAAATTGATTTGTCAATAAAGTCTTTAAAGTTGCAATATTTGCCTTTACTATAACTATTCGATCTATATCTTTTTGTGTTAAACTTGCTAGTACAACTTTTTTCATATTAATTCCCCTTTGATAAGTGTGTCACAATCATCACTCATTAGTTCTTTTAATAAATTGTTATAACCATTGTTTATATAACTTGTTCCTCTTATACCTATAATTGGATCATAATTTTCTAATAGACTAAGTTTTTTGTTATATTTAAATGGCACTCCTATATTATAAGCGCTTAATAATTCAATTAGCTTAGTTGAGTAGTTGTACTCCAAATGAGATATAGCACATTGCAATTCTGTTGGTATTGAATACTCACCTGTTCCTATAATATTTTTTAATACACAATATTTACAATGATTAATATTACATGAGGAACATAGAGGTGATGAATCTACACTACAATATCTATTGAAAACAATTCCTGAATTTACAGAACCTATAGGAGATTCAGAGTTATGATAAAATCCTGGGCAAATATATATATTTCCATCTGGACTAACTGTAAAAGAATTATCACCTGCACCACAATTTCGCTTGCTATTTGCCACCATTTCATAGGTGAGAAGGTTAATCATAAAGTATTTTTGGTTATTCCAAAATTCTATAATTAGTTCTATTAATAAATCAAGAAAATGAGTATATGCCCTAATGAACTCAATTGGTTCTATATCCATTTCGGTGATAGATATGTTTATACTAATACCAACATGACAATTTATAATATTATTGATTGCCTCCATTAGTAGTCCTAGCTGCGAAGCCTTCAGAGTAAGAATCATATTGGTTATATTTATATCATTTATTTTATAATCTTTTGCCTCATTGACATTGATTATAATATGTGGAATATAATTATCAAAATTAGCATAATTCCCATTAAGAAGGTCTTTATATAATATCATTTGATACCCATAGTAATCTAGCGGAAGATTTCTAAATCCACAAAAAATAGGTACAAAGTTATTTTCCTCACAAAATCTAATAGAATCGTTTAAAATATCCTTAGTCATTTTTTGAGCTTTTAAATTTGAATTTATTTTATATTCGCAAAAGCTCGGAAATTCACTATCCCCAATAATATATAGGTATTTATTGTTTTTGGATGTTGTTGTTAATTTTAAATATCTATATGGAGATATTTCATGTTTTATTAACTCATATTGCCTCCAAAGATATTTATTGACCTCTACATTAGCCTTATGCATTTTGCAATGAAATGTTTGTCTTTCAAATATTGTACCAATAGAAGAACAATCAAAGTTTAAACCACTACACCAAGTGCATCCTCCGGATATGTCGCATTTTAAACACTCATCACTACTCTGGTTTTTTACATTAAGTACCGAAAAAGGACGTAATTTATCAGGATTTATACCATTGTAAACATCTCCAATCTTTCCAAAAATATGATTATTCGTTGCTGATGGCATAAATCTAACACATGGATAATAGTCGCCATTAGAATTGATAGCCAACATTGTTCCTGAACCACAAAAATTTCTTCTCATTGATATCTCATCAACAGGATTTCCAACATTTGGATCAAAAAATCGAACAGAGTGTGTTTCCCAAAGATTATTTTCAATTATGTAATTAGCTAATTTATATAGTTGTTGTCTATAAATATCTACATCTTTTTCATCCCAAACATCTTCAAAAACAATATTAGCCGCTACATTATTTAATCCTAGATTCCAAAGGTTAACTATACTATCCATTAAATATGGTAAATCATTGTGCGAAAAAGTAGCCTTAGTTGAATAAGCACCTATTTGATTTTTCCACATTGGAATTATTTTTGCTACATCATCATATGATCCTGTACCATCAGGTTTAATTCGAGATAAATCATGCTTTTCTTTAGAACCGTCGATAGTAACACCCACATAAAGATTCCTATTATGTTTTGATATATAAGATTGGAACTTTTTGTCTTCATATAAGATGCCATTAGTTCCAATCATAAATCTATAGCAATAAAGCCATTTATGGTTAAGTCGATACATTTGTATAAGAATATAATCTGAAATTTGGTCTATTAAAGCCATTTCAAGAGTTGGTTCACCACCAATGAATTCCCAAACCGCGCCGTCAAAATCATCGTATCTTTTATCACTTAGAATATTATCAACCGCTAGTTTAGCTGTAGACAAGGACATAACATTTTTGCAATTTTTGTGCGTAAAATAGCAATATGTACATCTTAAATTACAATCATCGGTAACGCTAAATGTAATATTTTTTATTTTTTTATGCTCCATCCAAGTTGGTGTCATGCTACCCATATATACGTTAGTCTTTTTCATGTTTTATTACTCCTTTAAATTCTGAAGACTATACATCTCATAATATTTACCTTTTTCATTTAGCAATTCTAAATGTGACCCTTCTTCAAGTAAAATACCTTTTTCTAACAAATATATATTATCTACGTTATTTAAATTGTTATATCTGTGAGTTATATATATTATCCCTTTACCCCCTATAATTTGGTTTAAGGAGTTCAAGAATCTCTTCTCAGTAATTATGTCCATAGAAGCAGCCGGTTCATCTAACAAATATATTTCTGTTTTTCGATATAGCGTCCTGGCAGCATGAATTTTTTGTTGCTGACCAGTTGATAAAACATATCCCCTTTCATCAAATTCCTTACCATAATAGCAATTAAGATCAAGAGCCATACCATTTATCTCTTCTAATCCTAAAGAACATATAATTTTTTTCAATCGATCGTCGGCACAACTACGCACATCAGATATTTTTATATTTTCTTCTATAGGTAATAAATAAAGGTTTACATCTTGAAACATTGAAGAAAATAAAGATCTATATTCATTTATCTCATATTCCTGTATATTAATTCCATTAAGAGTAATATAACCATCGCACGGATCATAAAACCTTAATAATAATTTTACGATGGTGGACTTCCCTGAACCATTTTCTCCAACAAACGCAATAATTTGAGTTGAGTTAAATTTAAATGAAATATTATTTAACGCATAATAATCTGAGTTTGGATACTTAAAACTTACATTGACAAACTCAATATCAAAAGGAGCACTTTTGTCAATTTTCAATTTTCCCTTATCATTTATCTTTGGCTCTCGACTTTGGATTTTATAAAACTCTAGGTATTGTTTGTCAACAATACGTATTTCGTTAACAAGTGAAACTATACTATTTAGTGAAGATGATATGTTAGATATAATCCCACTATAATAAGGAAAATCACCAATTGTTAAAGATTTTTTTATAACAAATATAATCATGATGCAAGAGTTGATGAAATATATTAGTTTATCATAAACGATTAGTATCATTTCCCATGTTGCCTTTTTAAGACTATATCTTATTTTTTCTTTTCTTCTATCAGTTTGCTTCTTCTCCAATTTATTTGCCAAATGATCTTCAAAATCGTATATCTGCATCTCCATTTTTACTGGCTTACTCAAAAACAATCCTGTAAGATAATCTATAAATCTATTATCGCGAGTAAGTTTTTTTTCCATATTAAAATGATAAAGTTTAAGTTTGTTTCTTACTATGAACCCTGGAATAATAGAAATAATAGCAACAATTGCAATTAATATATTTTGCCGTATGATAATATTGAATGATATGATAAATGAAATTATTGCAAAAATCATCGCCACCGAGTTGCTAAAATTCATCATCATTGAAGAACTATATCTAAAAAGAAGATTTGTATCATTATACTGAGTCATATCATCAAAATAAGACATATCTAAATGAGAGACACTACGCGCTAACTCTAAAGTTAATTTATCATCATATTTCATTTTTATTTTTGCTACCCAATATTGAATAATATTATATAAAAATGTTGTTATTATTTCAACAATACATACTATCGCTATAATGTAAAATACCATTTGGTTATTTGAATTACTCTGTATTACAGCATCAGATACCGCATTAAGGACTATTTTATTTAAATATAGAAGTAAATATGTATTTGCTAGAGAATATGCTGATATTAGATAAGTCATTATCACATATAGCTTAGAGAAAGACCATATTTGCTTATATATTTCAAAATACCTTTTTATAAAATTCATATGCGACCTCTAACATTATTGATAACATCTATAATTCTTTTTGGTGATCTAAAAGTTTGAATATTAAAAAAATAAACAGGGATTTCTATCTTTAAATTTTTCTCCAATTCAACTGCCAATTCCATAATATCTATTGATGAAAAATTACAATCAACCAATAGATCTATACTTTTCATATTTTCTTCAGTTATGGTAGGGGCATTGAGTTTTACTCCCACATCATTAATTATTTTTAAAACATTTTGACAATCCATAACTTTCATCCTTTCGTGTATATTTATTGATTAAATATCAATTAAAGTAGACTTATGATTTTGATATATTATTTTCTGTGCAAACTTCTTATCGCGCTTACCATTTGAATTTTTGGGTATAGTTTGTACAAGTACAAATACAGCAGGAATTTCCCATGGACATAAAGTTTCAGACAAAATTTTTTTAATTCGATCATAATCAATAATATTACCAACGATCAAACATCCTATTTGAACTTTATTTTTTATTTTTATATCTACTAAAAAACAATCTTCAATTTTTAGCACCTGACAAATTATTTTTTCTAACTCTGTTAAGTATATTTTATGAGAATCAATTAGAATTACCGAATCAGATCTTCCTAGAATATATAAATTTTTATCTACATCTAAATATCCAATATCTCCAGTATCAATCCAAGTGCAATCTGGTATATTACTATATTCTTGTGCCCCCAAATACTTACTAAAGCGGCTCGGCGTTCTAACTAACACTCTGCCTTTTTCTCCGTCTTTTACATTATCACCAGACTCATTAACAATTGAAATTTCTACATTGCGTATTGCTTTTCCAACTGAATTACTTAATATATTTTTATTATTCATGTTAATACATACACGAGGTCCAGCCTCTGTCAATCCATACATATTACATATTTTAGCGTCAGAAAACTTTTCTATTGCATCTTGAAGCAATTGATCATTTAGTATATCACCGCTAATATATAAAAATTTTAGCGACGAAAGGTTATATTGATTTATCGAGTTATCTCTTAAATACAATAGCAATAATGAAGGATTAAGACATATTCTTGTTACTCTATTTGCGTATATGCAATGAAAAGTATACCTCGGAATAAGTATATCTTGAGTAATATATACAGGCATTTTAGCCCTTAGACAAATTAATAATTCCCCAACTAAAGTAGATGAATGTGAGAATTGTTTAACTATACACATTCTATCCATGTTATCTATCATCATATAATCCATAATCATATCAACATTGGTGTTTATTGCATAATGTGATAAAATAACACCTTTTTTAGTTCCAGTTGTTCCTGAACTAAATAAAATAACTGCATCATTTTTGCTGTATGATAATTCAAAATCATCGTAGCATTTCTTTGACAAAAGGACAAATCCAGTATAATGCACATAAAATATTTTAAATTTTATATCTGTGCTGCATTGCATCTTAGTTTCCATATCAGTATAAATTCCTGATTGAATATAGCATATTTTTACATTAGCTTCGTGGAGCATTTGTAGTGCAGTAGAATAAGGAGTGTTATAATCGACTAAAACAGCGCAATCTTTTTTTTTCCATATTGAAATTAAAATATTTACGTACTCAGTTGAGTTTCTACCTATTATTCCTATATAATCCATTATTTTCTCCATTTAATGTATATGCTACATGTATATCTAATTCCGTTTTTGCTTTTTATCACAAGAAACATCAACTATTCGGTTTGTCAAATATATCACAAAAGCGCACAGCAAAAAGCTGAAAAGCTGAATGCTAATGCGCTAACATAGAAATCCAATTGGGTAAAACGCATTTTGCACTTTAGCATTTTGCACTTTAGGATAATTATTACTTTATTTACTTCAGTATATTCCAAATGGATGTATTTGTCAAGCTATTTTTTGAATTTTTATTATAAAATATTAATTGATTGTTTATTGACATTGAATATTCATAATATTACATTAAGCTGATTTATAAATATAATCTGATTCACTTTTTTATTTCTATCAAAATAACGTCATATACAAAAGAATATATCATATATTGCTATCTACATCATGAATGTAGGAAGTCTTAAATGAATTGTCTGATATATACAATCCACTTATATTTTCCAGCGTTTCAAAACTTATGGTAATATTTTATATAAGTATCATGTAATCCCCGCCTCATAGAGAAAGGATTGCAAAATTCATCACATTCTATCATACAATGTAAGTTCCAGAGCATCCTTGATTTTTATAAAATCTTACATATTTTAAGCATGTTGCCTGCAAGTTATCAATAATCCACTTTCTTTTTCCCACTTGTAGCACATTATACTTCAAAACACGATTATTGTCATAGTTTTGCCCCTTCTCTTGAATGTGTTCGTAACTGCTGATTTCCATAAATCATAATGATTTTTGAGACTTTTGTATCATTATTTTTATATAATTTGCTCCGATAAATATAAATTATATGCTTTGATCATATTTCAAGAAATCATTTCTGTGTTCTTGCGCTCTGAGTCTATATCCCTGTGAAATTAGCGTATCTGCTTTAAGTGCTACAAGGTTGACATCAGAATGTAATGTTCTTGCAATTTGCTGTACATCATAACCACGCTCAGCTAATTCGAGAAAATCGTCATCAGGCAGTGCAATTTGCGTTGCAAAGATATTCGCTTCATACTCCATCCTATTATCACGAATATCAAAAATGTTGAACTCTTTAAATCCACCTGCTTTTGAGGCTTCATCTCTATGTAAACTATCATGCCCAAGTTCGTGAAGTAAGACTATATTCTCCATAACAGGGTTTAGATCATTTTTTATAAACATAAAACGATTGCGCATAATCACTTTATATGCGCCCCTCTGCGATGTAAATGGGCAATACAGAATTTCAATCCCTAATTCATTTGCTATTCTGTGGGGATCACGAGTTCCGCACATATTTATGATACGGTTTGCTTTTTGAACAATCTCTGATGCAGAAGTATACATAACCCTCACTCCTTCCTGCGCTGTATTATATCGAATGTTATGTTCCCAAAAAGGTACTTACTTTATTTCCTGATAATCTTTACGAGCGTATTTCTTGTTTTTCTCCTTGGCAATCCAATACGCATCTTGAATTGCTTTCATCATTACATCCATATCTTCTTCAGCCATTTCGCCTCCGGCAAATAGTCCTGTAACCTCTGACATAAGCTCTTGTGCCTGCTTTGCGCCTCTTGCACCGTATTTTTCTCCTGCTTGTGTAACAAGGGTTTCATTTTCTCCGAGCAATTCAGATACCGGGATTTCCAGAGCCTTTGAAATTTTTTCAACGAAATCATATCGAGGGCGACTATTACCGGATTCATATTTCTGAATCATACGGCTTGAAATACCGGATAAAGCAGCAAGACGCGCCTGTGTTAGCCCCTTTTCTTCCCTCATTTTTTTTAGTCGTTCACTGAACTTCATATTCATTCCCCTTTGTATTTATTTCTCAATAACACGAACTTTTATTCGTGAATATCTATTGACACGAATAAAAATGCGTGATATAATCATGTAAAAACACGATAAAAGGTTCGTGTATATATGATACTACACGAAAATAAATTCGTCAAGTGATTTTGAGAAGATTTTTAGAATTGAGGTGAGAAAATGACTTATAGAAAAGTTTATGTAACGGTAAACGCCGATTTTAACCCCGAAGGTATATGCCATCCAAATAGTATTACCTTTGAGGACGGTCAGAAATATGAGATTGATCGTGTTTTGCAATACTGTCGTGCGGCATCTACTAAGGTCGGGGGGACAGGTATTCGTTATACGATTAAAGTTTTAGGAAAGGAAACCTTTTTATTTAACGAACGGAACGGACGATGGTTTGTAGAAGCAAGGCGTTAGGAGGACACATTTGAGATATTTATCACGGAATGACATTGAGGGTATTTCTCACAGAGTTGTTTCTGCATATATGAGAATGCCGCAATTTTCAGGGAAACCAGTATACAGGATTGATCCCGAAATTTTGATAATGGATTTACTTGGACTGAATATTGCATACCATCATTTGTCAGAAGATTGTTCGATACTTGGTGTAACCGCTCCTGCAACTATCGGAATTAAAATATTTGATAATAAGGACAGTGAGGATTATTATTTCTTGGACGGAAAGACTGTACTTATTGAGCGTGATTTAAGGGATGATAAAATGCAAAGAGGAAGATGTAACTTTACCCTTGTGCATGAAGCAAGTCATCAAATATTTAAGATGCTGTTCCCGAAAGAATATGGTGCTAATGTATGTAATAGGTTGCACTTTTGTCTTTCTCAATCTGCAACAAAGCCGATTACTGATTGGGAAGAGTGGCAAACCAATGTACTTACTTCGTATATATTGCTGCCTGAACACATAGTCAGAAAGGCAATGCTTTTGTTTTCTCTTGGTGAGAAAATAGGAGTGCTTAACCGTATATATTCTCCAACAATATATAGCAGATTTTCGGACATGGCAAGTTTCTTGGGCGTTTCCAAAAAAGCCTTGTCAATAAGATTAAGTCAGTTAAATCTCATTGAGAACAACTATTTCGATAATCCATATTCATTTATTAACATCAGTGTTGAGGAGAACATAGATAATGCCCAAAATAAATATTAGAGAAGTCGATCCCGTTCGGTATGCGAAAGTAAAGGCTGAACAAGAACAGCTAAGTGCTCAGTGCAGTACGCTTATGACTATTGCAAGGCTATGCCCGTACTGTGGTCATAAAATGACGATGCTATGCCGAGGTAATCATAATTATTCAAAAGAAAAATGCTCAAACTGCGGAGAAAATGTAGTGTTTCCTCCAATATCATTTAGATTAGTAAGACATTAAATTTCTATATCAAAAATTAAATAATATAAATTAAGCTATGTGCTACGGAGCCGCTTGAAGCGTTGACTTCCAAATGCCACTTGATTTAGATCTAAATCTATTTTGGATTAGGTCTATCTTGTGGCGTTGGTCAACAAATCAAGTGGTTTTTTCTGTCTATTGCAAATTTCGACTCTGAGAAAGGAGTCGAAATGACAAAGAGATATTTTGTGTGGAAAGATGCAAATTGCAATGGTAAAAACATTGACTGGATAGAAATGAAAGGAAAGGAATTTACTTTGTTCAAGCGTGAGCCGGAAAACAATCACCGAAGATTTATACGCCTTGGAGATCCTGAACTTGATGAAGAAATAATCTTTATTGAAGCCACAAAACAGAAATACGACGAGTGGAATAGAGAGCAAGCTCATAAGAAACGCATAGAAGAAGCAAGGAAAGAGAGCGGCTATTCAGAAGTGTCTCTAAGCACTTCATTATGTGATGACAGCGGAGAAACGCTTGATATTTACATAGCTGATTCCGATTGTGATGTTGAAGCAAGTGTACTCAAATTTATTGAAAAAGAAGCTCTCCAAAAAGCTTTACACATACTTACCGAGGAAGAAAAGAATCTCTTAAACATCTTGTATTATGATAATCCTGAAAATCTGAGTGAACGAAAAATAGGGAAGCGATATAATATTCCGCAAAAAACACTGAATAACCGAAAAAATAAAATAATTGAAAAAATAAAAAAATTTTTGGCTCAAAATTGAGTTTTGCGTACTGTGTAAATGTGAGGAGATAATTTACTCACTTCACATTCTATGATTTGCGATTGAGGGTTGTCTTTTCATGTTCCTTGACAACCGAATAATCATTCGCAAGGTACTTCATTGATGTGAGGAGCGTGTAAAGCGGTACGCCATGAAGCTTATTTGCTGAGCGTTCAATACCGACTTAAAATACTGAGTGGCAATCAGTTACGCCATGAATCGCATCAACTACAATGGTACTCCATCTCAGTCACAGTCCGAGCGTGATAAAACCGTCGCAGGCAATGAGAGATGTTTCGGTGAAGCCGGAAGGGTGAAAGTCCCGTGAGGTCAGTTAGCTGCTGACTGCTTTGCGACTTCCCATGTCAGTAATACTGGCACTGCGTTAGGGGTGTCGAGGACAAATGTAACGCTTTCATAACTTATTAAGATAGTTGAGATCGGTTAATAAAGGTATGTGAGAAATCAAACTGTATTACCACAACATTACCGATCTCATTATCTTGAATTACATATCATAGGGTATGAATTAAAATTAAGGAGAATTTCTAATGAAAAGAGATATTAAAAGAGGGGATGTATATATCGCTGATTTAAACCCTGTTATCGGATCAGAACAAGGAGGAAAAAGACCTGTTTTGATAATTTCAAATAACATCGGCAATTATTACAGTCCGACAGTAATATGTGCTGCTATAACGAGCAGGCAAACTAAATCAAACTTACCTACACATATTGAAATTAAAGATGTTGACGGATTACCTAATGATTCAATAGTGCTGCTTGAGCAGATACGCACAATTGATAAGACACGCTTAAGGGAGCGTGTTGCATCACTGAATGATATCTATATGAAAAGAATTGAAGATGCGGCAGGCATCAGCTTAGAATGCAAATTTGGAGGATAAAACGATTATGATATACTTATCAAAGAAAAGGATTCCCGAAGTAACAAAAGCAAAGCTTAAATCAGCAGATATATTGACCATTGAAAGAATTGTATCTCTTTCAATGGCTGAACTAAAAGCAATAAAAGGATTGGATCAGAATGATATCCATGACATAATGGAGCTGCTTGTTCTTCACTATAATCTATCTATGGATAACGATTTAACATGGTGCAAGAGATTCGCTGCTCATACTACGGATAAACACATTCAAAAATATCTCAAAGAACTTGATCTATTTGACGGAGACAAGTTCTTTTTTATTCCTCTGAGTGAATTGTTGAGGTGCAATATAGATGCGTGGGTATTTGTAAAGTTGAGCTATCTCAAAGACAAGCCTGATTATATAGCTTTTAATAATTATTCTGAAATAATGGACTACCGAGAATGTCATTGCGGAGAGGAGATATACTGATGAGAATCAATCAAGCGTATGCTATTGTTGTTTTATCGGAGATATTGTTTGAGAGAAATCTAATAAATGAATCGACACTCAAAGCTATCAAAAGAAAAATGCAAAGCAAAAAATCGCATAATTTACAGAGCAAGTAAGATGTTTTATAATATAGGCAATATATAAGGGAGGCTTGAAAATGTTAAATTCAGTAATTAATCAGAGTATTGGAAATCCATTCGCTGTTTTAGATCGTAACAGACAAAGAAATATGGTTTTTTACGGTCGAGTGTCAACAGAACACGAAGCACAGTTGTCAGCTCTTGAAAACCAAATACAATGGTATGATGATCAAGCAAAGTATCATCCAAATTGGACCGTTATGGATAAATATATTGATGAGGGTATTACAGGAACTCAAGCAAAAAAAAGACCGTCGTTTTTGCGTATGCTTGATGATGCACGAGCTGGTAAATTTGATTTGATTGTTACTCGTGAAGTGTGTCGCTTTGCAAGAAATACCGTTGATACTCTTGTCACAACACGAGAACTGAAAAATATAGGTGTTGAGGTATATTTTGTAGAAGACAATATTTGGACTATGGATGGTGATGGAGAGCTTCGACTTACTATTATGGCTACTTTAGCGCAGGAGGAAAGTCGCAAGGTTTCTGAAAGGGTAAAAGCCGGACAGCAAATAAGCCGACAAAACGGAACTCTATATGGTTGTGGCAACATCCTCGGTTATGATTTGAAACGGAACTTTGATAAAGATGGAAAGTGGAATCCCAGTGAAAACACATATATCATCAATCCTGAACAAGCAGCTACGGTAAGAATGATTTTTGATATGTATTTGTATGACGGTCTCGGTACAACAGCTATTGCGAATGAGTTGACACGATTGCAACGGTTAAACGCCTCGGGTAAAAATAAATGGAACGCAGGGGTAATTGCACGAATTATAAATAATCAAACATATATGGGAGTGATGGCGTATGGAAAATCGTATAGCAACAATTATTTAGAGCAAAAACGCGTAAATAATCACGATGCTTCTACCTATATGTGTGCTAAATTAGACTTTGAACCCATTGTCACAGAGGAAGAATGGTATAAATGCCAAGAGATTAAATCCAATCGTGTTAGTAAATCTCTTACATCCGCTGTTGACTCTCGAAAAAAGCAACATACGCATGGTGTAAGAGAAAATAAAGATTTATGGGGGAGCAAATTACTTTGCAGTTGCGGTCATAGCTTTAGAAAGAATAGGTGGCATAAAAACAAAGGCAAGTCATGGTCATACGGATACCAGTGCTACAATCAGCTTAATAACGGATCTGCCACCATGAGAAGAAAAGCAGGTGCGGATGATACAGGATATTGCGATCAACCAATGATAGCGGATTGGAAACTTGAAATGATGGCGAAAATGATTTTTGAAGAGATATGGAAGGAACGAAAAGAAAGCATAGATGATGTTTGTAAGTTAATAAAAGAATGCTATCAAGTTGAAAAGCCTCAAAAGGTTAATATAAACGGGATTGTTGCTCAGATAGAGCGATATAAAACGAAAAAAGCCAATTTGTTTGATATGAGAACAGACGGTGAAATCAGTAAAGAGGAATTCAAAGAACAGCGAGAAAAAATAGAAAATGCTATTAATGAATTGACAAAAGAATATGATGAAATGCTAATGGTCGAGGAAACAAAACAATCACCCGATATTTGTTGGGATAATATCAGAACTGCACTTAATGAAGTAATTGATTTATCGAGTCCACATATTGACAGAGACATAATAAAAAAATTTGTATCAAAAATTGTACCGAACGGCAAAAATCATTTTAGGTGGTACATGAATTTGGACGGTAATGAGACAACATCATTAGACATGATAACAGAGGGACGGAAGAATAACGCTGTTGTCAGATTTGATGTTGGGGAGGTTGAACCTCCTTTACATATCGGAGAGGTAATAAATGTTTCGGACTTGAGAAAATTTATAGAAACTGCCTTGAAAAACACACAATACCATGATAAAATAAATAAAAAGACAGATGTGCTAAAGTATAAAAAATCATCCCATATATCTATACAGCACAGGCAGCTATTAAAAATGCGTAAATACAAATAGCTTTTGTGTTAAAAGGCAATCCCATTTAACAGCCGAAAGGCAAAATTTAATATCAAAATCAGACCTTGTAGGAGAAATCCCGCAAGGTCTTTTTTACCCTCAAAACATGGAAAAAGCCTTGTAAATACTGCTTTTTTTTCTTATAAAATCATTGTTTTATTAGCACTTTTTGTAGCGGTGCGGATGATAGCAATTTTTGCAATTAATTCACTCTGGCAGTAAGGTCAGAGGGGCAGAATAAACAGGGAACAGCTCACTCCGTATAATGCGGAGCTTGCCGTTCCCTGTCTTTTTGTCAGTCCTCGAAAACACTGTCTATGCTTGAAACCGAAATATATTCTGAAGGATCTACATGCTCGCCGTTTACCATCAGTTCAAAGTGGAAATGAGGTTCTTCTTCACACTCGATGAGTGCGCTCTCGCCGACACAGCCGATCGTGTCTCCTGCGGAAACAGAGGTACCGACAGTGATATTTTCAGGAGTCTCTTCGGCAAGATTTTTATATACCGACTGTATCCCCTCAGCATGGGATATAACAACTGTCGTTCCCATCATCGGATCATCGTATATTTCAGATACTACTCCGTTAGCACATGCGCGAACCGCATCTCCGATAGATGAGGAGATGTCAAGACCCGTATGGCATCTGTAATCGTTCATTGTTATCGAATAAAGAGGCTGTGTGATGCTGCACGGTACGATCACATATCCGTCTGACGGTGCAACAAAATCGATGTCACTTACCGAAATCGATACTGGCTCTGCCGAAGTGTCGGGAGACGCTGCGTCTTGTGTTGACTGCGAACTGTCGCTTTCTTCGGTATTCTGCTTTTCTGTTTCATGAAGTCTTGTTCCTGCTGCGTCCTCGGTATTGCTTGATTTTTTTACGGTGCTTACTTTTTCAGTCTGCTTTGCGGACTGTTCGGGTTCGACACGTCTGCCGGCTCCGCTTGATATTGCAACAAGCACGCTTGCCGTGACGATCAGCATGATGAGGCACATGTACAGCACTTTATTTTGCTTTTTTCTTTGCGACATAATGTTCTCCATTCCGCTGCCTTTACGGCAGCATAAAAATATAACTGAATTAAGATATCACGCGCTTTCTGTATACGGCATGTGTCACTTAATTCTTCTTTTTCGCGTATTTTGATGATCCGAAAAAGCTTCGGATTTATTTTTACCTGCAGTAAACTGTTTTATACAGATATCATACGACTTTTCAACGAAAAAATACGCAATAGATGTTTACAAAATTTGAGTTTTGTAGTATACTATAATATAAGTAAGAATATATTGTTAAATATAAGCTTAGATCGGGAAGAAAAGGGAAGTCGGCAAGCAAAGAGAGTCTCTCCGCACGGCTGAAAGAGAGACCTTGCATACCCTATGTGCGCCCGTGAGCTTACCGCACTGACGGCGTTTCCCGCGTTAAGGGTTAAAGCTATAAATAAGAGTGGAACCGCGGACGCCGCCTCTTTGATAAGAGACGGTGTTTTTTGTTTATTTGTTCCGCATAATATGCGGAGGAACGGAGAGAAATATGAAAATTATAATAAAAAAGCCGATTTACAGCTATTCTCCCACAGGACGCATTCAGAAGAAAGCTTATGTTAAAGTTCAGCCGAAATGGCAGGGCAGCATTTCAAAAATCATACAAGAAGTTCGTGAGGACGTGGACGCAATATGCCGACGCGATCCTGCGGCTAAGAGCAGATTTGAGGTTCTGACACTTTATTCGGGACTCCATGCACTGCTGATGTACCGTGCGGCTCATAAGCTGAACGACGGAGGACACACATATGCGGCGCGCATGATATCGCAGGGGGCAAAATTTTTAACGGGCATTGAGATTCATCCCGGAGCAAAGATCGGAAAGGGACTGTTCATTGACCATGGAAGCGGAGTTGTTATCGGCGAGACGACAGAGATAGGCGATAACTGCACGATCTATCAAGGGGTAACGCTCGGAGGCACAGGCAAGGAGACGGGAAAACGCCACCCGACGCTTGGAAACAATGTTATGGTCGGAGCAGGAGCTAAGCTTCTCGGTGCGTTTACCGTAGGGGATAACTCAAAGATTGCGGCGGGAGCTGTTGTGCTCAAAGATGTGCCGGAAAATTGCACTGCGGTTGGAATTCCTGCAAAAATAGCAGTAAAAGAGGGAGTCAAAGTGCAGGACGACTGCGACCTTGACCAGATTCACATACCCGATCCGACTGAAGATGAGCTTGAAAAGCTGAGAGCAAGGATATCCGAGCTTGAGAAAATTATTGCCGCTGACCGTGAGAATGCGTCAGAGCAGCTTTAAGTCTTTATCGGATTTTGTTAAAGAGGATTATTATGAAACAATGCAGCAGGTGTAATCATCTGAACTCCGACATGGCAAATTACTGCGGCAGCTGCGGAGCTTCACTTGATATAGATATCGACACGGTGTCAGGCGGTGCGTCCTGTGTGTCTCAAAAAACAGTTGAGTCAAGAAAACCTCAAGATGTAGTTTTTCAAAATACCGCATTTCAAAGTACTGCGCATGAACGCGGAAAGCCGCGTTTTTCATCTGTTCTTAAAGCATTAGCTTATGTTGCACTGTTTTTAGCGGTGCAGCTTGCTGTAACATTTGCAGTGTCATTTGTGTTTGGCATAACAGCGGCATATCTATACGGATACGGATCAACGGATGATGTTCTTGAACTGTATTATTCGATCTCCGATTATGTTCAGATAGGTATATGCTGGCTGGTATTGACTGTCTTGACGTTCTTCTTTTTGGCGAGGCATAAAAATCCCGCAGTCGAGTTGGGACTTACCAAATGTCCTGTGAAAGCAGTGCTGCTCGGAGCGGTGTTTGGTTATTTTGCAAATATAGTTTTGACGTTTATGATATCTGTTATACCATGGCCCGAATCGTTTTTTTCTGATTTATCGGAAAAGTATGACAGCGTGGGGGCAGGCGGAAACCTTATAATTACGATTTTGTCGATTTCGGTTTTAACAGGTTTGGTGGAGGAGATAATATTCCGCCGCCTTGTGCTTACAAGGCTTTCGCGCGGCTTCGGCGTTGTTTTTTGCTGTGTCTTTTCAGCTGTTATATTCGGACTTGTTCACGGTACACCGATAGCGATATTTTATGCGGCTGTTTTCGGACTGTTCCTTGCTCCGATATGCTTAAAATATGATTCAGTACTGCCGAGTGCCGCCGCGCATATGGCGTTTAACTTATTCGGCGTTACAGCGTTGATGCCGAGTAATCCGATGCTGTTTTTTGCATTTTCAGTGCTTTCCTCAGCGCTTGCAACTCTCAGTTACTATTTTTTGATGAGAAGCAAGCCGCAGACGGAAATAAAATCAGAATATAAAAATTTATAACCGCAAGACGGTCGAAACGGAGAAATATGAAGCTTTACAACACATTAACCAGAACGAAAGAAGAATTTACAACTCATGAAAAGGGCGTTTGCAGAATGTATACCTGCGGTCCGACGGTGTATCATTTTGCACATATCGGAAATCTGCGTACCTATATTATGGAGGATGTCCTTGAAAAATATCTCAGGTATGACGGACTTGACGTGAAACGTGTTATGAATATAACCGATGTCGGACATCTGTCGAGCGATGCCGATACGGGCGAAGATAAGATGCTCAAGGGTGCGCGCCGAGAGCATAAAACAGTTATGGAGATCGCGCAGTTCTACACCGACGCTTTTTTTGACGACTGCAAAAAGCTGAACATCCGAAATCCCGATACAGTTCAGCCTGCAACGGGCTGCATTTCCGATTTTATAAAGATGGTTGAAGGACTTCTTGAAAAGGGATATGCTTATATTTCAGGCGGAAACGTATACTTTGACACTTCAAAGCTTGACGAATACTATGTTTTCAACAAGCATGACGCTGAGGATCTTGAAGTCGGTGTGCGCGAAGGCGTTGAAGAGGACACCGCAAAGCGTAACAAGTGTGATTTTGTTCTGTGGTTTACAAAATCCAAGTTTGACGATCAGGAGCTGAAGTGGGACAGTCCGTGGGGAGTGGGATATCCCGGCTGGCATATCGAATGCTCGGCGATCAGCCTGAAATTTCTCGGAGAATATCTTGATCTGCACTGCGGCGGTATAGACAACGCTTTTCCGCACCATACGAACGAGATAGCGCAGAGCGAGGCTTATATCGGACACAAATGGTGTTCTTCATGGTTCCATGTTCTTCACCTTAATACCAATTCAGGCAAGATGAGCAAATCAAAGGGAGAATTTCTCACGGTTTCTCTCCTTGAAGAGAAAGGATATGACCCGCTTGTTTACCGTTTCTTCTGCCTGTCTTCACATTACAGAAAATCACTCGTATTTTCATATGAAGGTCTTGATAACGCCAAGACTGCGTATGAACGCCTTATCGCCAAGATCGCATCCGTTAAGCCTGAGGGAGAGGTATCCTGCGGCGATTTTGCAAAGCTGCGTTCTCTCTTCACCGAAGCGCTTGACAATGATCTGAACACGTCTCTTGCAATTACTGCTGTTTATGATGTGCTAAAATCAGATGCAAACGGCGCGACAAAGCTTGCTTTGATAGAAGATTTTGACCGTGTTCTCTCTCTCTCTCTTATCGAAAAGGCAGCTTCACTCAGGGAGAGCGAGCAAGGAGGTTCTGCAAGCTTCGGAATAGACGCTGAGACAGCCTCTGAAATAGAAGCGCTCATAGCAGAACGTGCAGAAGCTAAAAAAGCAAAAAATTATGCCCGTGCAGATGAGATTAGAAATACTCTCGCGGAACGCGGAATAATTTTGAAGGATACCAAAGACGGAACGACTTACACCGTGGAATAAGCTAAAGATTCAAATTCAGGTGCTTTGATTATAATACGATAACAAAAATCGGGGGATTACCCATGAAAGATGTCATAATCGGAATAGACGTCGGCGGCAGTACGACAAAGATCGTCGGTTTTTCGGAGCGCGGCGGTGAGAGGGGACTGATCTCTCCTCTCTTTGTCCGTGCGACCGATCCTGTAACATCGGCATTCGGCGCTTTCGGAAAATTTCTTGATGAAAACGGACTTGCTCTCTGCGATATAGAAAGAGTAATGATAACGGGTGCAGGTTCTTCATTCATAACGAAGCCGCTTTACGGACTTCCTTGCTACAGAATTGAAGAATTTAAGGCTATAGGACTCGGCGGTCTGTATCTGTCGGGACTTGACAGCGCTCTTATCGCAAGTCTCGGTACGGGAACGGCTCTCGTATATGCCGAAAAAGGGTGTGAGCCGCGCCATCTCGGAGGTACTGGAATGGGCGGCGGTACGCTCGTCGGACTTTCTAAGAAGTTGCTCGGAATGGATACGGTAGCTCACATAGAAGAGCTTGCGAAAAGCGGTTCGCTTGATAAAATTGACCTGCGTATCGGCGACATAATAAAAAATGACAATATTCCCGGCTTTACCGATACCACGACTGCGTCAAACTTCGGAAACATAAGCGATCTTGCAGACAGCCACGACATTGCGCTCGGAATTATCAATATGGTATTTGAAACGATCGGAATGGTATCGATATTTGCGGCTCGTGGGTGCGGAATACGCGATATTGTTCTGACGGGAAATTTATCGAGTGTCGCTCAGGCAGAAGGTATTTTTGCAACTCTAAACCGCATGTTTGATATGAATTTCTCAATTCCGGAACATTCACGTTTCGGAACAGTGATCGGAGCCGCTCTTGCCGAGTGTGAAGAGCGAATCTGATAATACATATATAAAAAGCAGAATAAATTACAGAAAGGTCTAAATTCAGAAAGTTAATTGATATGGAAATATTATTAGTAATGTCGGTAGCGCTTTTAGCGGGGCTTCTTATGTCGCGCCTTGCAAAGCTTGTCGGTCTTCCCGCGGTTACGGCATACCTTGTAGCGGGAATACTCATAGGTCCGTTTTGTCTCGGCAGGCTCGGAATAGACGGCATAGGTTTTTCGTCCGTAGCAGATGTAAAGGCTCTCGGAATAATGGGAGATCTTGCAATGGGTTTTATTGCATTTTCTATCGGAAACGAATTCCGGCTTTCAGAGCTTAAAAAGAACGGGAAAAGCGCTGCTGTTATCGGTATAATACAGGCTGTTGTTGCTACAGGTTTTGTTGATATTGTACTTGTATCGCTTCACTTTATCAATCCGAATCTCATCTCACTTCCGGCAGCTCTGACTCTCGGTGCGATCGCTGCGGCTACCGCCCCTGCGTCTACTCTTATGGTTGTCAGACAATATAAGGCGAAAGGACCGCTGACTGATATACTGCTGCCTATCGTTGCAATTGACGATGCCGTGGGACTTATGGTATTTGCCGTTTCTTTCGGAGTTGCAAAATCACTTACAAACGGTCATGTGGACGTGCTTTCTGTTGTAGCCGAGCCTCTGCTTGAGGTCGTGCTGTCTCTTGCGCTCGGATTTGTAATGGGTCTTATTTTCAATCTTGTTGAAAAGATGTTTCATTCGCGAAGCAAGAGAATGTCAATTTCTATTACCTTTGTTCTACTGACAGTAGCGATAACAATGCTTGAGTTTGACATAGGCTCGGTTCATGTCGGATTTTCTTCTCTCTTGACGTGCATGATGCTCGGAACGGTATTCTGCAACATCTGCGATGTTTCGGAAGAGCTTATGGACAGGACGGAGCGCTGGACTGCGCCGCTGTATATCCTGTTCTTCGTGTTCAGCGGAGCTGAGCTTGATTTCGGAGTTATCACAAGCATTAAAATAATATGTGTCGGTCTTGTATTTGTGCTTTCACGTGCTGTAGGTAAATATTTTGGTGCTTCGTGGAGCGCAAAGGCTATGAAAGCTCCGAGCACTCTTGTACGGTATCTCGGAATCACTCTGTTCCCGCAGGAAGGCGTCGCGCTCGGAATGTCGCTGATGGCGGCTTCTCTCGGTTCTGACGGAACTGTCATCAGAAATATCGTGCTCTTCTCGGTTCTGATATATGAGCTGACAGGACCTACGCTCACGAAAATAGCATTGACTGCGGCGGGCGAGATCGTACCCGGAGGCGAAAGCTCCAGAGGTAAAAACGATATGGCCTCCGGACGCAAATAAGATATATAAAATAAAAACAAGGGGAATTTGCAAATGAGGCGCTCTGATAAGGACGTATTTATGACAGAGTAAGACAAGTCGAAGATTTGTTTTCGGATGATTTGCTGCTATACGGTAGTCTGGATTTGGTGGAGAGTTTTTATGAAAAGGGTTATAACAATTCAGCACCCGCAATCTGAACAGCATGTTAATCGTATGATTGGCTCATGGGGAAATTGGGATTTGACTGAAAATGGTATTGCGCAGGCTCATAATATAGGTAAACGTCTTTTCACAGAAATCGGTAATGATAAATATTCTATATATTCCTCGGATTTACTGAGAGCAAAGCATACGGCTGCAATCATTTCAAGTTATTTGAATACGGATCCAATATATGATAACCGACTAAGAGAGTTCAATTTGGGAAAAGCAGTCGGACAATCTAAGGAATGGGCAAAAAATAATTTATATTGCCCTGTGTGGACAGATACGATTGATTGGGCGGATACTGCGGACGGTCAGGTATTTTTCGGCGCTGAATCAAGGCGAGAAGTTTGGCGCAGAGTTTCTCATTTTGTCGATACGGTAGTTGCTCAATCTTGTGATAATTTTATTTTAGTTTCTCATAGCGGAACATTAAGCGTATTATTTGCGATTTGGTTGGGTATGGATTTAGAGTCGCTCGACTTATGTACATTTTGGGGTAAATCCGGCGGTGTTTCGTTTTTACGTGAAGATACCGACGGACACCGTATAATATCAAGGTTGAGTGATATGTCCTATATCAAATAATAGATTTTACTTAGTCTTTGGTATCAGCAAGCAGAGAAATTGTATGGACAGTTTCCGATCAAGCGCTATTTGCCATTAAATAATGGACGGTTCTGTATCCACACCGGTACAGAACCGTCCATTTATAATAACTTCCTTATCCAGTGTTCCTCCGGAAGTTTCGCTTGTTTTTTATGTGCAGACAGTACGGTTATAAAGGAGTGGATAAACAGGTCATTTCTGTTTGCCGAATTTTTACGGATCAGCTCTTTAGTCGGGCGTTGGCTCGTCTTTCATGAAAGGCGGTTGCCTGTCGCCGCTCGGCAAGTTGGGAATTTCACCGTTCGGCAAATTTGGAATTTCACTGCCCTGCATATCGGGAGCTTTTCCGCCCAGCATACCGTGCATTCCTCCGAATCCGCCTGCTCCGCCAAAGCCGTCGCCGACTATGCTGCCGTTTACTTCTACGGTACTCAGCACACTTTCACCGCCGGATGTGCCGCTTAAAGCCGCTCCGAATTCATTTGCGTCGAAGAAGTAGCCGCCTGTTGTCAGCGTGTATGTTTTGCCGTCTGTGATACTCGGTGCGCTGACCAGTGCCGAATCATAAGATTTTTCAGGTGTAAACATCACAATAACATTCCCGTCGGAATTTGATACGGCAAACGGCACGCCTCCGTCCTGTGTCTCAAAGGTTGTAAGAAAAACGCTCTGTCCGGTGGCGGATGTGAAATTCTGAGCCATGCCGCGGCTTCCGAGAGCACATATGACACCTCCGGTGATTTCTGCCGAGCTTTCATAATCCACCGCGCTGTTTGCACTGTCCGAAGAACCGCTTATAAACAGCGCTCCTCCCGATACCGCGAGCGTTCCGTTGGAATCTACTCCGTCTCCCGATGCGTTTACATATATCGTTCCGCCTGAAATCACGATTTCTCCACCTGAATTGTCAGTCGGAGATGTATCATCCGATGAAGCACCGTTGATTCCGTCGTCTTCAGATACGACATGAATTTCTCCGCCTGATATTTCCACTTTTGTGCCTTCAATGCCTTCATAGCTTTTCAGAACGGAAACCTTGCCGCCTGCGATAAGGGCTTCGCCGTCGGCATGTAACCCGTCATCGCCTGCGGTTATCGTCGTCTCTCCGCCGCTCACCATAATATTTCCACCTGAATGCAAAGCGTCGTCATATGAGTCGATTATCAGCGTGCCTCCTGTGAAATTGATTTCGCCGTCAGCTTTGATTCCCTTGCCTGATATTGTGCCGCCGTTATCTGGTGTCGTGCTGTCTGTATTTTTGAAACCAAATTTACCTCCGAACATATCCGACTCCGCCTTATCGGGCGCGGCTTCGCTTCCTCCGCCTGAGATGACTGTAATCTCGCCGCTTTCGACATATACATTATTCACTGCCTGAATTCCGTCGTTTCCTGCCGTAATATTTATGCTTCCTCCTGTTATATAAACGCTTCCGTGTTCACTGTTTTCAGTGTCGGTCGAGCGGATTCCGTCAGAACCTGAACTGACGGTTATATCTGATCCTGAAAGCTTTACACTGTCTTTTCCTTCAATAGCACACTTTACGGCTTTTATTTCAAGCATTCCGCTCTCAATATTTAAATTATCCTTGGATACGATCCCGTGCTTATAGTTTCCTTTGATACTCAGGCTTCCGCTGCCACGTATTGTCATATCTTCGCGGCTGAACAGAGCCGCATCGAGTCCTGTTTCTCCGTTTTCCTCAGTATAGATTTCGCTGTCTGTCAGGATATTATTTGTGCCGTCAGCCAGTGTAACATAAACTTCATCAGCTTCTTTAACATATACGGCAGGACCGTCCGCCGATGTAACGGATACGCCGTTCATTATAAGCTCTACTGTGCTGTCTTTTCCTGCATCTATCGATATTCTGCCGCCATCAAGAGTGCCTTCAAAAATATAGACGCCCGCTTTTTTTATAGTTACATTTGATCCTGACGTTTCGATTCCGTCACCGTCTGCTCTGATATTTCCTCCGTCAAGGTATACCTTGACAGCGTCGGAGCTTTGCACAAAATCAATTGATGAGTCAGTACTTTCTGTACCGCTGCCGCCGCATGCAGTACACATTATTAATGCCGACATGCACGCGGCAGAGCATAAAAGCATCGCAAATTTCCGTTTCATCACAATTCCTCACTTTCCTCGACGGCGTCGCATACCGAAATTTCAAGATTGCCGTTGCGGCAGCGCAGCTCATCTAAAAAAATTTTTATATCATTTTTGTTTTTCATTTCAATTTTATAAAGCAGCTTATAAAGGCTTCCCATATTGCTTGTTTTTACGCTTTCAAGAGAGTGAAAACGGGTGTATTTTTCAAACAGGTCGTCAAACGCATCAGAAAAGCTGAGCGCTTCCGGAACGGTGACACGCAAATCTGATCTTGACTTTTTTTTGCCGCATATCAGCTTGAAAATAAGAACTGCGGCACACATCATAGCTGTGAACAACAGCGCAACCCAAATATATCCCGCGGCGCATGCAAGTCCTGCCGTCATTACTGAGAATATCGAGGCAATTTCGCTTGCCTTTCCCGCCGCCGAACGAAATCTTACAAGTGAAAACGCGCCCATGACCGCAACTCCCGTTCCGATATTCCCGTTTACCATTATGATTACTGTTTGAGTGATCGGCGGAAGAAGCACAAGAGCAAGTATGAAGCTGCGGCTTACCTTTTGCCTGAAAGATGAAACAGCGGCTGCGACGATCCCGCATATAAAAGCCGTAAGAGTGCAAATTATGTATGCAGTCAGAGTAACGCCGCTTTCCGTGACTGATGAGAAAAGATTAAACATTTAAAAGCTCCCCTTTACTTATATTTATATTGTTTCGGCACATATCGCGGTAGGCTGTTCCGTATTTTGAAAATGAAGTCGGATATATCATATTTTCATCAAGCGCATGTGAGAGCCATAGCGGCATAGCGCCCGGAGTTTTTATTTCCATCAGGACGCTGTCCGAATCGGTGATACTTTTTCCTTCGATAGAGCCTGAGAAAAAATCGTGCGTTCGGTATCTGACGTTTCTGTCGAAGGTTAAACGTAGTCCGTCATCGCACGGCGCAGTATATGCCGATCTTTCATAGAACAGTGCTGTTTTCGGTTTCGGTTCTCCGTAAAAGTTCATCAGATAATCGATCTCATTCATTATCTGTGAGTTTTGCGGCATGGTTCTGCCTAAAATATAATTCTGAAGCTCTTCGTAGCGCATTACAGCACGTCTTTTGTAAACAGTGCCGAGATATTTTTTCTTTATTTCAAAGAATATCATGGAATTTCTATCAAGACTTCCGTAACTGCGAAGCCTGAGCTTTTCTTTATATGCCACGGCTTCAATTGAGTTGCGTATAAGCAGCCAGTCATCTGTATCGAGATAAATACTGCATACCGTAGATTCGCCGTATTCATCTATTTCCAGATTACTGCCTATCTTTTCGATGAGTCTTTCATATTCTGATTTTTTAAGCATATATTTCTTTTCGATACGCTGAAATATATATGAGTTTTTCATTTTTCCTCATCCCTTTCATTAAAGATTTGCTACTATTGATTTCTGTTACATTATACATATTCATTTTGACAGGTATGTGAGACAGAGCTGAAGTATCGGGCAGAAAAAACTGAAATTTTCGGTGCGGGATAATATACTTTATCTTAGATACATCATTTTATTTTCACGTAATATACATTTAATGTTATAACGGGGAGCGACATGTTTTCGCTCTAAAATAAAAAAATATCGGTTTTTTACGAAAAAACCGATATTTTTGCATATGTGCTGTAATATTCTTATTTATTTTTCTCTTTGCGCTTTATTTCAGCAGATACTTCGTCAGGAGTGAACACATATTTTTCACCGCAGAAGCAGCACTGAGTCTCAATTGGCTCGCCCTTTGAAATCAGCTCGCGTACATCGTCTCTTGACAGTCCTGCAAGCGCGTCCAGATATTTTTCGCGGCTGCATGTGCACAGATATTCCGTATCAAATTCATCAAACATCTCAAATTCAAAACCTGAAAATACGGACGCTATGATCTCTTCTCCGCTGACGCCGTCTGCGATAAGCTGTGATACAGGTCTCATCAGTTTTACGTTTGACTCAAGCTTTTCCGCAGTATCATACTCAGCTCCGGGCATAAGCTGCAAAAGATATCCGCCTGCCGCATAGCATATGTTATCCTGTCCGACTCTTACTCCGAGAGCGCAAACTGTAGGTGTTTGCTCGCTCTTGGCATAGTATTCGGTAATATCTTCGGCAATCTCTCCGCTGACAATCGGAGACGCGCCTACATACGGCTCGTTCATTCCGAGATCTCGTATAACGTAAAGCGTACCGCTGCCGATCGCTCCTCCTACGTCAAGCTTTCCATATGAGTTGGGGGGAAGCTCAGCATTCGGATGCTCGGCATATCCGCGTACGTTTCCTTTATAATCCGAAACGCAGATCACAGTACCGGAAGGTCCGTCACCGTTTATGCGAAGCGTCAGTGAATCTGTGCTGTTTTTTAACAAAGATCCCATGAGTGAGGTTACGGTGAGCGTCCTTCCGAGAACGGCTGTCATGGTTTTTGACGTGCTGTGCTTTTCGCTTCCGATTTTTACGATTTCCGTGCTGTCGGTGAATACGATGCGCGCACTGCCGTCAGCAGTTATTGCTCTGATTATTTTAGATTTATTATTCATCAAATGAAACAGCCTTTCTTTTGAAATATTCGTGTGTTTTATATATCGTATGGCTATATACTATTAAAATTATATCGCAAACAGATGAAAAAGTCAACGGGTGATAATATGATCCCTTATATCCTTCGTGTTGTTGTCTCAAAACTCCGGCAATTTAACGAATCATAGATTGAAGCTGAAAATTATCTATGCTATAATTTAAGCGGTAAATAGGAATGTATAAGAGGTAACTATATGGGAAGAAACATAAAATGCAAACCAAATAATTTGTGCATTGCAATATTCACCCTTTGTTTGGCTGTAAGGTTTGTTGAGTATTTTTTAATTGGAACAGACAATACGGCTATTGGAGAAAATATACTACACAAAGCTATTGGAATTATTATTTTAGCAGTAATATTAAAAAGGTTACATTTTACATGGGGTGATATTGGATTTCAAAGGAAGTGCTTTGTAAGCAGTACTTTGAAAGGTTTGTTATTGGGAAGCGTTTGCTTTGCTGTTTCATACGGGTTAGAATTAGCGATTTTAACTATGCAAGGCAATTCTGCACATTTTGAAATATATATCAGCAGTTTTTCATTAAATGGTTCTCAAGTAAAAAATACAGATTTTGTTTTCTTTGTGTTATGCGCATTCTTCAATATCGTCAATGTATGGATGGAGGAAGGTATTTTTCGCGGACTGTTTATTAAAACGCTCGCTGAAACAAAGTCATTTATGACAGCGAATTTTATTGCTGCATTTTTATTTGGTATTTGGCACATTGTAATGCCAATCAGAAGTTATATAAATGGTGAAATGTCATTTGCGGCAATGGTTCTTATGGTTATCGGCTATATTATACTTTCCGGAATTATGGGGGTTAAATGGGGACTTCTTTACCGCATGACAGGAAATATTTGGGTAGGACTTGGAGACCATCTATTCAATAATACCATTGCTACAAATATGTTGCATGTTATTTCTTTAACGGGCGCAGACGAATTACAAATTGTCCGAATTATGATTGCCCAGCTTATATCCTTTGCTTTTGTGTTGATAATTTATTATTTAGGGAACAAAAAAACAAATAAATTGCAGTTTGTCGAGTAGTTACAAGTAATTGTCCGCATAGTTATTCTGACAAAGAACTAAAAAACGGACTTTCATCAATACGAAAAGTAAAAGGGAGTAAATGTGCTTTTGTATTCAGTCATTTTCTCAGAAAATTAAGATGAGTGGAATGCCTCAAAGCACGATAAAAAGTGCTTTGAATCGGAAAATTTAATTTTCTTTCAGAAAACTATTGACAAAACTCTGAAAGTGGTGTATTATTGTATTATATCCACAATACAGCGATACACTTAAAGGAGGAGAGTGATGTAATTGAATGGATGGGAATTCACAAATTCTAAGCCGATCTTCAGGCAGATCTATGAAAAGCTCAAGACAGATATTGCATTGGGAGTTTATCCGCCTGATTCCAGATTTCCGTCCGTCAGGGATCTGGCAACGGATATCGGAGTAAATCCAAATACCGTTCAGAAAGCAATGGTAATGCTTGAATATGACGGAATACTTGAGACGAGGCGCGGAGACGGCAGATACGTGTGTATCGACACGGCGGGACGGGATCGTCTCTCTCTTGAAATATCGGAGGGTATATGTTTGAAATTTATTCGGGAGATGAGAGAAATCGGTCTTGACAACGGGGAAATTTTAAATAGCCTTCAAAAAATTCTTAATTCTGAGACAGAAGGAAATGCGAAAGGAGCAAATTAAATGGAACAAAACTTTATTCTTGAAGCACGTGATCTCACCAAAAGCTATATGGCGGGATTTACTGCGCTTGACAAGCTGAATATCGGAATTTGCAGAGGACGGATCGTCGGCTTGCTCGGTCCAAACGGAAGCGGAAAAACTACATTCATAAAGCTTGCAAACGGACTTCTTACACCGACTGACGGAGAAATACTTATTGACGGCAAAGCTCCGGGTGTAGAGACAAAAAAGATTGTGTCGTACCTTTCCGACCGTGATTTTCTTCCGTCTTGGATGACGGTGGATCAGGCGTTCGGTTACTACAGCGACTTTTTTGAAGATTTCAGGAGAGATAAAGCAGAGGATATGACCTCCGCGCTCGGAATCAAATTAAAGAGCAAGATAAAAACGCTGTCGAAAGGCAATCGCGAAAAAATTGCGCTTATCCTCACAATGAGCCGTGAGGCAAAGCTTTATTTGCTTGATGAGCCGATCGCAGGCGTCGATCCCGCAACGAGAGATTATATTCTTAATACGATAATTTCAAATTATGCGGAGAATTCAACGGTTATAATATCAACTCATTTGATTGCCGATATTGAATCTGTTTTGAATGATGTAATATTTATCAAAAACGGAAAGCTTGAAATGTACAGAAGCGCTGAAGAAATCCGCGAAACCGAAGGAAAGAGTGTTGACGCACTGTTCAGGGAGGTATACAAATGGTAAAGAAATTATATAAGCATGAGCTGTCGGCTCTTGCAAGAATGCTCGTCCCCGTAAATCTGATCTGTCTTGCGCTGTCGCTCGTTCTTCGCCTGACTTACTTTATTCAGGATAAATTTATTGATAACAGTGTGTTTGAGATGTTCAGCGTCCTGCTCCTGATGTTTTTTGTGATCTCGATTATAGCGGTTTTCTTTGTAAGTTATGCAATGATAATCGTACGTTTCTATAAACATTTGCTATCTTCCGAGGGATATCTCAGCATGACGCTTCCAGTGAAGCCATCGTCGCATATTATCACAAAGACCGTGTGCAGTATGATCTTTATGATAATTTCAGCTATAGTTGTTATCGGATCTGTTCTGATCGCAGCAAGCTCATCACCTGATTTTACTGAATTTTTGCAGGAAAGCTGGAGATATATTAAGGCATTCGGAGAAATACTCGGACCTTCAACAGTCACGCTCATCATTATTGAAATGGCAGTGTTTATGCTTGTATCTCTTTTGCAGTCGATACTTATGCCTTATGCTTCAATGGCTCTCGGTCAGTGTGCGAGAAAGAGCAAGGTCGGTATGTCTGTCGCATGGTATTTTATCATCAGCATCATACTTACGATAGTACGCAATATAGTTACGCTTGTTACAATGTTCTTTATAGGCAATTTCAATATTGACAGTATTGAAGCAACAGCCGAAATGGAAATTGAAACATTTGAAGATTTTTCGGTATTCGTTAAAGAGATATTAAGCGTATCAGGTGCTCATGTAATAGTGCTTGAAAGTATACTGCTTGCCGCGGTAAGCGCTGCGGCATTCTACATCATTACTCGCTATGTTCTTAAGAATAAGCTGAATCTTGAATAAAATTTGACTGGTAGACAATAAAAAAACAACAGCGTGTCGGGTGAACCCGACACGCTGTTGTTTTTTACTATACGGTTATATAAGTGAATTTAACGTTTGTTCCGTCTATGGGATTAAGAGCAAAATTCACTCTGAGCGCGCGTCCGCAGGACTCGTAAATATATGCTTTTCCGTACGCCGTTGATACTCTGATATCGAGTAGCACGTCGCCCGATGCAGACTCAAACGTGTATTTTATGCCCATCGGGAATAATATGCTCGTGTGAGACTCAATTATCGTATCGGGTGTTACAGATTTAAATGCTGAGGTTATCTTTTCAATATCCGAACGGTCTGTTACTTCTATGCGCCCTTCCTCAGTGCCGGAACATTCTACGGTGACTTTGGCAACGTCCGATGCGTTAAAATCAACATCCAATTTATAATTTATAGCGTCGTCGAGACGTACGATCATTGCGGCAACCTCCGCTCTTGTGGCGGTTTCATACGGTTCAAAATATCCGTGTTCATTGCCTCTTACTATTCCCGCGAGACGGAGAGCGTCTATAGCTTTGCGTTCCTCGTCGGTCATGTAAGGGTCTATGTCATGCGGACTGTCGAAAGGAGCGGCAGGATCGTCAACGTCGGGCAGTGTAATTTCGCGGTTGACCAAATATCTGTATATCATCAAAGCTATATGACTACGGCGGATTGCTCCGTCAGGAGCGAAATGAGCAGGATAGTATACACCGCCTGTTGATTCGGGATAGCCTTTTACTATGCCGTTTTTCTCAGCCCAAACGACATATCCCGAATACCATGAATCTTTCTCAACATCGGGGAAATCCGATGCCGCGCTCTTTTCGGCACTCGATGCTGCACCGTGCTCAAGTCTGTACATTATTGTTGCAAACTCAGCGCGTGTAAGTTTATCGTTCGGTGCGAATATACGCTCCCCCTTGCCGATCATCAAACCTCTGAAATTATCGCTTACGTGGCCGATGTCGGTGTCGAACCAGTCGTCTTCCGAAACATCGTCATAATAACGCGAACCGGTAACAAATGTGCAAAGTTCGTATTGGAGATTTTCAATGTCATCATAAATTTTCACGGCTGATACCTGTGCGCTTCCCAATACGGCAATTGAAGCCGTAAGCGCCGCAGAAATTATTCTTTTTGTCAGTTTTGTTTTCATATTATTTACCCCCATAGATCAGCAAATGTGAATTGTCCGCCGTAAGCGTCATTTGCAGTTAATAGATCAATATATCTTGCTGATGTATACCATCCGTCAGCTACCTTCATATAAACAATATACCTGTCTGCATTTGAACTGTAAAGTCTTGTGTAGGCAAAACATACAACGCTATGATTTCCATAAGTCCCATGTTTTTGAAGTGAGATAAGCAACAATTTTCCGTCATTTAAATGTGACTTTATATTAGTGTAAGTCGTATCGATCAGTCCTACAACATTTCCGTCTATCGAATTGTTATGCATTGACTCGAGAAGATAGTATGGCTGACTTACAGTAAATGTTCCTCCTTCTGATGGTTTATAGTATCCTTTATTAAAACCATATTGAGCTATACTCGTAAAAAGATTGTCAGCAGAAGGCAAAGGCGTTGTGGAAGGACGTTTATTTCTATAAGACATTAGGATATTAGTAATAGCTACAGGAGTACAACACATATCCCATCCTAAATTTAATCCAGAACCTGTTGTATAATATGTCATGTAATCTTCCCACTTATTTACAAAGTCTTTGCACACAAATGGTCCGGGATAACTATTATTTGCATCATCAAATGGATCTGTTATAATTGAGTTTGGAGATATTGTTGATGAACCGATAGCGCAGCTCTGCAAAATCTTAGTCGGGATATTTGATATATCTCTTGAAATTTCGACATTATTGCAAAGTTCGTCTTTTTCAACAGCTTCGCCTTGTAGTGAAATTGCTGTATTTCCCGCATCTATATAATATTCGTAAGCACCGAGATATATAATCTTTTCATCAGCACTGTTTTCAAAATTTTCGTATATCGGTTCAGCTTTGTCAGACCACTCCGGAATAAGTGATGTAGCATCAAGATAAGCCGAAACAACCACATAACCTTGATTTAGATTAACAGTATATGCAGTAACTTCAGGATTGTCATCATTACTATACATACTTACGACATCAGTAACGGATGTTGCTTCAGTCCATTCAGTATCTCCGATAGCAATAATGTCCTGAATGTATAATTCAGCAATTTCAGATGCTTCATCTTCCGTAATTTCAACGGCTTCTGCAAGCGCATCATTTGAGAGAGGTGTAGATATACCGTTGATTTTTACGAGAGTCGTATTATTATCCAAATAGACGGCGTGAGCGCATACTGATACAAATCCTGTTATCATTGTGAGTGCGATAAAAATTGATATTATTTTTTTCATTTTAGAAACCTCCAATAAAAATTGACATACTTTTGCTTTTTTTGCTGTTATTATTTAAATTTTTGGTATTTAGTAAATTAAATCTGCATTGGACTCACCTGTTTCTTGTAAATTTAACAAAGCTATAGCAAATGTAAATAGATAATATTAACTACTCCAAAATAATATTAACACTTATAAATGAATTAAATATATCTAAAATTAAAATAAAAAGTAAATAATATGCTTTAAAAACAAATATTTCCTCTCTACTCTTTCTTTCAATAATCTATTACAGCCATGAAGTGGCAGTCGACCTTTTCTGCTGAAAACTTCAGTATGCCCTCGATGTATTCAAACGGAATCGCCTCACCGCTCGGTGCTTCATATACCTTTTTCGGCTCTCGCTCGGTTCTCAGCTCAAATTTCACGCCGTATAGCGGCACGATATCCTCAATTACCTCAATTCCGTGTCCTCTCTTTACGGGTGATGCATACAACGCGTGAAGCACAAGTCTGCTCTCCGACGCCTGATCCATTAGAGTTACAACGCCCTGTGCAGGGAGCGTGGTTTTCAGTGTTTTTGCGTCTCCCAGCAGCATATCTATCACGCCATGAAGCACCTTTTTCGTAATAAAACTTGCATTTGTCGCGTATTCCGTGAACAGCGATGCGCCGATGTATGCGCCGCACTTACTCATAGTTCCGAGCGGATATTCTTGCGATTTATCGTTCGGAGCATGCAGGTGTGAGGAAAAAGTGAGCGCCGTGCGATTGAAATACGGATTTTCCTTCATTATTATGACATCCGCGTTGCTCCTCTGCGTGATATCATGCGAATCGGCGTACATGACAAATGCGCTCGGCTCGTATTCGCAGTCAAACTGCGGCTTCATATATATCGGAGAAAATTTGCTTTTCCCGATGTAGTCAGCGCCGAGATCGATTGCAAAGCTGTCGCTTTCATTCTTGAGTGCAGATGTTCCGCTCGCTAAAACTTTTCCGCCGCGTTTTACGAAATCATTTATCTTCTTTGTCAGATGTGCGTCGAGGCGGATATTGTCGGGAAGAATCAACAGCTTGTACTTATCAAGCTCCGCTTCGGTGTCCACAACGTCAAACAGATATTTTCCCTCAAGTAAAATCCTAACTGCACCCGCATCAATGTCTCCGTCCGAGCCGCCCTTGCGTCCGAACGGCTTTCCGTAATAGTTGCTGACAGCTTCCGCAGACAGCATAGCAATATCGGCTATGGATTTTACTCCGTCAAGCCAAGGCTCGCGTTTTTCTACCTCCGCATAGGCTTTTCCGATAAGAGCATATGTTGCCATGTCCATTTTTCCGCATGGGTGAAGCTGGTCTCCTACAGAGCATTTCGCACCGTTTGCAATGCTCAGCGCAGTTTCGTAAATCAGCGCGTTCGGGTGCTTAAATCCTCCGAACTCTCCCCATGTTGTGTGGAATTTTCCCGTCATTCCGAGATACTCCGTATCAAGTGTGCGCGCATAGCCTGCAGAGAGCGGAAAATGATCGTATCCCCAGCCGCCGGTCGGGAGAGATTCAAGCTCAAGGTGAGAGTTGAGATATGCAAGATCGCGTCTGCCGCGGCTGACATGTCCGCTGTTGTGGAATACGGGAAGTCCCGGTTTATATTTGTCAACTGCCTCTCTGACGCGGCGCGCATATTCGAGATATGTACGCTCCGCAAATTTGTATACGTCCTCATCATTATAGGGATCAAATCCGAGAGACAGCATGTCCGAAACACAGCGGCGGCAGTGGCATGGGCGAATTCCTACAATATCAAGGAAAATTTCATCGCAGTCGTAATTTTTGACGGCTTCCTCAATCTGTGCTGTCAGGTAGTCGAGATACGGCGTGTTCATGCACATCAGATGATAGCCCGGCTCGTCGAAGTGAACGGTGTCGTCCTTCGGTCGGAGCAGCCATTCGGGGTGCGTCCACGCCATTTTAACGTCCCAGCCCGCCGAAAGATATACAGGAGTTTTTACGCCGATCTCATGCGCAGCCTTTATTTGTTCGCCGAGCAGGTCAAATTTTAAGTTCGGGTGTATTTTGCCGACCTCAGTCGGGTGGTATGAGTAGCCGTGGTGGCACTTTGAAAATACAGTTATCGAATTTACGTGACCGAGTTTTAATGCCGACTTGAACTGTTCGTTGGAAAACTCTTTTCCTATTCCCGGGATTTTTTCACTTGTGTGAAAATCGAGGTGTACTTGTCTGAAATTCATAGTTTTCATCCTCTATCGCAATATATAAAATTTCTTGTTGCATTCGTTCCGGTTTTTCGTCCTGAATTACTTTATTTTATCATAATACATATCTATTTACAATCCTCTGCGAAAAAAGAAGTTAGAAATACGGAGAGGGATATTAAAATAAGTAAACAAATTTTAACCTGTGCCATGTTGAGATGTGTGTTGGAATTACTTTGGAAGAAAAAATCCGTCGCTTCATCTCAAACTTTGCAGCCTGTGAAGTTTTTGAAATATTTAAATTCACACCACAATAATGTAGGAAAAATGAGATTACAAAAAAAGTCGAAAAAAACGCAAAAAGATTAAAAAAAGGTATTGACAAGTGGAGGAGAAAGTGGTATACTATTAAAGCTGTCGCGGAGAGCGGTGCTGAGAAAGGCTGCTGAGCGAAGCA
>JAAWQR010000049.1 GCA_022800625.1 Clostridiales bacterium | reverse complement strand
GGCGGAGCCCTAAATCGCTCGTCGCAACGAGCGATAAACCTATGCGTTCACGGGTTCGAAGGGCGCAGCCCTCGGCGCTCGCCGCAGCGAGCGAAATTCTTTTTTGCATTTTGCTATCTCATGTACGTTTTGTCTTCAGCCTGGGTCATATATAATACTATATATAACTTTGGGCGAAGTGAATATAAAATTATGAAAGAAAAGGGAAAAACTATGAAAAAAATTGTCGCGCTTATAATGAGTATGATATTAGGAATGTTTTTGCTTACCTCATGCGGAGAGAAAAAGGACGAGAGTATTCCGTCGGGAATGAAAACAGCTTCCGCCGATACCGCGAATTATACTTTTTATATTCCCGAGGATTGGATCGTTGATATAAGCAATGCCGCAACTTCTGCACATGTTTCTCAAAGTGATCCGTCAAATATTTCGGTTATGGCATGGCAGCTTGAGCATACAGATTCCACCGTTGACGAATGGTGGGAGGTAAATATTGCTGAGCTTCAGGAAAAATTCGATGATTTTGAAGAGATTTCAAAAAATAATGTGACTCTTGACGGCGTATATGCCGTTGAATATGTTTATACTGCCGCTCTCAGCGGAGTGTCTCATAAATTTATGCAGACGGCGGCGGCAAAGGGCGGCGAACTGTATGTTGTGACTTACAGTGCAACAGCAGATAAGTTTGATTCTCATATAGATGAAGCGAAGAGCATTGTCTCAGAGTTCAGGTTTAAATAATAAAGGATATTTTAAAGTGAGTATTCATTATCTCGATAATTCTGCAACAACAGAACCGAGCAAAGCGGCAAAGCGCGCTCTTACGGAATCGCTTGATACGTTCGGAAACCCGTCCTCAGTGCACAGTCCCGGAGTTGCCGCGCATAATCTGCTTGAATCATGCAGAGCAGCTGTCAGCGCAGCTCTCGGACTCAGACGGATGAACGGCTCTCGCCTTGTTTTCACATCTTCGGGAACAGAGGCTAACTGCTTGGCGATTCTCGGTTATCATGCGTCAAAGGACAGACTTCGGGGAGGCCGCAGACCTGTTGTAATAGTCGGCGACGGAGAGCACCCGTCTGTGTCCGAACCGATGCTTCGGCTTGAGGGTGTCGGATACAAAGTAGTGAAAATACCGACCGTCGGCGGAGAGCTTGACTTTGACGCTCTCAGAGAGGCTCTTGACGGAGCGTCAGGCAGGGTAATATTTGCAGAATTCATGCTTGTGAATAACGAAACGGGCGCGCTTTATGACGTGCGCCGTGCGGCATCGCTTATTCACTCAGCATATCCCGATGCGCACGTTCACTGCGACGCTGTTCAGGCTTTTATGAAAACAAAATTTTCACCGATATCTCTCGGAGTAGACAGTCTCACGGTCAGTGCGCATAAGATCCATGCGCCGCGCGGAGCGGCAGCTCTGTGGCTCAGTGCGGAGACCGTTAAAAAGAAAAATATAGCTCCTGTTCTCCCGGGAGGCGGGCAGGAAGGCGGACTTCGTTCCGGTACGGAAAACCTTGCGGCAATAGCTGCCTTTGCGGCGGCATGTGAAGATGAAAAGGCGCATTTTGAAGAAAATATATCACGAGTGTCGGAGCTGCGTGAAAGGCTTGATCGGGCAATGCTCGGCATGGGCGGCAGCGGAGTTGTGATAAAAGAACCCGTGAAGCACATTCCAAATATCGTAAATATAACGCTCCCGAGGATCAAGAGTGAGACGATGCTAAACTATCTGTCGGGGCGCGGAATATATGTTTCGGCAGGCTCTGCATGCTCTGCTTCCGCGGGAAGGCTCAGTCCTGCGCTTGCCGCGTTCGGGTGCTCCGATACCGAGATCGATTCGTCTCTCAGAGTGAGTCTTTCACATACAAATAATGAAGAAGATATCGACGCTTTTGTTTCCGCTCTTGCAGACGGAATAAATTTTCTTGCACGTTTTTGAAAAATCTGAAAAACTTGATCGATCGGAGGGGGACTTATGTTCGGATATGTAAAACCGTATACTCCCGAGATGAAGATGTCGGAATATGAGCTGTACCGCGCCGTATACTGCGGACTGTGCCGCTCAATGGGACGTGTTACGGGAGAGCTTTCCAGGCTGACGCTGAGCTACGATTTTGTTTTTCTGGCTGCCGTAAGAATGCTTTTGTCGGGAGAGTCTCCCAAAATTTCGAGTCGCCGCTGTGCCGCGCATCCGATGAAGCGCCGTGCCTTGGCAGAGGATTGTGAGGCTTTAAGATATACCGCGCGTGCCGCGGCTTTCCTTAATTTGGGTAAGCTGAAGGACGATATGTCCGACGAGAGAGGTTTTTTTCGCCTGAAAGCCGGTGTTGCTTATCCTTCCGTGCAGTCTATGGCAAAGCGCGCCCGCCGATCTGAGTCGAAGGACGGAGGACAGATAATAGGCGAGCTGTCGCGTGAGATTTCCGAAGGACTTGACAGGCTGAACGCTCTTGAAAAGGGCGAAGAGCCGACAATCGATAAATGCGCGGACGCCTTCGGAGACATCACCTCTTCGCTGTTCCGTGCAGGATTTACGGGAGCACATCGCAGGATAGCCGAGGAGATCGGACGCGGAGTCGGCAGGTTTATATATGTTGCAGACGGGCTTGACGATCTGCGCGATGATTATGTTAAGAAAAGATTTAACCCTATACTGCGGCTGTACGGAGAATCTGCTGTAGTTTTAAGTGATAAAAGAAAAGTGTCGGTTTCAAAGACCGCCGCAGAATCTGTCATGACGGCGGCTCTGCTTGATCTCGACAGAACCGCTAAGGCGGCGGAGCTGATATGTGACGGCGGCGACACAGGAATAGCGGCGATCATCAGGAATATACTGTATGTGGGTATGCCCGAAGTTCTGCGCGGCATAATTAAAAATAATACACAAGTCGAAAATACATAATAACAAGAAAGGTATGGATTTATAATGTCAAAAGATCCGTATTCCGTGCTCGGAGTCAACCGAAACGCAACTGATGAAGAAATTAAAAAGGCATACAGAGAGCTTGCAAGAAAATATCATCCGGACAGCTATGCGGGAAATCCTCTGTCAGATCTCGTTGAAGAAAAAATGAAAGAGATCAACGAAGCATACGATATGATACAAAAAGAAAGAGCGTCGGGCGGAAATGCCGGCGGCTCGTATTCTTCGTATAAGTATTCGGGAATTACCTCATTTGCGGAGGTGCGCCGCCTGATTTCCGAGGGAAAATATTCAGACGCGGAAATTATAATAGATTCGACACCGTCGGGAGACCGCGGAGCAGAGTGGAATTATCTGAAAGGATGCCTGCTTGTGCAGAGAGGTTTCTATTATGACGCGCAGAAGTATATTGAAACGGCATGTTATCTCGATCCGCAGAATGAAGAATACAGCGACGCGAGAAATAAGCTCAGATATCAGGCAGGTTCTTACGGCGGCTCATACAGACAGGGTGGCTCGTCCGATTCCGAATGCTGCAATATCTGCGCGACTATAATGATAGCTGACGCATGCTGCGACTGCTGCGGCGGAAACTGCTGCTGATACAGAGTCTTGGAATTATAAATATAGAGGGAGGGGCAGAGTGTGAAAAAGCTCAGTAAAAAGACTTCAAATACGGCGATTTCCGCGATGTGTGCTGCGCTTTCGTTTGTACTTTTGTTTTTCGGTACGTTTCTCGGAGTTTTTGATATGTCTGCCGTAGCTCTCGGCGGAATTATCAGCATGTTTCTTGTGCGGGAAGCGGGAGTAGGTTTTGCTGTCCTGTCTGCGGCGGTATGCACGACGCTGTCTCTCATTTTACTGCCCGATAAGACAGTCGGAGCGCTTTATCTTATGGCGGGCGGACTTTATCCGATTGTAAAACCTCTATGTGAACAGCTTCACGGAAAAGTTTTGCAGTGGACGGTAAAAGTTATCTTTTTTGAAGTTACTATAGCTGTGTATCTTCTGCTGTTACGCCTGTTTATGCCGAGCGAGGCGGACTCTTTTCTGATTCCCGCGGCAGTTGCAATGGGTACGGCTTGCTTTGTGCTGTACGATATCCTCTTGACGCGGTTTATGATTATCTATGAAGTGAGATTCAGGCGGAAAAGAAAGTGACGGATATATATGAAAGTGTAAAGAAGTCAGGAGATAAACATATGGTTAATATATGTCAAGAAGCTGAAAAAGTAATGATTGAGCGGTTTGGAAAAGACTCGGTTATTGCATTGGCGACTGTAGAAAATGAAGTGCCGTATGTGCGATATGTCAATGCTTATTATGAGAACGGTGCATTTTATATTATTACACATGCACTTTCAAACAAAATGAAGCATATAGAAAATAATTCTTATATTGCAATAGCTGGAGATTGATTTACCGCTCACGGAAAGGGCGTAAATTTAGGATACTTTAACAAAGAAGAAAATCATATGATTGCAGAAAAACTGAAGTGCGCCTTTGCCGAATGGATCAACAACGGGCATAATAATTTTGAAGATGAAAATACTGTAATTTTACCTTCAGATTACCTACGAGGGCGGCGCCGGGTACGGCACGGTCACCTGTCATATGACGTACAGGGAGGACGCGGAGGACATCGGCTCCTTGATGACGC
>JAAWQR010000025.1 GCA_022800625.1 Clostridiales bacterium | reverse complement strand
TTTGTTGCCATCATTATAGCACAATGAGGGATATTTTGTCAAGTGTTAGCAGAAATTTTTATTTTTTGCTTTGCTGGTGCATGTTTTTTTACTTGGTCAGCCGTTTCGGCTAAGCTAAAGATTTAGTGTTTCAGTTTAGCTGAAACCGCAGTGCCTGCGTAGTCGCTGTTTCGCACTTTCTTTTATAAAAGAAAGATGCGCAAAGAAAATCTTCGAGGTGGCTCCGCCCCCTAGAAGGCTTTTTTTGCACAGCTTTTTTTCACGAAAAAAAGTGTGATATGCGGCGATACAGGCTACTGCATTTCGATAGGCGGAAGTAGGGGGCGCGCAGCCTAGCAAGGCTTTCTTTGTGCCATTTCACGCCATAGGCGTTAACATGAGTCTTTCTTTCACGAAAGAAAGTGCGGAAAGAAAGGCTACGCACACAGTCAATATTAGCTAAATTAAAAAATAAAGATGTGCGCAAGAAAAATGGCTTTGCAGAAAATGTAAAAGTTTAATCTGCGGATACGCGGGTAATATTGCATAAGAAAAACAGAAGAAGCCGCAGCTCCTCCTGTTTTTGTGCATATACATTTACTTATTTTAGTTTTTCCTCAACGGAACGGAGAGCGGCTTCAACGCCTGCTTTCTTTTCCTTGTATTTTTCAAGCTTTGCACGTTCTGCGTCAACAACAGCCGCAGGTGCTCGGGAAACAAATCCCTCGTTTGATAGCTTTCCTTCGGCACGGCGAATCTCTCCGTCAACGGCGTCAAGCTCGCGCTTCAGCCGCGCCGCCTCAGCCGCAAAGTCCACCATATCTGCAAGAGGAATGTATATCGCGGCGGAATCCGTGATGATCTGTACCGCTCCTTCGTCATCATACGAATTTGCAATCTCAAACGATGAAGCTGACGCGAGCTTCTCAAAGAATATTCCCGTATCTTTAAATGAATCTGCATATTTCGTAACTACCGTGACAGCTGCGCGTCTGGACGGAACAACGCCCATTTCGGCACGGCGTGCACGAATTGCGCGGATTGCGGAAATTACGCGCTCGAATGCTTCGGTTTCAGTATCAAAGCACGGAATATCGGAAGCTTCGGGATACTTCTTCATCATGATTGTGCCGTCCTCGCCCGGAAGTCCTGAGAATATTTCTTCTGTGATAAACGGCATGAACGGGTGGAGCAGTTTCAGCGTTTCTCTGAGAACGTATGCAAGCACCGACTGCGCATTTTCCGATCTTGTCTTATCTTCCGATGAGACAGACGGCTTTGTAAGCTCGATGTACCAGTCGCAGTATATGTCCCAAATAAAGTCATATATTGCGGACAGAGCAACGCCGATCTCATAATTATCAAGGTTGGAGTTTACGGTTTCAACCGTGCGGCACAGCTTTGTGAGCACCCACTTGTCCTCTGCGGCGAGGCTTTCATTTTCAGGCAGCTTGATCTTGTCGATTGTGAGATTCATCATCACGAATCTTGCGGCGTTCCAAAGCTTGTTTGCAAAGTTGCGCGCCGCTTCGATCTTTTCGTCAGAGAATCGCATGTCGTTTCCGGGGCTGTTGCCTGTACTCAGTGCAAAGCGAAGCGCGTCAGCGCCGTATTCCGAAATGATCTCCAGCGGATCGATTCCGTTGCCGAGAGATTTTGACATCTTGCGTCCCTGAGCGTCGCGTACAAGTCCGTGAATCAGGACGGTATCAAACGGAATTTCTCCTGTGTATTCGAGAGATGAGAATATCATTCTCGAAACCCAGAATGTGATAATATCATAGCCTGTAACAAGCGTGCTTGTAGGGAAAAATGTTTTCAGATCGTTTGTCTCATGCGGCCAGCCGAGGGTTGAGAACGGCCACAGCGCGGAGGAGAACCATGTATCAAGAGTATCGGGATCTTGCTTCATTTTGCCGCCGCACTTCGGACATACTTCAACATTATCCTTGGAAACGACAGTTTCACCGCAATCGTCACAGTAATAAGCAGGGATCCTATGTCCCCACCAAAGCTGACGGGAGATACACCAGTCTCGGATATTCTCCATCCAGTGGAAGTAGTTTTTCTCGAATCTTTCGGGGACAAACTTAATATCGCCGTCACGAACTGCTTTTATTGCAGGCTGTGCAAGCTCTTCCATCTTGACAAACCACTGCAGAGAAACGCGCGGTTCAACGGTTGTACCGCAGCGGTAGCACGTGCCGACATTGTGAACATGTTCTTCAACACGTACGAGATATCCGCCTTCTTCAAGGTCGGCAACAATAGCTTTTCTTGCTTCGTAGCGATCCATGCCTGCATACTTCGGATAGTCGTCAGTTATCTTTGCATCATCGGTCATTACATTGATAACAGGCAGATCATGGCGAACACCGACTTCAAAGTCGTTGGGGTCGTGTGCAGGGGTTATCTTAACAACACCTGTACCGAAATCCATTTCAACATATTCGTCGGCTACGACGGGAATTTTGCGTCCGACGAGAGGAAGAATCAGATTCTTGCCTACAGCATCGGTGTAACGCTCGTCCTTAGGATTGACAGCAACGGCGGTGTCACCGAGCAGTGTCTCAGGACGGGTTGTCGCAAGCTCAAGATATCCGCTGCCGTCCTCAAACGGATAACGAAGATGCCAAAAATGACCGGGTTGTTCCGCATAATCAACTTCAGCGTCGGAGATTGATGTACGGCAGTGAGGACACCAGTTGATGATGCGCTCGCCGCGGTAAATCAGACCTTTTTCATAAAGCCTTACGAAAACTTCACGTACAGCTTCCGAACATCCTTCGTCAAGAGTAAAGCGCTCACGTGACCAGTCGCATGACGAGCCGAGCTTTTTAAGCTGACCGATAATACGTCCGCCGTACTGACGCTTCCAATCCCATGCGCGCTCGAGGAAGCCGTCTCTGCCGAGGTCATCTTTTGTGAGCCCTTCTTTTCTCATGGCTTCTACGATTTTTGCCTCGGTTGCAATAGACGCGTGATCCGTGCCCGGAACCCAAAGGGTGTTGAAGCCTTTCATTCTTTTGTATCTGATAAGCACGTCTTGGAGAGTTTCATCAAGGGCATGTCCCATATGAAGCTGTCCCGTAATGTTCGGCGGAGGAATCACGATTGTGTAGTGATCGGCATTCTCTCTGCCTGAGGGGGTGAAGTAGCCGCCGTCGCACCATGCTTTGTAGATGCGATCTTCAAATTCGGCGGGGTTGTAGGTTTTTGCAAGTTCTTTTTTCATTTTATTTTAAGTCCTTTGTTTGGGGATGAGAATTACATGGAGATTACGCTTCTTTCTTTTCAAAGAAAGAAGCAAAGAAACTTTAAGAAGGAGGAAGGTTTTATACTGCCTCTTTCGTGTTTTTTAATTAAACCTGTGGGAATTCACGCTTCCGTGTAGCAGAATATGCGTAAAAGTCTTGAATTTCTACTTAAAAACAAAAAACGCCCCGAAGATATCAGGGCGCGTATGCGCGGTACCACCTGACTTCACGCGCAGGGCGTGCAGCTCGATCTGACTTCTGACATATCTTCAAAGCTCAATTTATTGCAACAATAAAGCTTTTTCCGACGTTTTTCAAAAGCCGTCTCCTGTAACGCAGAGAGGACGGCGGACGCTCATCACGCCCGCGGCTCGGGAACGACTTCATCTGAAAATTATCTGCGGCATTCGCACCAACTGCCGCTCTCTTAGAGACATATTTCAGACTACTACTTTCCGTCACAGCCTTTATTTATTAAGTATAACACTGCGGCGTTGTGTTGTCAAGAGGATTTATGCAAAAAGGTTTAAACGGAGTGTAGGATTACAATAGTAGTGTAATAGTAGATAAAAAATAAAAACGAAAAAGTTTTCCTGTTTCTTCTTGGTGTGGTAACTAAACTATAACACAGTTTTTCTATTTCGTCTCTCTTTTCCTTGTTTGTTAAACATCTATTGTGATCCTGCAATTGAAAATCAATATTCGATAACTTTTGTATTGAAAAAACATAATATTTGTGATATACTTGTGAGGATATATAACGATCATAAAAGGAAAACTTTTTTAATGAAAATAATTGTTGTCGGGTGCGGGAAAATCGGTTCTTCAATAATTGAAAACCTTGTAGCCGAGGGACATGACGTGGTAGCTGTTGATCATGATCCTGCCATCATATCATCAATTACTAATGTTTACGATGTTATGGGAGTATGCGGCGGAGGCGCAGACTGTGATATACTCAGCGAAGCCGGAGTTGATAAGGCAGAGCTTTTTATCACTGCTGCCGGCTCTGATGAACTTAACATGCTGAGCTGTTATCTTGCAGGAAAAATGGGCAGCGCTCATACTATCGCAAGAATCAGAACGCCTGCTTACAATGATAAGAGCTTAAATTTTATGAAGCAGCAGCTTGGACTGGCAATGGCTATAAATCCCGAACTGCTCACTGCTCATGAGATTTTTAATATTCTCAAGCTTCCCTCCGCCGTAAAAATCGAAACCTTCTCGCGCCGGAATTTTGAGATGATTGAAATTGTTCTCAAAAGCAATTCGCCCCTTAACGGAATGAAGCTTACCGACATCAGAAATAAATATAAAACAAATTTTTTGGTATGTGCAGTACAGAGAGGGGAAGAAGTTTTTATTCCCGACGGTAATTTTGAACTTCATCACGGTGACAAAATAGGTATTACAGCCACACATATGGAGATACAGAAGACTCTGCGTGAAATGGGTATTCTGCAAAAACAGGCGCGCAATATTATGATAATGGGCGGCAGCCGCACTGCATATTATCTTGCAAAAATGCTGACCAATATCGGAAATTCGGTAAAAATTATTGAGAAGAATCCTGCTGTTGCAGAATCGCTCGGAAGCTCTCTTCCCAAGGCTGTTGTAATTTGCGGTGACGGAACGAATCAGGAGCTTTTGCTTGAGGAAGGTTTGCGCTCAGTCGATGCGTTTCTTTCACTAACTGGAATTGACGAAGAAAATATACTCATGTCTATTTTTGCATCGTCAAATAATGTCCCTAAGGTCATTGCAAAGGTTAACAGCGATGAACTTGCCTCTCTTGCCGAAAACTTGGGACTTGACTGCATAGTTTCGCCGAGAAAGACGATTTCCGACGTTATAGTAACGTATGCGAGGGCGCTTCGCAATTCACTCGGAAGCAATGTAGAAACACTTTATAAGCTTGTTGACGGGGGAGCAGAGGCTCTTGAATTCAATGTATGCCGTACCTCTAAGGTTGTCGGAGTTCAGCTCAAGGATTTAAAGCTTAAATCCGGGATTTTGATTGCGGGAATCCTGCGCGACCGACGTCCTATCCTCCCTAACGGAGACGATATGATTCTTGAGGGCGACCGCGTTGTGGTAATATCATCGCACAGGTATCTCAGCGATCTTTCCGAGATTATAGAATAATTCCGCCTTCGAGCGGTAAAAAATCAAGCAATAATTATTAAAGAAGGCATGTGAAAAAATATGAATCGCCGAATGGTATTTTATACTGTAGGTCAAATACTTCTGCTGGAGGCTGTACTGCTTGTTCTTCCTCTTGCGGTATCCCTGGTATATGCTGAGAGTTGCTTTACTTCATTTATTATAACTATACTGATTACTGCAGCGTCGGGTTTTCTCCTCAAACTCATCTTTAAGCCTAAAGATCACGTCATTTTTGCAAAAGAAGGCTTTCTCATTGTTGCTCTTGCGTGGCTTATGATGTCGCTTTTCGGTGCTCTTCCGTTCGTACTGAGCCGAGAAATCCCTTCATTTATCAACGCATTTTTTGAAACGGTCAGCGGACTGACTACAACAGGTGCCTCGATAATACCCGATCTCAGCGTTATGTCAAAGGGAATACTGTTTTGGAGAAGCTTTACTCACTGGATAGGCGGCATGGGCATTATCGTGCTTATTATGGCAATAATACCTACTACCTCAGGGCGTTCGATTCACGTAATGCGCGCTGAAATGCCGGGACCTATTGTCGGCAAGCTTGTGCCGAGAATCCGTGACACTGCCAAAATTCTTTATCTTATCTATATCGTAATGACCGCCGTCGAAATCGTATTGCTGAAGCTCGGAGACATGTCACTTTTTGACAGTGTCGTACATTCCTTCGGAACTGCCGGAACAGGAGGCTTCGGAATACGCGGAGACAGCCTGGGCAGCTACAGCGCATACTCTCAATGGGTTATAACAATCTTCATGCTTATTTTCGGCGTGAACTTCAATTTATATTATTTGCTGCTCGTACGCCGTGCTCGTACTGTGTTTAGAAGTGAAGAGTTGAGAGCTTATGCAGCAGTCGTTGTTGCAGCGGTTGTTATGATAGCAATAAATATCAGAGGAATTTATGAGACCTTTGGAGAAACGATCAGACATGCGGCGTTTCAGGTATCATCTGTTATCACGACAACGGGATATGCTACGGTAAACTTTGATCTTTGGCCCGGATTTTCAAAGGCTATGCTGTTTATACTGATGTTTATAGGCGGCTGTGCAGGTTCGACCGCCGGCGGACTTAAAATATCCCGCGTTTTTTTACTTGTACGTATGGTGAGAAACAATATCAGAAAAATTCTGCATCCCCGTGCGGTAGCTTCGGTAAGCTTTGAAGGAAAAATACTTGACGAGCGCACGCAGAAGAGCGTAAGCAACTATCTGTCGATATATGTGCTGTCTCTTTTTGCAGTATTTCTGATAATTTCTCTTGATCCTTTTGATTTGGAAACAAACCTGACCGCTGCGGTTTCATGCTTCAATAATGTCGGTCCCGGTCTCGCAGGAGTCGGACCTGCCATGAACTACAACGGTTATTCCGTACTGTCTAAAATTGTGCTGTCATTTTCCATGCTCCTCGGACGGCTTGAGATATATCCGCTTATTATTGCGTTTATTCCGGCATCTTGGCTGAAAAAAAACAATATATGACAAAAGTTTGCCGCAGAGGTGTGACTCATCTCTGCGGCAAGGCATATAATATGAGCAGTCATGTTTTTGCACAGACGGATAATCTTCGGAGGAAGTCTGAAAATTAACTGCGCAGGCGGCGTATGTCAGCTGCTTTCAGACACGATTTGTGTCTTTCGCTGAGGATAATGGGCGAATTTCGCCTGCGGCGAAACCGACTCAAATCCAAAGGGAGGAAAAGGTCATTAATATGAAAAAAAGCTATAAAAGCACGCTCGGAGCGTGTTATCTCGGATATATTACTCAGGCGATAACAGTAAATCTCGCAACATTGTTTTTCGTCATATTCAATACTGATTTTGATGTGTCTTATGCTAAACTCGGAAATCTCGTACTCATCACATTTATAACTCAGATCATTGTCGATGCGTCGATGGTAAAGCTTACATACGTGATAGGCTACCGTGCGTCCGCTGTAGCGGCGCATGCAGTGTCGGCAGCAGGACTGATAATGCTCGGAATTCTTCCGTATGTTATGGACGCATACACGGGAATCGTGATTTCGGTTATATTCTATGCGATCGGCGGAGGTATGACGGAGGTCGTTATCAGTCCGATCGTCGATTCATTGCCGGGGGACGCTAAAACGTCAGGAATGTGCCTGCTTCATTCATTTTATTCATGGGGGCAGCTTTTCCTTGTTGCCGTAAGCACAGTGGCTCTCCGCATTATCGGAGGAGGAATGTGGTTTATGCTTCCTATATGCTGGTCGGCGGTTCCTCTGTTTAACATGTTTTTCTTTATGCGGGTTCCCCTGCTTCCTATCCCGCCCGAAGCGCGCGGAACGCATCTTTCTGAATATTTCAAATCTCCCGTAATGTATATTTCCGTGCTTCTCATGGTGTGCGGAGGCGCGTCCGAGATGGCGATGTCTCAGTGGGCGTCTCTTTTTGCAGAGGAAGCACTCGGCATAAGTAAAGTAGTCGGAGATCTCCTCGGTCCTTGCCTCTTTGCCCTGTGTATGGGAACAGGCAGGGTAATATACGGTCTGTTCGGGCACAAAATAAATATAAAAAAGGCTCTTGTCGGGTGCAGTATATTAACACTGCTTTGCTACGCTTTAACCGTATTTGCAAGTCTACCTATCTTTTCTCTCGCAGGATGTGCGCTGTGCGGCTTCGGAGTCAGCCTTATGTGGCCCGGCATACTGAGCATGACGAGCGCCTTCTTCGGGGATGGCAGCTCACCCGCACTGTTTGCCTTTTTAGCTCTCGCAGGAGATGTCGGATGTTCTCTCGGTCCTTGGCTTACAGGCAGCATATCCGATTTGATGATTTCGCACGGTACATCGGCAGCGCTCAGAGCAGGACTTGCAAGCGCAGCGGTTTTCCCGACAGCTATGATTCTGCTCTCTGTAATTATGCTGTTTATGAAAGAAAACAAAAAGATTTAACATCTTACGATATACTCATCAGCCTGTTCAGACATAAAAATATACCGCATAGTCAAAAACCGTCCCAATGTATTGCATCGGGCGGTTTTTTGCCGTATACTTTAAATACAGGAACGGTTGGCCGAGACTTATTTGCTGAGTCTCGGCAGAAATTAAATGCCGCCACATAGCGGCGGAATGGAGATTACAATGAAGAAAACATTTAAGCTTGAAGGGTTATGCTGTGCGCACTGCGCCGCGCAAATTGAAGAAGAAGTCAGAAAAATAGACGGTATTGAAAGCGCGGCGGTGACGTTTGTCACCCAAAAGCTGACTGCAACTTTTGAGGAATCAGGAGAACGCGAGATAATCAAAAAGATATCTAAAACGGTGCGCAGAATTGAGCCTGATGTTGAGCTGTCGGAGATATAACCGAGCCGTATATGATTTAAAATCTTACGGACGGGATAAAATTCAGTTGAAGGGACGGTGATAATCCGTGACGAAAAATCAAAAGCGAAGGCTTATCAGAATTATAGTTTCAGCGGCTCTGTTTGCAGCATCAATACCGATAACTGCGGAGTACGTATCAATAGGAATAAAATTTGCCGCATATATTGTTGCCGGTTACGACGTACTGTGGAAAGCTGTTAGAAACATTTTCCGCGGAAAAATATTTGATGAAAATTTTCTCATGTCGGCAGCTACAGTCGGCGCTGTAGGAATAGGAGAGTACAGCGAAGGCGTGCTGGTTATGATCCTTTATCAAACGGGAGAATTTTTTCAATCGCTTGCAGTCGGCAAATCACGCCGCGCTGTTTCTGAAATAGTTGACCTCAGACCGAGCATTACTCATACCGAGCGAAACGGAAAAATTTACGATATATCGCCTGAAGAAATAGAGATCGGAGATATTGCGGTCGTTTATCCGGGTGAGAAAATTCCCGTTGACGGTGAGATCGTGTCAGGAGAATCAGCTCTTGATACTGCTGCGCTTACGGGTGAGAGTATGCCTGTCTCGGTGACAAAATCAGATCATGTTATGAGCGGATCGATCAATTTAAACACTGTGCTGAAAATACGTGCGGATAAAAAATATACGGATTCTGCCGCCGCGCGGATACTTGAGCTTGTGGAAGAATCAGCCGAAAAGAAAAGTAAGAGCGAGAACTTTATTACAAAGTTTGCAAAGATATACACTCCATGCGTTACCCTCGGAGCGTTGGCTTTGGCTGTTATTCCCTCTCTTTTCACAGGAGAATGGCGTATATGGATCGCTCGTGCGCTGACATTCCTTGTAGTTTCATGTCCGTGTGCACTTGTTATATCAGTGCCGCTGTCCTTTTTTGCAGGAATCGGCGGCGCGACCTCTCGCGGTATACTGATTAAAGGCGCTTGCTATATTGAAACATTAGCGAAAGCCAAAACCGTTGTATTCGACAAAACAGGCACGCTGACGCGAGGCCGGTTTGAGGTAGTAAGCGTTTCACCGCAGGAGGGGATAGATGAAAAAGAGCTTATAGGACTGTCGGCATCTGCCGAAGCATATTCAAATCACCCAATCGCCTTTGCTTTGAAGAGAGCGGTCTGCGGTACAAAATATGAAGAATTGCGACCTGACAGCTGTACGGAATATCCGGGAGAGGGTATAACTGCATTCTTCGGAAACGAAACTTTCAGCGTCGGCAACAAGAAGCTTATGGAAAGGCTCCAAGCTGAAGTACAAAACGACTTTCATGAATCATATGAAACGATTCTTTACACGGCGAAAAACGGAAAGTTTGCAGGATATATATCTATTTCAGATACCGTAAAGGAAGGCGCGGCAGAGACTGTTTCAGCGCTGAAAAAGCTCGGAATTTCCCGCACGGTAATGCTTACGGGCGATGCGGAAGGAGCAGCTGCAAAAATTGCGGAAAAGCTCGGGGTTGACGAGTACAAAGCGGGACTTTTTCCGGCAGATAAGGTGTCTGAACTTGAACGACTCAAGGAAAGCGAACAAAACGGAAGCGTAATATTTGCTGGCGACGGAATAAACGATGCACCTGTGCTTACGCGCGCAGATGCGGGAATAGCGATGGGGGCTCTCGGCAGCGATGCGGCAGTAGAAGCGGCTGATGTTGTCTTGATGAATGACGATATCCGTCATGTTGCGGACTCTATTATAATAGCACGCCGCACCATGCGTATAGTTTGGGAAAATATTGTGTTTGCCCTTGGCGTAAAAGCGGCTGTTTTAACGCTTGGCGCGCTTGGCGTCACGGGAATGTGGGCAGCGGTATTTGCAGATGTCGGCGTAGCGCTGATCGCCGTGCTCAATGCAATGAGAGCTATCAGAGTCAGAGGAATATGAGACTTGTAAAAGCAAATTTTATTTGGTATAATTAGGGTATAAAGGTTAATGATTCGGAAAATAAAACGGAGGTGAGCGGTGTAATGGATCACGGAATTTTCGGACACGTGCGTAAATATCACATCATGAACGGGATAGACTTCTATACTCAGGAATATGACTCGTCGAGCGGTTTCTGCTCAGTTCCGGGAGATAATAATGTTCTTGAGATTCACTGGTGCCGCAGGGGACGTATGGAATGCAGAATGAAGGACGGCTGTATTCTATATATGGGTGAGGGAGATATGTTCCTCAGTATGACCGATAATCATGCTGATGTTCTGTCCTTTCCTACAGGTTCATACAGCGGAGCCGCAGTATCCCTTGATCCTGCCGCAGACGCTTATCTCCCGCCGGTCTATAAGGAATCAGGTATCAGCATATCGGACCTTACCGAAAAATTCTTTGTAAATGACGACTGCTTTCTTTTAAAGGCGTGTCCGCTGACAGAAAGATTTTTTGAATCGGTTTATCTGACCTCCGAAAAACTGCGTCCCATTTATATTAAGCTTAAAACGATGGAGCTTGTGCTCATGCTTTCACAGATAGACATAAAAGAGGCTTCGCCAATGACATTTTATCATCGCGGGCAGACGGATGTAGTCAAAGAAATCGAAAAATTGATGCGGAGTAATATTTCAAAAAAATATACCATAGATACGCTTGCGTCCGAATTTTGTATCAGTGCAACCGCACTGAAATCTACGTTCAGAGACGTATTCGGCACGCCGCCTGCGGCATATATGAAGCATCTCAGAATGGAAAAAGCTGCTGAGCTTCTGCTGACGGACATGAGCGGAATATCCGAAATTGCGAATGCCGTGGGATATGAAAGCAGCAGCAAGTTCGCTAAGGCATTTAAGGCTGAATTCGGTCTGTCTCCGGCAGAATACAGACGGAAGAGAGCGGACAATCAGAAAAATACCGACCAGATATCGCATAATAAATCGGGTAAGCCTTTGGGAAATATGATATAATCATGACAGATAAAGACGAAGCCGTATTTTATACGGATGGAAGGAATCAGATTTATTATGGACATGATATACGGAATGCAAAAAGCTATCGACTACATCGAAAATCATTTGACGGAACAGATCGATTATGATGTATTGGCAAAGCAAAGCTTTTTTTCAAGCTATCACTTTCAGCGTGCATTTGGAATGCTGTGCGGGTTTACTGTGGGTGAATACATTCGTAAACGACGAATGTCACTTGCAGGAGCTGAGATTGCATCAAGCAAAACCAGAATCATTGATATAGCACTGAAATATTGCTATGAAAGTCCGGACAGCTTTGCAAAGGCTTTCCGTAAATTTCATGGCATAACTCCGTCAGAAGCGCGCAACGGCGGAATTTTGAAATCCTTTCCACGTCTTGTTATCAATATTTCTTTTAAAGGCGGTAAGGATATGAATTACAGAATTGAAAAAAAGCCTGAAATGATACTTACAGGCTTTAGGTCGCATTTTACAGGAACTCCTTACGGAGATGAAAGAGAGCGGCAGGAAGAATCACTTTTTATGACAACCAGAGGAAAGCAGTGGTTTATAAACGGCGCGTCAGACAATAAGAATAAGGATACCTATTGTGTTATAGAAAATGTAAACGACGATGGATATGATTTTTTAATATGCGGTATGATAGGTGAGTATGAGCGTGAAAATCTCTATACTCATGAATTTACAGGAGTAGACTTCATCGAAAATTTAGGACTTGAATTTATCACAATACCCGAAACAACTTATGCAGTATTTGAAACAAGCAGGCAAAAAAGTCCGATATGTGATTATTTTGATCTGTTGAATTTGAGAATTCAGATTATGACAGAGTGGCTGCCTGAAATGGGATTTGAGCTTGCAGAAGCGCCTGAGCTTGCTGTATACCACTGGATTCCGTTCAGCGAAAGACATGTTGAAGTTTGGCTTCCGATAAAAAAGCTGAATAACATGATCGTTTGAACTTAAAGTTATTAAGTTTGGCGATTTTCACAGGATAAAAACACAGGCTATCACCCAATAACGATACGCCTGTGTTTATCTATTCTGTTTTGTTATTATTCGGGAAACCTCAAAAGCTCCGCCATTCCGTCATGCCCTGCCGTCGTATTTTCAAATACGGCTCGCGCTTCTGCAAGACATACCGACGGATCGGGGATCGACGGACTGTAGTGCGTCAGCCAAAGCCTGCCTGCATTTGCTGCCTTTGCAATTCCTGCCGCCTCTGAGGCCGTCATATGGCGGCTTTTCAGTGCGCGTTCCGTTTTTGAATTATCAAACATTCCTTCGCAAATGAGAAGGTCGCACCCATCGACTGCGGAGGCTATCATATCTGTCGGACGTGAATCTGTCACATATCCCACACTGATTCCCTCTCGCGGCTCTCCTAGTACGTCGCTCGGCTGATATTCACGCTCGCCGTCGGTTACAGTTTCTCCGCGCTGGAGAGTCCCCCAAAATTTAACGGGAATATTTTCCGCTTTTGCACGCATGGGATCGAATTTGCCTGCTCTCGGAAGCTCAATTCTGTACCCGAGACACGGCATCGAATGATGCGCAGGGAAAGCCTTGATCTTCAAGGATGGCGTCGAACCTTTGCCTGTTGTAAAATATTCGCTCGGCAGCTCGCCGCCTTCATTCGGAAATTCGTACACGAATACCGTAAACGGCAGTCCGCCTGCGATGACGCACAAGCTTGACACTACTCTCGACAGCCCGCGCGGTCCGGCGATAGTCACGGGATCGCACCTGCCCTCATTTCCCATAGAAAGGAGCATACCGGGCAGTCCGCTTATATGGTCGGCATGAAAATGAGTTATAAGGATAAGACCTATCTGCTTAAAGGTATAGCCTGTTTTTTTCATGGCAAGTTGTGTTCCTTCACCGCAGTCTATTATAAGAGAGTCGCCGCAGTGGCGAATCAAGGCAGAGGCAAGCCATCTTTCAAGCTTGGGAATCGAGCCGCCCGTGCCCATCAGGCATACGTCAAGCATGGTAATCGTCCTTTCTGTATATTTTATATCGGGGCGCTGTTCCGAACCTTGCTTCTTTGAAAACTCCCTTTTCAAAAGTTTTTGAGGGTTTTAGGGGACTTTTTTCAAAAAGTCCCCTAAGCGGAAGAGTGGGGCAGCGCCCCATATTTGCGCCCCCTCACCAAGGTCTTGTCAGCATGAACAGTTTTTCAGGCCTTACTTTAGGTATTCCGTCCTCGCCTGTTTCGGCGCGTCCGAGTCCGAGAAAAGCGTCTCCGTATTTCACTCGAATGAGCTGTCCGTCCTCGAAATTCGCGTGTATTTTCTTCTGATAAAGCGCCGCTCCGTCCAGAAACAGCTTTGCGTGAAACTGAGACAGTGAAAGCACAGGATATTCTTCAAACAATGTCTCGACGGGCTTCGGAAGCTTCAGCCGTTCTTCAAAGCTCATTTTTTCAAGCTCTTCTATGTTCACCGCGTCATCAAGCGTGAAATTTCCCGTTCTGACTCTCGTCAGCGCGGACATCACCGCTCCGCATCCGAGAACTTTTCCGATATCGGCGCACAGTGTGCGTATGTATGTGCCCTTTGAGCAGGTCACATCAAGTCGGTATGTGTCAGCCGACAGCTTTTCGACCTCAATTCCGTGAATCACGACAGGGCGAGCCTTACGCTCTACCGTGCCGCCCTCTCTGGCGATATCCACAAGCTTGCGCCCGTCGATCTTTATTGCCGAGTACATCGGCGGCGTCTGCATGATCTCTCCGATAAAGCTCTTTGCCGCGGAAATAACGTCGCTCTCTTCGGGAAGCTTGTCCGAACTTTCAAGAATCTCTCCCGTGATATCCTCCGTATCGGTAACGATTCCGAACTTTATTTCGGCAACGTACCGCTTTTCGTATGACATAACATAGTCGGAGGCTTTGACGGCACGTCCGAGCAGAACAGGCAGAACTCCTGTCGCCATTGGATCGAGCGTTCCCGTATGTCCGACGCGCGGCGTGTCGAACATGCGCTTCAATATCGAAATTATCCTGAACGATGTCACGCCCTCGTGCTTATTTATTACGATAACGCCCGATACGGTATCAGGCTTGCTCTTTTTTGCCATGCGGTATCCTTTCAGTACGAATCATTCTTTCGGTATCGCTTCCGCAAATGCAGAAACTGCGATATTTACGGCTTCGTCGGGAGAATCTGCCGTAATACTGCATCCGGCAGCTTTCACGTGACCGCCGCCGCCGAAGCGTGCGCATACCGCGGAAACGTCGGCATTGCAGTTTGATCTTGAGGAAATTTTAAAAGTTGTCGGAGCATCGCGGTTTTGCTTTATCGAAAGGGCTATCATTACTCCCTCAAGCGAGCGCGGCGTTTCGACAGCTGCTCCGAGATCGCGGCTCTCAAGACCTGCAAGCGCCATATCCTCCGTCGAAAGAAGCACAACGCCGATTTTTCCGTCCTCATAAACCTTCAGATTTTTGATTGCAAGAGCCTGAGCCTGAAGGTCGCGCATGGTTCTTTTTCCGAACAGAGAGCGGCACAGCTCTTCAGTCGTGGCACCGCCGTCATCTGCTGAATTTATCTCATTAACAAGAGAAGCTGCAATAGTGTGCGTCTCAGGTGTCACATTTGAATATTTGAAGGATCCTGTATCTGACACAACAGCTGTATATATTCCGCGTGCAATTCGCGCGTCTCTGCCTGTAAGTCCTCTTTCCTCTGCCGATCGGTAAAGCGAAAAGATGATCTCGCCTGCGGCAGAAGCGGAAGAATCTATAAGATAATCTGTATACGGCTCGCCTGACGAATGGTGGTCTATCATAAAGTCAATGTATGGTATTAAACATGCCAGTGAACTAAGCTGTGACGGGGACGCAACATCAACAGAGCAGATCAGATCAAACTCTCCGTTCTTCGCTGAAGCTTCCGCTTCTTTTGACGAAACAGTGCGCGTATATGCCGTAAACTCCAGCCTATGCGGAATTTCATCGGGCACGGCGCAGGTAACCTCAGTTCCTATGCTTTCCGCAAGATATGCCAAAGCGGCGGCAGAACCAAGGGTATCGCCGTCGGGAGCCGAATGTGAAATTATGAGCATTTTCTTCGATGCGGAGATTTTATCCAGTATCTCAGAAGCGGAAATTTTTTTTATTTGCTTGTCTTTTATAATATCAGTCATATAACTTTTGTGTTTTCCTTTACGTTTTTGCTTAAAAAATTGAAACGCTTATTCACCCTTTTTGTCTGATTCAAGCTTATGAAGTATAGCGGAAATTTCCGCCCCGTGTTTTACACCGTCATCTTTCACAAAGGTAAGCTCAGGAGTTATTCTGAGATTCAGTCTCGAAGCAAGCTCGCGCCTTACAAATGGAGCGGCGGATTTAAGTCCGAGCGACAATTCTCGGTCGTCAGTCTCTCCGAGACATGAATAAAATATTTTTGCATATTTCAAATCTCCGGTAACGTCGGCGCCGGTAATCGTGACGATAACTCCCGAAACTCTGGGGTCTTTAATATTTCTCACGATGTCGGCAGCTTCTTTTGCAACGGCGTCGTTGATTCTGTTTCTTCTGTATTTCGGCATATCGTTCTCCAACTCTCCGCATACAGCGGCTCAAGTATAACATTATTTATATAGTATATCACATTTTGTACATTCTTTTCAACCTTTTAAGGTCATAATTTATTTTTATAGGGTGTAGAATAGAAATTTATTTATTGTGCGGTGACTTTAATTATTTCACGACTGTTGTAACTTTTTCTAAATGTCCTATTAAAAAGTAAGGTGTTGTATGCAGACACCGCACAAAAAACAGAGCCGCTCGAATGAGAAGGCTCTGAGAGATTTTATTTTTCCGGGTCGAGGAATTTCCAATACTTTTTAAGATAATCGATTCCCGACCAAAGAGTCATTACGGTCATTGCAGCAATTGTAAAGTATGACAGGACGTGATATTCCCGAAAAGCTTTCCACGGGAGAATGACAGGCTCAAGGAGGATCGCTACAATGCAGACCATCTGAGTTGTCGTTTTAACCTTTCCGAGCCAGCTTGCCGCGATGACAAGACCGCTCTTTCCAGCTGCAACAAGCCTAATGGATGTCACGGCAAGCTCACGGAAGATAACGATTGCTGCTGCCCATACAAATACAGGACGCAGATAGTCGAATCTTACGAGAATTCCGAGCATTGCGGCAAATACGAGAAATTTATCCGCAAGAGGATCCATAAACTTTCCGAAATCCGTTATCAGGTTATATTTTCTTGCAATTTTTCCGTCTACCATATCTGTAAGAGAGGTGAGCGCGAATACTACTGCCGTAACTATTCTGATATATGTGTCGGATAAAGGCAGGGGGGCTGCCAAAAACAGCAAAAATACAGGCACCATTATGATTCTGAATACTGTAAGCTTGTTGGGTAAATTCATTTTTGACATAGTATTACTCCATTCTGCCGCATATACGGCGCCAAAAACTGATTTTAAGGTTTTAACCTTGGCTTATACTATAACTTCACCGACAAGGTCATAGTCCATTGCTTCCGTTATCTTTACATCGATCATTTCGCCTTCACTGACTTTATGCGGTGATGTGAACCAAATTTTTCCGTCAATATCGGCGGCTTCCGCAAAGCTTCGGCCGCAGTACGCTTCCGCTACGGGATCAAAACCTTCGCAGAGCACGTGCAGCGTTTGCCCGACACGTGACTTATTGTACCGCTCGCTTATCGCAAGCTGAGTTTTCATAAGAATATCGTATCTGTTCTGCGCGGTCTGCGCGTCGATTTGATCTTCAAACAAGTATGCGGGCGTATCTTCTTCTCTCGAATATGTGAATGCGCCGAAACGCTCAAACTTTGTTTCTTTGATAAATTCACAAAGCTCGCGGAAGTCTTCTTCTGTTTCTCCAGGGAAGCCGACAATAGCTGTGGAGCGCAGGATGATTCCGGGCACTCCTTCTCTCAATCGGCGAACAGCAGCTCTTACAGTATCTCCGTCTCCGTGACGGTTCATTCGTTTCAGCACGCTGTCGCTTATGTGTTGTACCGGAATGTCTATATACTTTACCACACGGTCGTTTTCGGCAATTTCGCGAATAAGCTCGTCTGTAATTTTATCGGGATAGCAGTACAGCAGTCTTATCCACGGAATGTTCGTTGCATCTGTTATGCGGCGGATAAGCTCAGGCAGACTATATTCTCCGTAAAGGTCGATTCCATATGCGCTTGTGTCCTGAGCTATAATGTTAAGCTCACGAATTCCCATAGCGTCAAGCTCAACTGCTTCCGCTACAAGCTCTTCCATCGGACGGCTTCTCATTTTTCCTCTTATCATCGGAATTGCGCAGTATGTGCATCTGTTTGAGCAGCCTTCGGCGATCTTCAAGTATGCCATTGTATCGCCGGTTGTAATAACGCGGTCACCGCCGATAGCTGATGCTTCCTTATCGTCAAAGCAAGTGAATTTCGGAGCAGACTTGTCGTTATTCAGCACAGCTTCAACAGCTTCGGCTATGCGGTGAATACTTCCGACGCCGAGAACAGCGTCAATTTCGGGGATTTCGCGCAGCAGTTCTTCACGGTAACGTTCCGCCATACATCCGCACACGATGATTCCGCGTAGATTTTTATTCTCCTTCAGCCATGCCACGTCGAGGATATTGTCAATAGATTCTTTTTTTGCGCTCTCAATAAACGCGCATGTATTGACGATAATAACGTCAGCCTCAGTATCTTCAGGGGTGATCTCATATCCTGCTTCGACAACATGACGGAGCATTATTTCAGTGTCGCACAGATTTTTTGAGCATCCGAGCGAAACAAATCCTATTTTATATTTTTTCATATCAGTCCTATGTAAACCGTCCAGTATTTTCCTTCAATAAAATAAGGAATTATTTCGGCGGTATGCGTTATTTAACATTGTATCATATTTTCAGCGTTTTTTCAAGATACAGTGGGTGAAAATAGCTGTTAGGGCGAAAAAGGGTGCAGATCCTTTTTGCATCTGCACCCTCTGTCAAATTATTCAGTTTGAAGGATAAATTCCTCTTTGCAGGTAGTAACCGTTTGTGTAAGAGCACTCATTTTTTGCTTCTTCCGTAGGTTCTGTGCCGAGAATAATATATTTTCCATTGGGATCGACGCCCTGCGAAGTGAAGAAATTTATATATCTCTTGTTAAATGGAAATTGCTGTCTGCATTCTTTATCCATATTATGATTGATGAACAGATGAACAGTTTCGTAACAATCAATCAAACTTGACAACTTAGGATTTACAAGATAAGTATTGTTTTTCAGTCCCCAACCGCGGCTGTGATGATCCGAATTTATATAGCAGTGGAATATGTCGCCGTCGCAGAACAGGAATTCATTACCTTCAACAAGAAGATTTTCCCCTTCAACATATATGCTTGATGTAAGGAAAGATCCGGTGTGTGATATTCCTCCGTCTCTCTGCTTCTGACCTATGCCGTAACCGCCGTAAGCTACAATATTATTTTTTGCAGTAATATTCACGAGCTTATTTTTTGCAAAACCGTTTTCGTCTGTACGTCCCATATAATTCCATGTCTCAATTCCGTCGCCTGTACAAACAATAACATTATCTTCATATACAACATTCTGTATCAGGCACGGCTTATTCTTAATATCGCAGGTACATTGATTGGTAATCCCTCCGTCTCCGACATCGTGAGTGTAGCAGTTTCTTACCGTATAGCCGTCTATTGCCGCCCATGAACCGATACTTCCGTCAACAGATTCGATTCCTCCGTTGACGTATCCTGATTCGCAGTTAGTAATAGTAATATTGTTTCCTGATACGTTCAAAGTTTGCCATGAAGAATACATGGTCGCTATATTATCTATGCGTACGTCTTCCAAATCCGAGCCTACGGCTATAAAGCATTTTGTGCTTATCTTTATATCGTCAAATCTGTCGGATGGATTTCCGTGCTCTGAGTACAGATAAAGCTTCTTGCCTTCATGGTCGTGGAAGAACTCAAGATCGTGAAGCAGCACGCTTTCGGGGCTCTCGCACGGGCGCGGCGACTCATCAAAGTATTCTTTGCCGTTGCAGCATATGCCCTTGTCTCTGGTCATAGTGCCTTCGCCAAACTTGCTTCCCTTCGGAGAATACAAACGAATACCCGTCATCTCTCCGTAGTTAAATACTATATTTCCGATATCTGAGTTTTCACCGCCGAAATCGGGATTTGAATCTATTTCGTCAAGGACGTATATATTTTTTGATACTTCCGTCCAATTTCCGACTCCGTTTTTATCTCTGAGGTCAATTGCTCCCGTAAACAGCGGTTTTGGTCCTTCTCCGTAAGCTCCGTAAGAAATATACGGATAGACCGTCAATGTTGTTTTTGAGTTGGTATTGTACAATTCGGGATAGAATTCGCTTCCGCGCTCAAAGAATACGCCGTCTCCCTCTTCTACCATTCCGTTGAACAGATCATCACTTACTTCGTTAAGCTTTGCAAGCGTTTTCCACGGAGTTTCGGGCGTCTTTCCGTCATTGTTATCATTTCCCCGAATACTCGATACGTAGTAGCAGTTTCCGCCTTCTTCTTTGATTATCTCAGGGGTGAGTTCGGATTCGGAATTAAGAATTTCATTTATACGTCTCGTAATTTTTTTATTGTACTCGTCTGCTATCTCGCCGTAGTCAGTTACGATATCAGCCGATGAATTAAGCTTATAGTATTTGAGGTAATCTTCTTTCTCCGCCGACTTAAAGCTATTTGCCGCCTCTTCGCTTTTAAAGAATCCGATATAGCGTATATCAAGCGATTCTTTTCCCTCGGGAAGTTCAAAGAGCAAATGAATAAAGTCCGTGTCAAAGTTTATTTTGGGATTGGCAGCAAGTATGTCTGAAACACATACGATCGCAGTTCTGTATCCCTCATCAGCTTCATCCTCTGTGCATACTGCGTTTCCGACAACATTCTGCTTTACGCTGAACCGGAATTTAAGCTCATCATTTGAATTGTCGCTGAACTTAAAGCAGATTTTGATATACGGTGTTTTTCTTACATCAACCATTGACGCAAGCGTACTGATACCTACGGTGTTGTCTCCGTCGGGAGAAATTTCTGCCGCTGATTCATCCTTTGCGGCTGAAAGTACGGGATATTTTTCCCCTCTTACAAGATCTGTTCCGAGACCGCCCTGCACAGCCGTTCCTCCGTGATACAGATATGATGCGCCGAGCACTGCAAAGCCGTCCGCTTCCGCATTCGGAACATATCCTTCGTATACGGTTTTCTTTATTTCATCAATCTTTGCCGTAAGTTTTGCGGCTTCCGCTCTTGTAGCGTTTGATTCAGGCTCATAGTTCGGTATATCTCCCTCGCCGGGCTTTCCGTTCATGATGCCTGTGCGGCGGAGCATATCAATGTATTCTTCGGCATAGCCGTACTTATCTGAGACAAGCGTTTCATCGGCAAATTTTTCGGGTACGCCGTCCTTATCTCTCGGGAAGAGCTTTTCGCTTTCCATGAATCTTCCGAGAACAGCCGCAATCTCAGCACGCGTTATGGGTGCATCGGGATCAAAGCTGCCGTCATCACGTCCGAGTACGATTCTGTTTTCAGCCGCCCATCCGATGTAACCCGAATACCAGCTGTTCTTTTCAACATCTGCAAATTTCTCAGAACCCGCTTCATTCTTTCCCTCTTTTATGTATCTTCCGAGGATTGTCACGAACATTGCGCGGGTGAGCGTACTGTCAGGCTCGAATTTAACGGGGGATGTACCGTTCATTACGCCGTTTTCCCATACGAATCTTACATAATCATTATACCAACCGCCGTCAGCAAGGTCTGTAAACGGCATCTTTTCTGCGTCTTCGGCAGAAGTTGCGCCCGATATGAGTGAGCCTGACAGCATCAGCGCCGCAAGTGTGCCCGACAATACTTTTTTGAATGTCATTTTTGTTGTCCTTTCATTTTGTTAAATTTAATTAAACATGGACTCTGATTATATATTATTTTTATTATCGTGTCAAGTGTCACATTTAACAATATTTGCAGCGTGGTTTTGTGCATATTGACTAATACAAAATCTCATGCGGGACATTGGTATGACTGCATGAGATTTTTTGTTACTATAGTTATCTGAGTTCGGACTTTAACGAACGGCGGAACAATTTTCCGAGAGCATCTTTAGGTTCAACTTTGTAATACAATACCTGATACACAGCTTCGCATATAGGCATTTCAACATCATATTTTTCAGCGAGCTTGTGCACGGCTTCAGCTGTATAATATCCTTCGGCAAGCAGAGAGTATTCCTCTCCCTTGATATATGCTTCTCCGAAGTGTCGGTTATGGCTGAATTTTGAGAACACGGTTGCTTCATAATCTCCGAGATGGCACAGTCCGTATGCCGAAATTCCGTTTCCTCCCATGGCTTCGATCAGCCTTGCGACTTCTCTCGTTCCGCGAGACATTAGCGGACCTTTAAGCGTTGTCATTCCGAGTCCGTCAAGCATTCCCGCAGCGATTCCGATGACGTTTTTTAGCGCCGCCCCCAGTTCATTTCCTATGAGGTCTTCTCCGTAGTAAAATCTTATAAGGTCACTTGAGAAAGTATCGACAAGCATTTCCTTAACGGATGAATCATTACTGTCAATTACCATACAGTTCGGCACGCCTGCGTAAAATTCCTGTACATGTCCCGGACCTATCCAAACGGCGACCTTGTTTGACGGATCGACTTCTGAGCTTGTAACTTCGGACAGACGCATTCCCGTTGATATTTCGATTCCCTTCATACAGAGAATAAATATTTTATTCTTGATATCAAACGGAGCAAGCTCGCGAAGAAGTGAGCGCAGTCCCTGTGAATTTACAGAGATCAGAATTACATCGCCCTTCGGAACATCGGTGATGTCCGTTGTAAGCTTAACGGATTCGGGAAGAGTCAGCAGATCGTTGCGTCTTTCGGCGATAAAGCGTTTCATTGACGGATCGCTTTCACGTCCGTATAATGTTACGTCCTGACCGATTTTGTCAAGATACCATGTGATGAGCGAGCCCCATCTTCCGCATCCTATAATTGAAATTTTCATATTTTTAGCATATCCTTTCATGCAGTAACCGATAAATTATAATATAATATGCGGTTTTCGTGATTATCAAACTGTAAAAAGCCGATCCTTACAGCCGCATAAATATATTTTACCATACATTCCGTTATTTTGCAACGCCGGGTTAAATATATGATACCGAAGATGTATTTAAACATTAAAAATAGTTTAAGAACATGGGTATATCAAAAAAATATGATAAGATATAGTTGAATAAAAGTGAAAACCTGAAAATAATGTTCGCATAAAGCGGATATCAGCGATTTTCGGATGTGAGAAAGGCGTGGTTATGAGTATGAAAAAGCAGAGTGAATCAGGTCAGATGCGGAGAAAATTTGACTCTGTTCTGACAAAACTGTATATAATATTCGCAGCGTTTGTACTTTTATGCTTCGGAGTATATTTTATTAAGCTTGTGATTCATCCCGAAGGGACGCTGCCGTGGGCAGCGGTGATCACAGTACTGTGCGCTGTGATAATTCCGTTTTTTTTCAGGAGGTCTTTAAGGTGTGTGCTTAGAGCAGCGTATATTCCGCTCAAAGCTGTAATGTGCGCAGGAATGGCGTTTTTTACTGTGACGTTTATTATGCTTGTCGGGTATATTTATCTTTTTCAGGCATCGGGAAATTCTATATATGCGAATGCGGACGTCGAAAATGTGTATATAGTATTCGGTGCGAAAATACATGAATGGGGACCGAGTCAGGTTCTTGCCGCAAGGCTAAACTCAGCGGCAGAGGTCATGAAAGAGGACAGCGGTGCGATATGTATAACGAGCGGCGGACAGGGGGCGGATGAACCGACCAGCGAAGGCGAATGTATGCGCGACTATATGATAAATAAAGGAATTTCTGAGGATCGGATATTTGCCGAGACAGAATCGTACGATACGCTGAGCAATATAAAAAATTCCGTGAAGCTTTTAGAAGAACTTGGAGAGTCGGACAGGCAAATCGTATGCGTGTCATCAGACACACACATTCCGAGAATACGTTTGATGTGCTCGCGAGCAGGTGTAGATGCGGAATATATTAAAGCTCCGTCTCCGAAGTGGGAGCTGATTTTTCCGACACTGGTGAGAGAATATATGTCATATGCAAAGATGCTTATTATGGGGCATTGAGGTTATAACAGTAAAAAAGAAGGCGAGCCGATGAAATCGGCTCGCCTTCTTTTTTATTTGTTTGGTTTTGCAAACTTAAAAATATCGTTTTACGGCAGGTGTATTATACTTTATCATTCCATACCGTCAAGCTTCGGAAGCGGTGCCGGCTTCGGAAGAGTTGTTACTTCTTCAGAAGACTCGCTCTTCTGTAAGGTTTGTTCGCTTTTTACACGAGTCAAATTGCGTCCGTTCTGCGGAGCGCGGCTTCTTTTTTTCTGAGGAGCTTTATCAGCGCCTTCATAAGTTATGATGATCTTTCTGTTTGTATCGGAGCCTACGGAATGAGTAGCTACATCGGGATAATCCTGAAGCTCGGAATGAATGATCCGTCTTTCATAAGGATTCATAGGCTCGAGGAACATGTTCTTTTTATATTTGACTGTTCTTGCCGCCATTCTTCTTGCAAGAGAACGAAGCGTTTCTTCACGCTTTGCGCGGTAGCCTTCAATATCGACGGTGATTTTTGAGCGATCGCGCGATGTGCCCTCACTCTTTTTCTCATTTCTGTATATCGCAAGGTTAACGAGATACTGAATAGAGTCAAGCGTTTCACCGTGATGTCCGATAAGAACACCTGTGTCCTCTCCTGTTATAGATATTTCGGGATATACGTCTGCTCCGTCGGATTTTACGAATTCAATGTCTCCGGGATCGACAGGAGATGCTGTTGCTTTAAGATTCATGTTAGCGATCATTCGGCTTACAAATTCAACGGCAAAGTTCATCTCATCGGCGGAAACACCACGTCTCATTTCAGACTCAGCCGATGATTTTTCAGCAGTTTTGTAAGCGGATATTTCATTTGAATTATCTGCTTTTTCAGTTTCAGCATTGATAGGCTTCGGCTGAACGGTTTTTGGCTGAACAGGCTTCGGTTGAGCGGGCTTCGGCTGAGCAGGCTTCGGCTGAACAGGCTTCGGCTGAGCAGGCTTCGGTTGAGCAGGCTTCGGCTGAGCAGGCTTTGGCTGAGCAGGCTTTGGCTGAGCAGGCTTTGGCTGAGCGGGCTTTGACTGAGCGGGCTTCGGCTGAGTATTTATAACAGCTTCGGCAGCATTTGTAACTGTAACCTTTACTACAGCTTCCTTTGAGCCGAATCCGAGGAACCCTTTTTTCGGCATACTTACGATTTCATGTGAAATTTCTTTATTTTTTCCGCCGTACAGTTTATCGGCGAGATCAAGAGCTTCGTCGATTGTCTTAGCGGTTACCGTATATGTTTCACTCATATTTATTCCTTTTTCTTTTTAGCTTTCTTTTTTTGTTTATCTTCTTTTGAGTCGTCTTTCAGAGGCGCAATTTCTATAGGAGAATCCTCTTTCAGAGTGCTTTTTTCGGTTTCTTCATCTTCATCTTTTTCGGGCACAGACGGCGGGAGCAGCTCGTCGTCAAAGTCGATTCGGTGCAGACTTCTCACGGGAGGTTTATTCGGATCTTTCACCTGTGTGCTTTTTTTCTTTTTTGAGCCGTACTCTCGCTCTGCCGCGCGGATCTCTTCCTCGGTAAGCTGAGGCACAGGCCAAATTTTTGAGATCGCATATCTTTCAACGACTGACAGAATATTTCTGAATATCCAGTAGCATCCGACAGCCGCAGGAACGCTGAAGCTGATCCAGGTTGACATAAGCGGCATGGTTAGATTCATGATCTTCATGCTTGTGCTGTTCTGCATATCTGCGCTTTCAGGCGGCTGATATGTAAAACGGCGTATAAGCTTCATTGAAAAATAGCTTCCGATAAAAACGAAAATAGGTATAAGCCACAGATAATTGAATTCTTTTATATGAGGAATCTGCGAAAGATCGAAGGATCCCATCTTAAAGGTCGGAAGTATAGCTCCGTCAAGTGCGGGAACATCGGATACAAAATCGCCTGTTCCGTGTTCATGAAGATAATTGATAATATTTACCTGCACTTGCTGTCCGACTCCGAGGTCAACGCCCAATGCCCCGATTTTTTCGGTAAGGATTGCTATGGCGTCCTTTGAAATACCGCCGATATATCTCAGCGGATTTATGATGACCTGATAAAGACACAGAATTACGGGAAACTGAATAAGCATAGGGAGACAGCCGCTGTACGGACTGAAGTTTTCCTTTTGATACAGCTCCATGATCTCTTGCTGTTTTTTTTGCATGGAGGCGTTGTCCTTACGGCCTTCATATTTCTTGGTGATCGCTCTGACCTTCGGCTGGAGCTTTGACTGAGCGATCTGATTTTTCTGCTGCTTGATCTGTATAGGTGAAAGAATTATCTCTATTACAAGCGCAAATATGATGATCGTCGCCAAGTAATTGTGTGTGATGGCATAAGCGAATCTTATTAGATATCCCATCGGTACATACAATATATCAAGTATACTACTCATCTAATGATCCTCATTCCGCCGCCATATGACGGCACAAACTAAATTTCATGAAGCTGTATTTGCTCATGATCGCGTATCCGTGATTTTCCTCTATGTATGATGTCAGCCGCGGCGTCGCTTTCTTTTCGGCACAGGATCGTATCCTGCTTTGCAGAACGGATTGCACCGTAATACACGGTACAGTGCAAGCGCAGCACCGATTATTACTCCCCATTCTTCGATTGCTTCTATAGCATATTCGGAACAGGTCGGTGTAAAACGGCATGTAGGCGAGCCTTTAAGCGCGGATATGTGCCGCCTGTAAAGCTTTATCGGCGCGATAAACACGCGTCTCGGAAAAAACAGGCATTTTTTAAAAAAGTATTTCATATTGGTCTGCTCCGGGAGACCGTGACGTTTATTTTTTTACCGTCTCCCCATTGTTTTCCGAAAGAGATGATATGCGGCTTGAATCTGTTTCTGAGTGCACGTTTTTTTCCGTTATCAGCATACCTGTCCGTTTCAGGCAGTACCGCAGGTCGCGTTTTACCTCCTGCATCTTCAAAACCGTAGCAGGCGTACGGAGCGCGATGACTACGAGATAACCTTTTTTTATCGCATACTCACGGCCTATCTCTCTGTATGCTTCTCTCGCAACTCTCTTTGCTCTGTTTCTCTGTACGGCGCCCCCGATTTTTTTTGAGGCTGAAATGCCGATACGGTTCAGGTATTCTCCTCTCGGATTTTCTTTTTTTATAAGATTCGCCCTGCGGTCGCGCAGAACATACAAGCACAGCGATCTTGCTGCCGCGCGTTCTCCGCCGCGGTAAGCCTTCTTATAAAGATAATGCTCTTTTATGGGAAAAAGCTTCATTTTACAAACGTGCCTTTCATTGCTTAGGTACTTTACGACATCACACGGTTGCCGATTGCCGCACATAGAATAATAACCCCCGCATGCGGAGGTTACGTACGGCAATAATTACTAAAGCTGTCTATTAGTGAGTAAGGCGAGCGCGGCCTTTAGCGCGTCTTCTCTTCAGAACTTTTCTTCCGTCGGCTGTTGCCATTCTCTTTCTGAAGCCGTGAACCTTGCTTCTCTGTCTTTTTTTAGGCTGATATGTTCTAAGCATAATATTCCTCCGTTTTCCGCACTGACGCGGTATTTTGCGGCGCTGACGCTGAAATGAATCTACTGTCCGCCGCGCTTTTTAATACATGATTCAGATAGGCATCTATTATTATAATATAAATTATGCGGGCTTGTCAACAGTTTATAATGATTTTCTTATCTTTTTTCATTAAACGGCAGAATACGGCGCAGTTTTGTTTTATATGCTTATCCGTGCGCTCTGAAAACTCCCATTCTCAATATTTTGTGAGGATTTTATATTATTTTTATAAATTTGTCGGAAAGGCTTGACAGAACTCATGTTCGATGATATAATCATATCACACAGGAGAACAAAAGTTCAGAACTTATGTGCGAAACGAAAAGAAACGGAGGTGAAGCTTTGCAGATTGAACCGATAGAAAAAGATGTTCCCGTTGCGGTATGCGAAGCATGCGGAGAAGTGATCTTCAAGGGCGACAGCGCTTATTTGATAGAGAGAGAGATAGTTTGCGTCGGCTGTGTTGAGGCCGGAAGGTTTATCGCCGATGACGCGGAAAACGCTGTGTTACCGTCTGTATGTGATGAAGATTTTATTTTGAAGAATCTCGGCAACGATTAAATATGAATTTCGCATTTTGCGGAAAGCAAATTTTTATATCTATTATTTAGCCGCCTGAGTGCGGCGGAGGGAGGTAAGTATGAACACTTCACTTACAAAAAAGTCTAAAAAAATGTTAAGGGATCTCAAGGGAAAGAGATGTGCGATCGATTGTCTTGAGCGGCTGTCCGAGTCGGAAAAAACAGATGCATTTGAGGAAAGGCGCCGTGCTCTGGCTTCTGAGGTTGAAGCGGCGGAAATGGCGCTGGCGTCCTTGTCGGGAACTCAGAGGGAGCTTCTGAACAGATTTTATATTGAGCGCGAGGAGGGTTTTCTCGACGGAATGTGCTCTGAGCGCTGCTGTCAGAAAAGTACGCTGTACCGTTCATGCCGCATGGCGCTCAGAGCGTTTACTGTCGCCATGTTCGGCAGTGACGCGTGATCGGAGGGACAGCCTTGCAGAAGAGGCTTACAAGAAAACAAAAAAATGTAGCCTTTGAGCTTGTGTTTGGGGAAGCGTCCGTCAAGACAGATGAGATACTTGAAAAGCACGGAGTTTCGGCGGAGCAGTTTGCCGCATGGCTTGACGGTGAGTTTGCAGAATATCTTATGTCTTTGAGCGAGCGTGTTTCAGTTTCTGAGTCAGCCAGAATAATGCACGCATTGGCGGAAGAATCAAAAAACGGGGATGTACGTTCTGCTAAGCTGTTTTTTGAACTGCTGCGAGACAGACAAAAAGCCGTTGATGCTTCAAATCCCGACAGAGAGGACATTGACAGGCTCAACATGGAGATCAGGGGTGACGGAGGGGAGTGAGAGAGCGGTACAACTTCGGTAAGCGTCATCTGAAATACATGAAAAAATGCGTCAGGTGTACGATGAACGTAGCGGAGGGCGCTGTCAGAGCGGGGAAAACGATCGATCATGTTTTCGTATTTGCAAGCTTGCTCGAAAATTCGCCCGACAGACTTCACCTTGCTACGGGAGCGACGGCGGCGTCTGCCAAGCTGATAATCGGTGAGTGCGGCGGTTTCGGTCTTGAGCGGTATTTTGCAGGGCGGTGCGCATGGGGCAGGCACCGCGGCTGCGACTGTCTAAGGATCAAATGCAAGGCAGGAGAGCGGATCGTTATATTTACAGGCGGAGCTAAAGCGGATTCTTATAAAAAGATACGCGGCGGCACATTCGGAATGTGGATCGCAACTGAAATAAATCTCCATCATGACAGCATGATAAAAGAAGCCTTTTCAAGGCAGCTTGCCGCAAAGGAGCGAAGAATATTCTGGGATCTCAACCCGTCTTCTCCGAATGCACCGATATACAGGGATTATATCGATCTTTACGCCGGGCGCGCGGAACGGGGAGAACTGCCTGAAAACTTCTTCAACTACGGGCATTTCACGATATTTGACAATCCGAATGTCGGAGAGCGGAGACTTCGTGAGATTCTCGCGCAGTATGAGGAAGGCAGTGTTTGGTACAGGCGCGATATTCTCGGTGAGAGATGCGCGGCGGAGGGACTTGTCTATCCGATGTATGCCGAATGTCCTGAAAAGTTTTCTGTTTCCGATACGGACGAGCTTATGTCGGATATTGAATTTATCAATATCGGGGTGGATTTCGGGGGAAACCGTTCAAAGACGACATTTTCAGCGTGCGCTTTTCTCAGACGCGGCGGAATATGTATAGTCTCAGACGGCGTTGTATCGGGAGCTAAGGGAGAGATCGATCCTCAAAGAGTCAATCTTGAATTTGAGCGCTTTGTACTTGATCTGCGGCGTCGCTTTGCGGTCACCGAACTGCGTTATGCATTCTGCGACAGCGAGGCTCAGTATCTGATAAATTCGCTGAGACGGCATATGGTCTCGCGCGGTGAATCGATAAAGATAGGTGAGAGTGCAAAACGGCGTATTCGCGACAGGATCGACTGCACGCTGTCACTTATGGCTTCGGGAAAATTCTATGTGTCCGAATGCTGCAAGTTAACGCGGCGCGGTTTGTCGGAATCGGTGTGGGACAGCTCGCAGGACTGTGAGGTAAGACTCGACAATTTCACGTCCGATATTGATATTTTGGACGCTATGGAATATTCCTTTGAGCGTTACATGCATCGGCTTATGTGACGAAATCTTTTTCATAAAGCTTTGCGGAACGGGGCATCTCCGCATAAATAAAATGAAAGGAAATTACAAAATGTGGACAGCACGATTTTAGAATATCTGAAAAAGGAGCACGGCGTTGCGGCTCCAGCGGCTTATTATGCCATGATAGATGAATGGAACGCTTGGCGGCGCGGATTTTATAAGCCGTTTCACGAATTTTCCGAGACGGGAGCTTCCGGGTTTCCCGTAAAGCGTGAACTTTACAGGCTTAATATGGCGAAAAAAATCTGTGAGGATTGGGCGGCTCTGATTTTTGGCGAGAGAACATACGTTTCTGCGCGCGATGATCGTACCTCCGAATGGCTTGGCGGGTATGACGGATTGCACGGACTCATAGGTTCTACGGGATTTATGCGCGAGGCTGACAGGCTTACGGAAAAGGCGTTTGCACTCGGAAGCGGAGCGGCAATACTGCGCCTTGACAACGCGGTCATATCGGACGGAAGGCTGAGGAACGGAAAAGATACCATTCTCCGCTTTGATTTTGTAGACGCTCAGCATATTGTTCCGATATCGGTGAAGGGCGGAAAAATAATTGAAGCGGCGTTTGTATCGGAGATTCGTCTGAGGGGCGAGGATACGGTATATATTGAGCTTCACAGGCTTGAAGGCGGAGAATACGTTATTACAAACGAATGGCTTCGATATACGTCTGACGGCGTAAGGCGTTATGACGGAGAAGCCAAAATTCCTCACAAGATCCGCACGGGAAGCAGGATTCCGCTCTTTTCTGTCCTTACTCCGAATATATCAAACTGCATTGATGAAAACTGCGGACTCGGAGTATCGGTATTTGCGGAGGCAATAGACTGCCTTAAGGGTGTCGATCTTGCATACAATAATTTTTGCCGCGATCTGAAGCTGGGAGGCAAAAAAGTCTTTTTAAACCGCTCTCTCGTTATGCGTGACGGACGCGGAGTTATGTATACCCCCGACGATGTGGCTCAGCAGCTTTTTGTTACGATAGGCGACGGAGACATTACAAATGAGGTAATGATAAAAGAGCATAATCCGGAGCTGAGAACAGGGGAAAACGCGGACGCTGTTCAGCATCAGCTTGATTATCTGTCTTTCAGATGCGGACTCGGAACACGGCATTATCTGTTTTCGGGAGTTCAGGGAAAGGCTCAGCTTACGGCGACTCAGTATACGGGAGAAAAACAGGATCTGATACAGAATACGGCACATCACAGAGTCAATGTGCAGGAATTCATCGAGGGCGCGATGCGTGCGGCAATGTGGGCGGGAGCGAATATTCAGAAATGCGGCATTGATCCCGACAGTGAGCTTGAAGTGCGCTTCGACGACAGCTATTTTATTGATTCCGAATCGGAAAGAGCACGTGACAGAGAAGAAGTAGCGGCGGGGCTTATGCTTCCTTACGAATACCGCATGAAATGGCGGGGCGAGAGCGCGGAGAGCGCCAAAGAGATTCTCGGGAGCAATAAAGCTGAGCTTGCTGAGATATGATCTTGAGGAAGAAACCTCGGAAAGGATAAATATGAGTAAAATAAAGGATTTTTTCGGAAAGCTGTGCGGAAAAAATGAGATTTCGGTACATGATGAATCAGAGGATAATACGGCAGTAAGCGTTCTTCTTAAAGAAAAGCTTGAAAAACGCGGTGCTGTAAATCCACAGCTTGCGGCGGCGCTTCTCGATTCCGCATTAAAAGAGAACGGAAACGGTGAGCTGAGCGATGAAGAAATAACAGAAGCAGTCGAAATGCTTTTGCTTTCAGAGCCGTATATGTTCCGCTCGGAGAGCACCGTGGAAGCGCGTGATACGGAAGCTATGTCTGATCCTGAAGAAACTGAACAGGAGATAGGCGGTGTTTCGACAGGCGGCGATCATACGGGAGCTGTGTTCAGTACGGATATGCTGAGCGACAGCGATTATTACAGGCGTTTGGGAATTTAGAACGATAATTCCCGTTTAAAGAAACTTCTTTCACGTTCGAAAAAATATTATTATGTCTGATGAGCCGAATTTTTAACGGCAGTCGGATAAAATTAAGCCGAAATACGGCAAAAGAAAGGAAAATATATGTCAAATACTTTCATTACAGTTAAGCAGATAGCAAGAGAGGCTCTTCCGAGACTTATAGACAATCTTGTGTTCCCGAACCTTATCTACAGGGACACGGCATGCGCTTCTGCTGCGAGAATGGGCGATACTGTCAGCGTTCGCCGTCCCGTGAAGCTGACAGCAAAGGATTTTTCGGCAGACAGCGGTGTTATAAGCGAGGATATCACCGAGGATGCGGTAAACATAAAGCTTGACCGCATAGCGACGGTCGATACAGAGATTTCAGCTCTCGACGGAGCTCTTGATATTGATTCTATGGCTCGTCTCTTTATAGAGCCTGCGGCTGCGGCGCTTGCGGAGAAAATCAATTCGGACGGTCTTGAACTGTACCGCGATATTCCGTATGTCGGAGGCACGGCAGGGAAAACTCCCTGCGAGCTTGGAGATTTTGCAGAAGCTGCGTTTATGCTTGATACAAATAAGGTTCCGACAGGTTCAAGATGCGCGGTTTGGGATCCGTCGGCCACTGCGTCATTTAAACAGATCCCCGCACTTATAAACGCTGAAAAATGCGGCACATCCGCATCTCTAAGAAGCGGTTCTATCGGTGAAGTATTCGGAATATCAAGCTTTATGTCTCAGGCAGTAAAAACTCATGAGGCAGGCACACTCAAGGCGACAGCTCTCAAGGTTGCGGATGCGGTAAGCGACTCTGACACTGTCAGCCTGACAGGCAGCGGAATATCAGGAAATCTCAAAGTCGGAGATATTCTGAAGATCGGCTCTAAAACCTACGCTGTAAAGAGAGGTGCTGAGGTTGCCGACGGAAAAATTACGGTGAATATATATCCGAACATTTGTGCTGAGAAGGATGAAGCGGCAGAACTTCTCGGATCACATACCGCAAATCTCGTTTTCCATCCGAGTGCATTTGCTTTTGTAACGCGTCCTCTTGCTGCTCCCGCCGGAGTTGAGAGCTATGTTACCACATACAACGGAATATCTCTCAGAGTAGTCCGCGGATATGATATGAAGTACAAGAGAGAGATGCTGTCGATGGATGTACTTTATTCATTTGCAACTCTTTACCCTGAACTTGCATGCCGCTATATGGGTTGAGTATTCAGTGGGATAATTCCCACTGAATACAGATAAAATTACGATTATATGAAAGGTTGCTGAAAAAGGTATGCTTGACTATTTATATTATAAGGATACATACGGCGGCGAAATGACGGAGGGTGAATTTACAAAAATTTTGCGATGCGCATATGACGTAATTGCTCTTATGATCGGAAAGGAAGCCGCATCAGCGAACAGTGAGCCTGTTATGAGAGCGCTCTGCCTGCAAGCCGATCACCTGTCGCGTGTTCTAAGTGAGAATGTGATAAAGAAAGAATCTCTCGGGGATTATTCCGTGACATACGACAGAGCGGCAGGGGTTGCCGTGTCAGACATTTCTTTGTCGGGAGAGGCGATAGCCGCATTGCGCTGCGCAGGACTTTTGACAAGGTGGGCGTGATGATATTAAAAGACACGGTGTATTTGTTCTGTCCCGCGGGCTCTGATGAGTGCGGAACCGTATGGAAAAGCTATGTGCTCTCAAATGTTGAGCTGAGATTGACTGAAAATGAGGACGGCTTATCCGGGGTGATGTATGTATTTACGGATAAAGTAAGAGCCTATATTTGCGGGAAGAGCTGTAAATGCCCGAAAATATTTGATGGCTGTGCTGTGGCGCAAAAAACAAAAAATCTCAGAGGTGTGACAGAGCTATGCGAGATGCCGCCCGAGAATTTGATGAAGGTAGTGAAGGTCGAATATTTTTCATCGGGTTCACATGATCTGCATCATATTAAGCTGACTCTAAGATGAGTGAAAGGTGCATATTGAAGCATGAATAATAAGAAAAATGAATCACTTCTCACAAAAATTCGGGCGCTGATATACGGATGCGGTACTCTGCCCTGTGATATTTTGTTTCGCCCCGACGGGAAAACACCGTCGATGTGGCTTTGCAGAGACGAGGGAGACGCTTGTGTCAGGCAGTATATCGGAGGATATGCGCTATGGAAGATTCCGTTTTCACTATATTTTAAGTGGCTTGATTTTACAGATGAAGACAGAGCCTACAGCATAGCTTTGCTTGAAAATATTATGTTTGTTCTTCCTCAGGTATTACGTCACACTAAGAGTGATAGCGTACTTGGAATCAGTGCGAAAAACGGAGCGCATATTTCAAAGGAGAGCGGAGGAAAGCATGCGGTTTACCGCTTGGAACTGTCTGCGGTATGTCTCTTGCCTTACGGAGGGCATTATAGAAATATGACTTATCATTTGCTTTTGAGGAGCGGTGAGATACCGTTAAAGGTCGGAACAGGATTTACAAAATTCGACAGTAATGTGGAAGGAAAGGCGCGGAGCGTACGTTATATTGACGAGGCGGAATACTGCTTATATGAAACTGCGGCGGCAGAGGAAACTATAATGGAATGTGACAGTCTTGCAGGGGAGGTGTACGATTTTATATCAGTCGCACCTGTTTCTTCAGAGATTGATGTGATGAGTTTTACCGCAGATAATAAGCCTCTTAAACAGCGGTACTCTCTTATACGTATTTCTCAAAGCCACAGCGAGCTTTTGCCGCAGATATCCTGCACGCTCTCTCCGGTAATATAACGTTAAATTATGAGACAGAGTGCCGGAGCGGTCAGAAAATTATTAAAGCTGATGGGAGTCGAACACAAAACATCTCAGCGGCTACCATTAGCTTAGACTAAAAGGAACGGTAAATGACAACAGAAAAAATAGATTACAGCATAACAATAAAATCAAAAAACGACAGTCTTTATCTTTCACCGTATTCGACGTGCCGTATAATAGACGGAGGTCTTGAAGGATTTGATTTTCCCGAAACACGTCTTGCCGTTTCGGAGCGTGGCTTCGGTGACGGAGGTGTTGTAAGCGGCGCCGTAATTTGTCCGAGGACTATGAATATAGTATTCGATGTCGTACGGAGAGAGAAATTTGAGTCAGTTAAAGCTGTCATTCAGCGACTGATGAATCCGCACGGCAGTGTTACGATAACGACATCGTTTGAAGGAAGGCGGCGGGAGATAGATGCTGTGCCTGCTTCAAAACCTCAGATTGTTCGGGAAAATTTTCATGACAGAGCAAGAGTGAAACTGAGCTTTACCGCATGCGAGCCGCTTTTCAGATCAGAGAAAAAAACTGAGGTTAATTTTCCGACGGTGATTCCGATATTATCTTTTCCGCTGAATCTTATGAAAGGAGCGGGAAGCGTTTGTTCCTTTGCAGGAAGTCCCTATTCGGGAGGTATAGATAATCCCGGAGACACAGAGTGCGGTTTCACTGCCGTACTTACAGCACATGGGGGCGAGGTCGCGTACCCGAGTCTGCATTTGGGGAGAAGATACATAAGTCTTGAAGATACATTAGCGGCAGGAGATGTGATGGAAATTTGCACAAGCTCGGGACATAAGTCGATTTCGGTAAACGGTGAAGAACGGTACAGCTTCAGCAGGAGCAGTGAATTTTTCTCTCTTTCTCCCGGAATTAACAGCATAACTCTGACAGCAAATTCGGGACTGTCTCATCTTGCGGTGCATTTTGAATTTTATCCGCTTTACTTCGGATGGTAAATATAAGCGCAAAGATAAATTTGGGAGATTATAATGGAACTGTATTTTCTTGATGAGAATTTCAACAACGCTGCAATTGTTGACAGTGTAACGGAAATAACGTGGGACAGGCGCTTTTATGAGCCGTCAGAGTTTAAGATGACTGCAATATACGGCACGTTTCCTTCTGCTGTATTTAAGTGCTCTTACGTTTATTTTCACGATATTGATGAATGCGGAAGAATCGAAAATCTTTCGTGTGACGGGGAAAGTGTTACGATTTCGGGAAGAGGACTTGAGTCGATACTTGAGGACAGGGTGATTGAAGGTGATAAGTTTTATGTCGGCGCTTTTGAGACTGCCCTGAGACGTGCCGTAACGGAAAATGCACTGGGAGAGAGAGCAATTCCGCATCTTGTTCTGGGTGATAGTTCAGGCTTTGACGACCTGTATTATCTTACGGCATCGTGGGATAATCTATCTGCATGGTTATATTCAACTTTAAGACCGCTTGAGCGAACATATAAGCTGACGCTTGATCCGTCGATGCCGCAGATAGTCTTTAAACTGTACGGAGGAAGAGACAGAACAGTTTTAAACGGGAATTTGCCTCCCGTTATATTTTCCGAGGATTTCGGAAACATTCGTGAGATCCGATTTTCTCATTCAGATGAAAACTTTAAAAATACGGCGTATGTGCGCGGCTCTGACGGAACGGTTGTAAACGTGGATCGCAGCGGCGGAGGAGAAGTGCGTGAAATGTTTGTTTCAGCGGGAGACATTACACCTCATTACTGTGAAACAAGATCTGCGTATCTGATGGCGCTTCGTCAGCGCGGAGAAGAAAAGCTTGCAGACAGGGAACAATGCCGTATGTTTTCTCTTGCCGGAGAAGCGGAAGATGTAATTCCGGGAGATCTTTGTGAAGTGCGGATCGAGGGAAGAGAGCCTGAAAAGCTGCGCGTTACGGGAGTGATTTGTACATACCGTAACGGTTTACGTTTTACATCTCCCTATTTCGGTAAAGAGGACGATCCGCTGACAGTTCAGATCAGACGAGAGCTCGCTAAAATGGCATTATACAGATAATGCTTTGTATAATGGCAGAAATATTTCAGGAAAGGAAATAAGATAAATGTTAAAGCATCAGGCTATATCGGGAGGACCGTTTGATTCGCGTTCGGTAGTACAGATAATGAACGGATTTCCAAGAGGAGACAAAGCAGTTGACGCGGCATTTCTTGCGTCCATGATATCAAGTCTTATAGGAGACGGAGTTGTTAATACAAACGGTTATGATTTTTATGTAAGACCGGACACGGGACTTGCTGTTAGAGTATCTCCCGGAACTGCGTGGTCGGGGGGATATATGGCGAAATCATCAAGTGAGGTTAAGTTTGATCTTGCTCCCGGTCATACATACACGGTTTTTATAAGAATCAATATGGCGGCAAGTGAAGCGTCTGTTATGCTGAGCGCAGACGGAGAGGGAGATGTTCCGCAGAAAAATTCATCAGTGCGTGATCTTGTGCTTGCAGAAATCAGACTTTCTTCCAGCGCGGAGTCAGTGAGCGCAGAAATGATAACGGATAAAAGAAGTACGGGACTTTGCGGATATGTGAGTGCAAGAATCCCATCGTCAGCCGCAGTGTAAAAGCCGATAACGGCATTTGCAGCTTTTGCGGCATATAATATATAATGTGCGGCAGATAATGCACACATGGAAAGGAAAAGTGTTATCGGGAGAGCTGCGGCTCTCCCGACGGAAAAATTATGAAGAATTTTATAATAAGCGCGGCGGGAGTTGTCGGAGGCGTTATTTCTTCGCTTTACGGCGGTTTCACGGCTGCGATGACCACACTTATAATTTTTATGGCGGTCGATTGGTTCAGCGGAATGGTATGTGCCGGAGTATTCCGCTCATCGCGTAAAAGTAAAAGCGGAGGATTGTCGAGCAAAGCAGGCTTTCGCGGTCTTGCCAAAAAGTGTATGATAATGCTGTTTGTCCTTATCGGAGCACGGCTTGATATGGCTTTGGGCATTGCATATATCAAGGACGGCGTATGTATTGCATTTACTGTAAACGAGCTTCTTTCGATAATAGAAAACGCAGGACTTATGGGTGTGCCGACGCCGAGCATTATTCGCCGTGCAATTGAGCTGTTGAATGAAAAAATCAAACGCGGCTCAGAGACATCAAATGATGCAGAAAACAGCGCCGAAAACGGAGAAAAAAATAAAGATGACACAGATAATGATTGATCCGGGACATGCGGGCAGCACAGTGAATCGCTCTCCGTCTGTTCCCGATTATTACGAATCAAATATGACTTGGGCGCTTGCGGGAAAGCTGAAAACCGAGCTTGAAAAACACGGTGCAGAAGTGCGGCTCACTCGGGTTTCAAAGGACGAAAATCCCGAATTGACCGAACGGGGCAGAAGTGCCGCAGGCTGTGATGCTTTTGTGTCGCTTCATTCCAATGCTTCCGGAGATGAGAGAGTTACTGCTCCGTGGATGATTTGTTTTTCGCCGGACGAAAAAACTCAGCTTGATGAGCTCTCACGCAGCCTTGCCGAGGCTGTGGGACCTGTAGTATCGCGTGTTATGGATCTTCCCGCGCCGTTTTATTATACAAGATCGGTTGATTTTGACCGTGACGGCAACGGGTATATTGACGATGAATACTACGGAGTGTTGTTTGGGGCGAAAAGCGTGGGAGTACCCGGCATAATAGTCGAGCATGGATTTCACACGAACAAAAAAACAGCCGAATGGCTGATGAATGAAGAAAATCTTGATGTGCTTGCTCGTGCCGAAGCAGAAGCTATTGCAAAATATTTCGGGATATCGGAAGGAAGTGATGAGATGACTGAAGCGGAAAAGAAGGATTTTGCAGCTCTTAAGGCTGCGGTAGAAGAGCTTACAGCGGAGAATAAAAAGCTCAGCGGTGCAGTTTCGGCTGTATCGGGAGACAGTGCTGAGCTTAAAAGACGCTTGGACGTTTACGACAAGATGGAAGTATATGATAATGCTGCCGTAAGGTGGGCGTATATTGACGGTAACTTGCCTGATTGGTCAAGAGAAACAGTTCAAAAGCTCGTAAATCGAGGATACCTGAAAGGCGGCGATAAAAATTCACTGGAGCTTTCACGTCTTATGCTTAGAATTCTTGTAATACTTGACCGCGCAGGCGTATTTGAGTAATATAAAAATTATAAAAAAGCAGTCAGCTGCAAATTTGCAGCT
>JAAWQR010000024.1 GCA_022800625.1 Clostridiales bacterium | reverse complement strand
GATATTCTTGAATCGTGGTGTTCTACAAGAATGTTTGTCCGCAACTTCTCCCATTATATTTTGGACTGCATATACAGATCTGATTTTTATGGATAAAACCTGCTGAACCGACTATCGGCTCAGCAGGTTTCCGTTTTGCCTATTGCTTTTCAGTGTGCATGACACCGCCTGCTTACGCACAGCGGAATGTAGTAACGTGCGAATCGCTGTTTTGCCCTTTTTTTCGTGAAAAAAGAGGCACAAAAAAGCAAAACAAAATCCGACTAAGGCAGCCGCACGGCGGCATAATACCCCTCATAAACGTGGAAGCGTGATTTTTTGCGACAACTGATGAGTAAAAAAATCTATTCCCGCCAGACGAACTCCGACCTTTATCTCACTTTTTAACTGATATAATAAGTCTGTATCTTCGGACGGGCCATACTGTCTGAGAAAGGACATAAAAAATCAATGAAAACAAAAATCAACGTAAAGGTCAATGAGATCAGCTCATCATGGGTAAAAACGGCAGCCGTATATGTTACTGCCGGAGCGCTGTTTGCAAAAGGCAGCTTTATCTTTTCATCAAAACCGTTTGCCGTCGCCCTATCCTCAGCGTCGGGAGGAATAACTGCGGCGGTATCCTCCGTCATCGGAGGAATGCTCGGAAGCTTCGGTACAGACGGCGGTCTGGTGTTCGCAGCGATCCTTCCGCTGATATTCTTTGCAAGGCTCATCATAGGAAGATGGCTCTCGGAGCCTGAAAGCCGAGAGGAGCTGTCAGCATACGCAGACTCTCCGCTTCCGATAAGGCTCATCGTACATTTGAGACGTTTTGCCGCAGAGGGCGCCGAGCTTTCCTTTGCAGAATCAGTTTACATAAGAATGATCCTATCCTCTCTCACCGCAATGATCGCCGGCACATTGCTGTGCATCACCGGCGGATATAAATTATCTGATACTATGAGCGCCGTTGCGGGAGCGCTCACATCTCCTGCGCTTGTATATCTCTATACCTGTGCCTTTGATGAAAAACGCGAGGACAGCGATATGCTGAAAGAAGCCGGAAGAATAGCGATTGCCGCTTCACTCGTAGTATCTCTTCACGGAATAATTCCGCTGTTCGACGCCGCTGTTCCCGCCGCATTCATGATTGTAATACTTGCAACAGGTCAGCGCGGCATACTTATCGGAACCGTATACGGCGTAGTATGCGGAGTTGTTCTCACGCCTGAGTTTGCTCCGCTTTACGCCATAGCCGCGATCGTTGCCGGGTGCTTATGGAAAGTTTCGCCTGCAATTGCCGTTACGGGCGCGTGCACCGCAGGCATTCTCTGGGGAATGTACGTCTCAGGTCTTTCCGCGATGAGCACGGTAACACCTTCTCTGATTATAACGAGCGCTGTACTTGCTCCGCTGTGCGCCGCGGGAATTTTGCCTAAAGGCGACAATAAATCTCTCCAAATGTACAATACGGCAGGAGAGAAAAGCGTTGCTTACATGTTAAAAGGCCGCGATACATCGGGAAAAATAATGTCTCTGTCGGAAAGCATATCGGACATATCAAAAGTACTATACAGACTGTCAGGAAAACTCACAGCTCCCGATACGGAAGAGCTTTGCGAAATTTGCGAAAGAGCATTTGAGGAACACTGCAAGAACTGCGGTATGAAAAACGCCTGCTTCGGCAGAGAAGCTGAAAGCACGGCAGAGCTTCAGGCAAAAATGACGATGCAGTTAAAAAAAGACGGGCATGTAAGCGCGGCTGTAGTGCCGAACTCGCTCGCACGCCGCTGCTACAGCATGAGCAGTATAATTGATTCGATGAACGCAGGTTGTATTAAAAGAATATCAGAAGCTAAAATATACGACAGAACGTCCGTGGTCGCCGCCGACTATGAAGTTATGGCAGATATGCTCCGTGAATCTGCGGAGTATGACGAAGCAGAATATATCTGCGACAGGGAAATGACAGACAGATTAAAATCGCGTCTCAGAAGCGAAAATTTCGCCGCGGAAAGCATTGCGGTATTCGGCGACAGAATAAAAAAGGTAGTAGCAACCGGGGTAAGCGTAGGTACGACAACAGCAGGAGCCGATGACATTCGCAGCATGTTCTCGGAAGCTGCAGGCACTGCCCTCTCCGAGCCGGAATTTTCGCTTGAGGGAAGCTCTGTAATGATGAAGCTTCATAGCCTGGCACGGCTGAAAGTCAGATGCGGCAGAGCCTCAGTTGCTATGTCTGAGCTTGATTCTATGGGGATAAAAAGAAAAGATTTTGAATACAGCGGAGACAGAAACGAGAACCGTGATGACGCAGAAGATCGTCAAACAAGAATTTTTTCACCGGAAATACGCAAATCAGGCATCGGAAAGACCGCATCAGAGGACAGCGGAGATGTAATAAACGCATTCATGACCGAGGACAAAAGATTCTTCATGATGATATCCGACGGAATGGGCAGCGGAAAGGAAGCCGCCATGACGTCGGGAGTATGTGCGGTATTTCTCGAAAAGATGCTGAAATCGGGCGCGTCGATGGACACAGCCCTGAAAATGCTCAACTCAATGATGCGTGTGCGCGAGGGAGAATGCTCCGCAACGATCGATTTAATGGAGCTTGATCTGATGAACGGTAATACCAAATTTGTAAAAAGCGGAGCCGCGCCGTCGTTCGTTCTTCGCGGCGGCAGACTTTTCAGGCTTCAGTCAAAGACTGTACCCATCGGAATCGTCAGAGCGCTTGACGCGGAAATGATCCGATTTGAGGCAGAAGCAGGCGACATTGTTGTAATGCTCTCCGACGGCATCGTCCACAGCTTTGAGGATTGTCCGTGGCTTTATGACATGCTGTGCGACCGCAGCGAATGGCTGCCCGATCCCGAAAAAATGGCAAGAAAGATCATAAGGCACGCTATAATGAACGGAGCGCATGACGATATCACCGCAGGAATTGTAATGATCTCATAATATAAAAGAGAAAGCGGCTCATAACTATGAGCCGCTTTCTCTTTTATATCCGAAATTACGTTTCGGGATAGATTCCCTTTGAAAGTAAATATCCGTTTGTATACGCGCCGCCGTTCTTCATTTCATCTGTCAGTTCTTTATCAAGGCTTATATATTTGCCTGTCGGGTCAACACCGTGAGACGTATAGAATCTAAGGTATCTTTCCGTAAATGGCATACTGACTCTGTTGTCCTTGTACATGTTATGATTTACAAACATATGTATCGTCTCGTACATATACATAAAGCCTCCGAGGCTTGGATTTACAAGATATATGTTATCCCTAAGTATCCATCCTCGTTCATGTGCGTTTGATGAGAACGGAGCCTCAACAACATCACCGTCAATGAACAGAAATTCGTTATTTTCAATAACACAATTTCTGCCTTCCATATACATACTGGAACATATAAATGCACCTTTACAATTTCCAGCACTTGCTTGCTTCTTACTGATTCCGTATCCGCTGTATGCTATAATATTGCCTACCGCACGAACATTTTCAAGATAGTTCTGAGCATATCCGTTTTCGTTTATCGGACCGAGCGAATTCCATGTCTCGATTCCGGCTCCGCAACATACAAGAACGTTATTTTCATATAGGGAATTTCTGATTATTTCGAGTCCGTCCCAATTAGTGCTTTGGTTTGTAATTCCGCCGTCTCCGACATCGTGAATATAGCAGTTTTTGATCGTATATCCGTCAACGCCGCCCATTGAGCCTGCCGCTGAATCGATCGACGCCATTCCTCCGCATACAAAACCTATTTCACAGTTTGTTATAGTTACATTATCAGCATCTCCGCTGTCAAGAAGCGACCACGAAGAGTAGCACATTGCCAAATTATCTACTCTGGCATCTTCTTCTATTGTAACGGTATAATTTTTAGCGCTTACCTTAATATCGTTAAATCTGTCTGACGGATTGCCGCCTTTGCAGTACAGATACAGCTTGCCTTCCTTAAAGTCATGGAAAAATTCAAGGTCGTTCTGCAATACGGTACTTATATTGTCGCACGGACGTGAACCAACGTAATAATACTCAGATCCGTTGCAGCAAAGTCCTATGTCATACGTGGTTTTATTTTCACCCATAGGATCACTGCTGTCGCGCGGAACGACTCTGACGCCCGTCATCTCTCCGAAATTGAACACAATATTTCCGATATCAGCCTTTTCGCCGCAGAAATCGGGATTTTTGTCTATTTCATCAAGCACATAAATGTCAGGATATTCCGTAGCTATCCAGTTTCCCGTTCCGTTATTCTTTTCCCTGAAATCAAGCGCCCCCGTAAACAGAGGTTTCGCTCCTTCTCCGTATGCCGCAAATGCCACCCCGTATTCGCCCTTTAAAACAGCCTTAGAGTTGTTCTGATACCGTTCCGGGTAGAACTCGCTTCCCCGTTCAAAAAATACAGCGTCTCCGTACTGTATCTTACCGAATACGTCCAACTCTTCCATCACTTTTGCGGTAGACTTCCACGGAGTTTCGGGAGATTTTCCGTCGTTATCATCACTCGCGTTCGGATCTATACTTGAAACATAATAGCTTCTGCCTCCCTCTGACTTGATTGACTCGGGAGTGATCTCCGACTCGGAACTCAGTATCTCCTGTATACGATTTGTAATTTTCTTATTATACTCAGCTGCCAAAATCCCGTTGTCCACTGAATAATCGATATCCGACGGAACTCTGTAATTCAACATATAGTCGTTAAATTCAGAATCGTCAAAAGAATTCGCCGCTTCTTCAGTTTCAAAGAATGCGATATAACGAATATTGAGCCTTTCGGTTTTGTCGTCAAGCTTAAAGAATACATGCAGAAAATCGTTTGTATAATTTATCTCCCCTGCCTGCGCTATCGTCTCGGTCAGGCAAGCCGTACCCGTCACAAAGCCGTATTCATCCGTTTCGGAAACGTTCAGCGGAAATTCGATCTCTGCGTGGCGCTCCCTTGAAGTGATGGTATTCAGTGAAAACTCACCTTTTAGAACGGCAGTATCCTCTCCCTCAAGAGAATAGCACACTTTAACAAATGGAAGCTTTCTTAAATCAAGTCTCGCAACCTGAGCGCTGACGCCTATCGTATCGGGATTAAACCTTGATTTCTTTTCCGTAAGTCTGTCACGGTATGCTCTGAGCACAGGAGATCCGTTTTTACGCGCAAGGGATGTTCCGAGAGAACCTTGAACAATCGGTCCTTCGTGATAGAGATAAGACGCGCCGTATACGGCATATCCGTCCTCTTCGGGACTCGGCACGTACCCCTCCCACGGAGTATTATTCTTTAACTTATCCGCCATCATAATGAGCTTTGCAGCCTCCGCGCGTGTTGCAGGAGACTCAGGTTCAAACACAGGCGCGTCACCCGCCCCCGGTTTGCCATCCATTACGCCTGACTTCCTCAGCATCTCAATATGCTCTGCGGCATAAGAATATGTACTGTCGATTAAAGCTTTGTCGGCAAATTTTTCGGGAACGCCGCTCTTGTCTTTAATCGTATACTCTGCATATTTGATATATCTGCCGAGCATCGCTGCGATCTCGGCTCTTTTTATCGGAGCTGTGGGATCGAATTCATCTGCACTTTTTCCCTCAACTACTCCAATCTCCGTCGCCCAACCGACATATCCAGAATACCAGCTGTTTTTCTCAATATCCGTAAACCTTTCGCACCCCTCTTCATTTTCAGCTTCTCCGCAGTATCTGCCTAGAATAGTTACAAACATCGCACGTGTAAGCTGTGTATCAGGCTCAAACAGTGTCGGAAAGGTGCCTAGCATGATCTCATTGTCATATACAAATTTCACATAATCTTCGTACCATGAATCCGAGACAACGTCACTGAACGGTATCTTGTTAAGTTCCGATTCTTCCGACGATTCTGCCGCAATACCGCCTGACATAAGCGATCCCGCAAGCATCGCCGACACAAGAGTGGCTGACAATACTTTTTTGAGTCTCATATAATCTCCTCTTTTGTATATAATTTATGTTTATTATATTATATAGCATTAACACTTGGCGCGTCAATTGTATAATATTACAATTTTAACTCCTGTATATTGTGCAGTTTAAACAATACACAACTCATAAAAATCAGCTTTATGCCCGATTTGCAGGCATAAAGCCGATTTACATTAAAACAGTGTATTAAACCGGAGGGTATACTCCCTGAGAGAGCATGTATCCGTTAGTGTACATGATTCCGGAATCTGCGCCTTCCGGAAGATCAGTATCCAAATACATATACTTTTCGCCCGAACCAAAGCCCTGCGATGTATAGAAAGCAAGATATCTTTCATCATACGGATATTTAACCTTGTTGCTCTTATGAATATTAAGGTCTATTTTTTTATGTGCAACCTCATTCAGTTCTATATAGTCGCACATTTCCGGATTTACGATATACGTGTTGTTTTTAAGCGTCCATCCGATATTGTGATTATTATTTGCAATCAAAGCTTTAAAGCATCGTCCGCGGCAGAAAAGGAATTCGTTATTTTCAAATGTGCTGTCAATCGCCCCGGGACCATTTCCCGAATCGATAAAGTTTCCTTTAAGCGGATCGCTTGTCTGACAGATTCCATATCCGCTATATGCAATAATATTGCCTATAGCGTTTACATTCTTAATGTTTCTCAGCGGCGTTCCGTCCTCAAGCATCACATCTTTGTTCCAAGTCTCAATACCGAAACCGCATGCAACTATTACGTTATTCTCATAAGTTACATTTTGAATAACTCCGCCTTCCTCCGTATACTGATTTGTAATGCCTCCGTCGCCAACATCATGAATATAGCAGTTTGCAATATAATAATTGTCAATACCGCCCCATGATCCTGCTCCCGAGTCTACAGAATCAATGCCGCCTGTCACAAATCCGACCTCACAGTTTGTTATTCTGACATTATCAGCGCTTCCGCTGTCAAGGAGCGACCATGAAGAATAACACATTGCAATATTATCGATTCTTGTTTCTTCTTCTATCGTAAAGGTATAGCTCTTAGTGCTTACTTTAATGTCATCAAAGCGATCTGACGGATTTCCGTCTTTGCAGTAAAGATACAACTTGCCTTCTTTGAAATTATGGAAAAATTCAAGATCATTTTTCAGTATGCTTTCAATTTTATCACACGGTCGGGAATCAGCATAAAAATACTCTTTTCCGTTTGAACGAAGTCCTCTGTTCTGAGTCGTCTTACCGTCTCCCATCGGATCGTAGTGATCATTCGGATAAATTCTGACTCCCGTCATTTCTCCTCCGTTGAACACAATGTTTCCGATATCGGTATAATACCCGCAGAAATCGGGATTCTCGTCTATTTCGTCAAGTACATAAATATTATCAGCTACCTCAGACCAATTTCCCGTTCCGTTATTTTTTTCCCTGAAATCAAGCGCGCTTGTAAAAAGCGGTTTTGCGCCTTCACCGTATGCCGCATATGTTATTCCGTATTCTCCTTCAAAAGCAGCTTTGGAACTGTTCTGATAAATTTCGGGATAGAATTCGCTTCCGCGTTCAAAAAACACTCCGTCTCCCGGTTGAACCTTGCCTAAAAAATCACTCTCATTCATAACCTTTGCAAGCGTTCTCCACGGTGTTTCGGGAGATCTTCCGTCATTATCATCGCTTGCATTCGGATCTATACTTGAGACATAAAAGCACGATCCTCCCTCTTCTTCGATCATCTCAGGCGTGATCTCCGACTCGGAATTCAACACCTCATTTATACGGCTCGTGATCTTTTCGTTATACTTATTAACAGTATCTTCATCCGCCCTGCTGTAGTCAAGCTCCGTATTCAGACGGTAATATCTGAAATAATCCTCATATTCCGATGAGTTGAATTTCTCTGCGTCCTCCGCCGTACTGAAGAACGCGATATAGCGAATATTAAGCTCGTCATGTCCCTCTGCTGTCTTTAACAGAATATGCGGCATGTCGGTATCGCGAAGCTTCTCTTTGTAGGTCTCCATGAATCCCGACAGATCAAAGGTCGCAGTTCTGTAGCCTTCGTCCGAGCCTCCCTCTGTGAAGTTAAATTCGTCATATACATGATATCCGCCGTATCTCGGATCTGCATATGTCGGTGAATTTACATTAAATACTCCTTTAAGCTCAGCGTCCGAGCCGTCCGCATATTCAAAACATACCTTTATAAATTTTGTCTGATTAAGGTCTATATCCGCCGCCCGTACTCCGATACCTATTGTGTCTGTGTCTCCGTTATATGATCTGATGTCGGCTTTACCGTCGGGATATGCCGCAAGCACGGGATATTTACCCGTCTTGTCAATGTCAGACGCAAGCGCTCCCTGCACTACAGGTCCTTCCCAGTAGAGGTACGACGCGCCGTATACGGCATATCCATCCTCCGCAGGATTCGGAAGATAGCCTTCATACGGCATATTTTTTAGTTCATAAAGTTTTGTGACAAGTTTCGCCGCCTCTGCTCTCGTTGCATTCGACTCAGGCTCAAAATCGGGATTTTCGCCATCGCCCGGCTTGCCGTCCATAACTCCCGCTTTTCTCAGTGTTTCTATATGCTCTGCGGCATACTCATACGTACCGTCTATAAGTTCCGCATCCCCGAATTTTTCGGGAACTCCGTCTTTTTCGTCGATCTTATATTTTTCGTATTCTATATATCTGCCGAGCATTGCCGCAATTTCTGCCCTTTTTATAGGCGAATCGGGATCGAATTCATCTGCGCTCCGTCCCTCGACTACTCCGATTTCAGCCGCCCAGCCTACATACCCCGAATACCAGCTGTTTTTCTCTATATCCTTAAATTTTTCGCCTGCCGCCTCGTTTTCTTTTTCTCTTGCATACCGTCCGAGAATTGTTGCAAACATTGCTCTGGTCAGCGGCTCATCGGGAGCAAAGCGATTATCCGATACGCCTTTCATTATGCTGTTATCATATACAAAGTCCACATATTCATTATACCATCCGTTTTCCGAAATATCGGTAAACGGAAGATTTTCAGCCGTTTTTTCCGCCGAAGCTCCCGACACAAGTATTCCACAAAGCATCGCAGCCGCAAGCGAGCCTGATATTACTTTTCTGAACGTCATGACTATTTCACCTCAATAAAACTCAAAATATATACATATATGTATATATTGAGATTATATATTATTCCCGTTGCATATGTCAATTGTCATAAATCACAAATTAACCCGCATATTTTTGGTATAAATAAACAAAATCATTGTTCTCAAAGCTCAATAATATTATAATTAAAAGGAGACCTTTCAGTCTCCCTATAAAGTATTCATATTATATTTCACACTGCAAATCATCTTGTGACAGCGGTATTTTCCGTCCGAGTGCCAAAGAATAAATATATATTTCATCAGGTCTTCGTCCGAAAATAAGACGACAAGCCTTCGCATAATACGATAGCTGCATACTGTGACGCCGCTTAAGCTTTTCCTCGCCAAGCTCGGGAGATCTAAGCTCTGAAGCACTCATTGAATCCGTTTTGTAGTCAACAAGAACAAGCCTTCCGTCATTGCTCTCATATACGCAGTCGAACACTCCCTGCACCGTTATGCTCTCTCCGCCCTCACAAAGCTTTTCCCGAAGCTCAGGATCGGCGGTAAAATCCGCGGCAGGCAGCAGCACGTTGAATCTGAATTCACGTTTTACCATTGCGGCGCTCATAATTTCTTCCATTAAATCGCTGCGCGCAAACTGTTCAACCTGTTTTTTATTAACCAAAGACGCCATGCGTTCCGTTATAAATCCGATTTTTACAAGGCGGTCAAGCTCGTCTTTTACACTGCGGCTAAGAGACGGAAAATCCGCAAACTGCAACACTACATGCGTTGAAGTTCCCCTTTCCGCAGGATCCGTATCCGTCGTACCGCTCATAAACCTCGGATATGGCATTTCCTGTGACGGCTGTTCAGGTTCAAGCGGCTCATCTGAGTTATCCGTTCTGTCTGTCAGCACCGACGGTGTCACGCCTTCCTCCGAGTACGGTTCATCAAGAAGTTCAGGATATAAAGCCGACACGGCAAACTTAGACGGAATATTCTCAAGATACTTATACGGATACTCAAAAGCTATGCTGTCACGTATTTGTGCAAGTTTATCTGCTGAGAGATTTCCGAATGTTGTCGAGCTGTTCCCATTAACACAAAGGATTTCGTCGCTCAGGATAATATTTTCTTCATTTTCTCCAATCTCTTCAGCCGCGTTCCGCTCGCTCTCGGGAAGTATCAGCTTGCAAATCCCGCCGTCAATCACAGCGTCGGCCTGCAAAATCAGGTCTATCATTCGCTTAGCACGCGTCACGGTATATTCATCAGTATATTTGACACCGTATCTTATATCCGCAAGCTCAGCTTCAACGCTTCTCCGCGGAAATCGCGCGGTTATGATAAGACGCTCTCTCGCACGCGTCAAAGCTACATAGAGCACACGCATTTCTTCTCTTGCGCCGCAGAGCGCCGTCTGCGCGGCAATGGCGCTTCGCACCGGATTACCGCAGAGCACCAGTCCCGACGGATCGGGCAGCAACATGCCGACACCGAGCTCGCGGGATAGGAGAAGTCTGCCCCTTTCATCGCTCTCATTTCTCTCATGTCCGCACTCGCACAGAAAACATACGGGAAATTCAAGTCCCTTTGACTTATGTATGCTGATAATTGTTACCGCCTGCGAATCTGAAGACAATGCGCTGTCTGCGGAAAGCGAGCCGCCCTCAAGCTTTTCATCAATAAAGCTTAGAAAGCCGTAAAGACCTCCGTAAACTCCTTTTTCATAAGAACGTGCCATGTCATGAAGCAGACGAAGATTAGCTTCACCGCAAAGCTTTTCTCTGACCTCGGGAGCCGAGAACAAGTTTAGCTCCGAATACATATATTCAATAAATCTGTCTGCCGCCATACCGCGCTCGGAAGCTCTGAGCTTGCCGAGTCTGTCGATAAATACGGTACATTTTTCTGCAAGCTCTCCCTCACCGTCGGCACATCTTAAAACGGAAGTATAAAGCGGCGTTTCCGAATCATTCATGCGTATGCGGACAAGCTCGTCAAGCGAAAAACCGAATACCGACGACATCATAGCGCCCGCAAGGCTTATGTCCCGCATAGGATTGTCTGCCGCACGCAGTATATCGAGAGTCAGCGTGACTTCGCTCTCGTCCGCAAAAGACGAACCGCCGGCTCTCCGCACAGGAATACCTCGCCTTTTCAGAGCGTCCTCATATATCGTTCCGTATTTATTTGCGCTTCTGAGAAGGATCGCTATATCACAGGGTTTATATCCGCATGAAGAGTCGCGAAGCATGGCTTCTATTCGGTCGGCAGTGTATTCCGCCTCGGGAGATAGAGCCTTATCGCCGTCACATCTTCCGTCGGAGGATTCCTCCTTCTTTGCATTTTTCTTGCCGAACAGACAGACCTCGACAGGAAAATCTCCTGCGCTGACTCCTCCGTATACAAGGCAGTCCCGCTCGGTAAACGGTATTCCTCCGTAAGCAAACATATGGCGCGACACGTGATTTACAAAATCGATTATCGGCTCGGCGCACCTGAAGTTCTCACTCATAAATATGCTTCTGCCGCTGTCGGGAGTATTACTCTCTCCGTTTTCGGGCCACGCCCTGCGGTATTCGGAAAACACCTCCGGTTCAGCACCGCGGAATCGATAAATGCTTTGCTTTATATCCCCGACGAAAAATTTTGAGCTGCCCGTACTGACAGCGCGGAAGATTCTGTCCTGCACGCGGTTTGTATCCTGATATTCGTCGATGAATACGTATTTATACTTCTTTCCCGCATTGAGCGCCGCCGCGCTCGGAGTACCGTCGGGATTTTCAAGAAGCTTCAGTGAGAGCAGCTCAAGATCTGAAAAATCGAGTACAGAGCGTTCCCTCTTCAGCTCCGTATACAAAGCTGCATATTCTTTAATTACGCACGCCGCCCCGCGAAGCCCCGCCGCCGTTTGCAGCATGGTTTCGGACGTCTGCACCTGAGTCGCAGCGTAATATTTTTCATAAAGCCTGTCAAAGCATGATATAAATTCACCCTTTAAAGCTTTATATTCTTCCGCCGCATCGGTTTTTTCAGCTCCTCTGAGAGCGGCGATAGGCAGGACAGCCTCTTTGACACGGCTTACAGTCTGCCTTGCCGCTTCATATTCGCCGTATTCCGTATTTTTTCTCAACTCAGACATAAATCGGCTGACGGATTCTGCCGACGGCATATATTTTTTTATGACAGCTTCCGATTCGCGCATCCGTTTCATCATCGGAGCGAGTATTTTTTCATAATGAGAGATCGCAGATAAGGTTGCTGCTTTGACGACCTCTCCCCAAGGGGAAGCAAAAAAATCAAGCTCCGCCGCCGTTTCAAGCCGCTGTGCATTTACAATAAGTTCTTCTTCATCATAGCCGAGAGCACGCAGCCTGTCGTAAAGCGTAATTATTGCTGTGTCAAATCCCGATGAATCCTTTGTTTTGCCAAGCGCATCGGCAAGGCTGACTGTATCACAGGCAAGAGAATCATTCATTTTCAGCTTGCCGCGCATGAAATCATCGATAACGTCCGCCGCGGCTCGTTCCTTCAACAGTTTCGCTTCTGCCTCATCAGCCACCGAAAAATCGGGCGCAAGTCCGAGGGAGGTGAAGTTTGCGCGCAGCAGCTTAAAGCAAAAGCTGTGTATCGTGCATATATCGGCAACGTCAAGCGCACTTATATGTTTTGCAAGTGAACTGTCGCGTAATACTGCGTCCGACAGTGCGTGTCCGATCTTCTCGCGCAGCTCTCCTGCCGCCGCCGTCGTATATGTGACTATCAAAAATTCGGACAAATCGGCTTTAGTCGCAGGATCTGACAAAAGTTTTAATATTTTTGCGCTGAGAGTTGCGGTCTTTCCCGAGCCTGCCGCCGCAGACACAAGAATATTTCCGCCGCTGTCAATAGCGTCTCTCTGCGCGGCTGTCCATTTTACATCTGCCATGCCTTTTACCTTCTCCGCATATATCGCGGCTTCAATTTATACTGTACGTACACCCCGGAGAGCTTTGCTTATTTTTCCTCTCTCCTGCATATCGGTTTCATTTTGCACCACTCGCACGGAACACGTCCGTGCCTCTCAAGCGGCTTTGCCTCAGAATATCCGCTTCTCATTTCATCGGCTATGCGGCAAACCGTATGTTCAAGCTCCCTGTACATCTCTCCGAATCTTTCAAGAGAAGCCAAAGATGCGCATTTTTTCGGCGTTCCGTCTGCTTTCAGCTTTATCGGGATAAATTTACCCTGAACTCCGCTCTCCATCGCGTCAAGTACATCAACGTCGTCAGATACAATCCCGCTCCGCGTGATTGATTTTATTACTCTCTCTGCCGCTTCCTCCGCGCTCAGAGGAACTTCCGAGGAAAGCTCGCCCGGAGCCACGCTGCAATAAAGAGCTCCTGCCGGCAGCAGCTTTGTATCCCCCGCTATATTCTTTTCAAAACTTGATCCGCCCGATTTCCACGCCGCAAACAGATACAGCAAAAGCTGCACGCTTAATCCGAGCTTCACATCTTCATATGAAAACGAAGCGTGTCCTGTCTTATAGTCCACAACACGTATAAATGTCTCCCCGTCCCTGCGGTACACATCGAGCCTGTCTATCCTACCATAGAGAGAGACGCGCGCGCCGCCGTCTGTTTCAAACGTGATAGACGGTGGTGATTTCTCGCAATCCGCGTCTCCCAAAGACGTTTCCGCCGCATATTCTTCAAATCGGCTCTGCTCTGCTTCCTCCATTATCGCACGGACAAACAGCGTTACCTGTCGGCGCAGACGGACAAACAGATATTTCATGCGTCCGTCGCGCTCGTCGGTCAGCTCATGACCGAACAGAGCTTTTACATATTCTTCAGTCAAGCGCGCACATATCTCATCTGCTTCTGCGGCTGATACAGGAGTATCCCTGCGCGAAGTCTCATCAAAAAATCTTTCAAGTATCGCATGAACAAACGTCCCGATATCAGGCGCTGAGATTTCAGCCCGCCTGTCCTCGGAAAGCTTTAAAACATATCTGCAATAATACGACATCGGGCACTTAACATATGTATCTATTCTCGACTGAGTAAGACTCATACGTTCTCCGAAAAGCGCTGAGGCAACAGCGCTCGTAATGTTTTCGGTATTCGACTGAGCACGCATCTCAGATTCTCCGAAAAGCTCGCGTCTCAGAGCGCGAAGCTCTGCGTCATCCGCTGAATTTAAGTAAGAGTCAAGCGAAGCTTTATCAAATATACGCTCTTCTGTCGGAAGAGTTCGGTACGGCTCCGGCGCATTTCTTCCCAAGATATCAAGAATACGCGCCGCACCATCTGAAATTCTGCGCGATGCGCCTTCTGTTGTTTGAGGCACCAGCACAGTCAGCGTTTCCGACGCCTGTGCCGCCGCTCTGTAAAAGCGGAACAGCTCCTCCGAAGCTCTGACAGGCGTGCTCTCGCCAAGGCTTACCCCGAGACATGCAAGCTTCTCCCTGTCCTCTGATGTAAAATAATTATCGGCCTGCAGCACTGCGGGAAATTCTCCCGCTGCAGCTCCGAGCAAGATCACATGGCGAACGCCGTCCGTGCGAAGTCCCGCTGCGCTGACAAGTGTTACTTCATCAACCCCCGTCGGTATAGCGCCCGTATCAGCGTCGGATATCGCATATCTGAACAATGACCCTGCTCCCGCCGCAGTAGTACTCACGTCTCCCGCGATATCCGTCATAATATCAAATGCCTCGCAGATACTGCGCCATACGAGCCGCTCACGCTCCGCGTCGTCTGCTCTGCCCGACTGCTCAAGCTTATCCGCACGTCTGAGAATCGCCGTATATATTCCCTCGCGGTCTGCAAAATCGACAAGCTCTGTACACACGTCTCGCAAAACCGCTTCACCGCTATTAAATAATGAAGTAAACCGTTCAAGAGCCGGAACAAGCTTTTCTCTTGCTGAGTTTGCAAGGGAAAGGGTTTCCCTCGCCCTGTCTGACATCTCCTCGCGGTATCCGTCGGGATTCATGGTCCATTCCATGCCAAACATCGTCTCGCCTCGAATATTCCACGCTTCCGTATATGTTTCAAGGGCGCATGCTTCCGCGTCGCTAAGCTTCGTAAGTCCCGTTTTGACAATAGCTGTCACGTCCTCTCGTCTCCATCTTCCGGGAAGCTTTAACAGAGAAAGAATCAGCCTCACGGCAGGAGACGATGCGATGAGTGATGATTCAGATATAAAGCACGGTATACCGTGTTTTTTCAAAGCTGTGTCTAAAATTCCGCGATAGACGGAAATATCAGATGCAACGATAGCAATATCTGAATATCTCCCGCCCTCTCTGACAAATTTCGCCGAAAAAGCCGCTGCGGCTTCTGCCTCCTCATATCTGTCGGACACAGAGATCACCCTGACCGAATCTTCCTTTACGGGAAGTGTCGGCTTCTCTGCTCTGCTTCTGTCAAAGGAATAATCCCACAGGTATTTTTCTGTCAGATAAAGCTCCGCACTTGACGCTCTGCGGTTGCCGTTCAAGTTTATGATCTCGGGTTTGCCGTCTCCGAATCTGAGCGCGGCAGATAAAACCGATTCATAAAATTTACGCGGAGCGGCAAGGTGAATTCCGTCTGAATTTCGGCTTTCCATGGGAATTGTGACAGTGACGCTGTCGGCACACCGTATAATTTCGGCAAGCGCTGTATACTGCGCTCCTGTCAGCGAATAAAACGAATCAAGAAAAACCGAGGTATCTTTAAAATATTCCGATCTTGCGGCAAATTCAGCAAGTCTTTCCGCAGGAGTCGCCGCCCCCCCAAGTTCGTCGCGCGTCAGGCTGTCGTAAGCCGCGCAGACAAGAGCCAGATCCGATACGCGTCCTGCAAAAGCGCTGTCTTCTCCACCCTCACTCAGTTCATCGGCGGCACGGGCAAGAGTCTCGGGGGATACGCCTGCGACCTCAAGCTCACGTCTTGCAGCAAAGATCACAGGTATCAGGCGTGTTTCATCTCCTGCCGAAATACGGCTCAGCTCCGTAAGGCCCCCGAAAACGGAGATCATAGCTCGCCACAGCGCAAGCATCTTACCTCCCTTTGTAAGCTTCGTGTATGAAAGATTTCCGACTTTGCGCGACACGCTGTCCGAAAGTCTCGTAAAATTGGTAGCTTCAGTCAGAAGTGCCGCGGACGGCGGAAGCGACCTTGCAAGTCTTGTCTCGGCACAAACGGTCTGCGGTTCGGGCACAATAAGGCACGAGCGCTTTCCCTCTGATGTGAGACGTGCTATTTCACGGATTATATATTCGCTTTTGCCGCTGCCGGCTCTGCCGAAAATAAATTTAACCATGCGACCTTCCTTTCGTAATTGTATAGGAGATACGCTTCTTTCTTTGAAAAGAAAGAAGCAAAGAAACTTTAGAGGGGAAATTAGTGAGTCTCTGCCCCAGTTTGAAAAGTATATAAGTTTTAGCAAGGGGCGGAATTATGAGTCCATGCCTCTATTTCATGAATTTATCAAATCAACTTAAAATGCTTTGCCAGAAGTTCACACACATATTCACGAGTATCTTTTCCATCATCTTCACGCACAAGCGTAAAAAACCGCTATTTGCATACTCATCATAATGTTCCTGACTGTTAACTAAGGCTAATGCTTTTTTATAGTTTTCCATAACGCTTTCCGAATCATTGCAACTGTCAATTATACTGAGAATAAATTGTTTCTCCGGATCACTACGTTCAAAGAAACGCTCAATACTCATAGACTGCGGAGAAAGCATAACTGCAACATGGTGATAATCTGAAATTTCCTTTAAAACATCAATGGGAATATTGGTATCTACAATTATTTTTTTGTCTTTTGGAAGTGAAAGAAGCTCAGCAATCTCAAATTCCGCCGCTTCTCTTCCTACGCTATATATCCAGCGTTCATATTCTTCCGGTGCACGAGTAACAAACTCCTTCCAATCCGTTATATTTTTCGTGTAACATAGATCCGGTTGAATATCAGGAACTGCAACAATGTCCGATACAGCACAATGATAGTTTTCACCGCAACAGATCATATCGTATTTTTCCGACAGTATTTTGACCATAGTAGATTTTCCTGCATAAGCTGTGCCGATTATAAAATAAACATTTCTCAAATAATATTTTAGAATATTGTTCTCTATTTTCATTTAAAGCTCCTCATAAATCTTTTAAGTGCGCTATGAATGACACTCCACCAAATCCCGATTTATCTTAGCCACCCTCTGAAAACTCTGCGTTTTCAAGGTATTTCGCCTGTTAAATCTTAAATCTTATATATTTTACTTGTCCATACTATCCGAAACAGGCGTTTGAGATCGAAATCCCCCTCACACAAACCTATAGCTTATACTCAGCGTCCATCATTCCTTGCAAAGAACAGTAGACAAGCCGTTATAATTGGCAATGCTTAGACCGTTCATTTCATGATTTTAATATTTCTAAATAATTCGTCAACGCAGTATACTCCCGCAAATATGCTCCGCGCTTTTCTTCATTGGTTGTCGCAAAGTCATTATGTTTCGAGTATATTTCAAGCATTTTATTCGGATCTATCCACTCGGGAATCAGACCTCGTTTTCTTTCATTTGCTGTCAAGTTCTGTTCTGATTTCCCGATAATATCACAGGTGAAATAATGGCTTACATATTTATACTCTTCGTAGTATTCGTTCATTGTGAGGAAATGGCAAATAATTTTTACAATATACCCTGTTTCTTCGCAGACCTCACGAACACAGCATTCCTCGAGTGTTTCATTTTCTTCTAAACCACCGCCCGGAATTAAAAAATAATCGGCGTTTACCTCGTGTGAAATAAGCATACGGGAATCTTTTATCACAATACCTCTGCATCCCACACGCGTTTTGGAAAAGGTCTTATGTGCGTTTGCACCGTGAATTTCAATCGTCTTTACTATCATATTCAATTCCTTCCATTCTTCCGTGCGCCAACAAAGTGTTGCAGTAACTCTGCAAGCGTTTCTGTATAGTTGAAAACTTGCTTATCATCCATGTGCGCTCACGGACTTTTACAGTGATCTTAAGCGCGTCATAAATCTGTTACAGAATCAGTGGGGGGAAGGATATATTTCTGATTTGGGTAACCCATAGCTTCAACAAGTGCACCTTCGATGAATCCATACTTTTCATAAAATGCTCTCGGTGCAATGCCTTTCTCATCATTGTCCCGAAAAGTGCATACTGAAATCTCTCTTGTTCGATCCAGATTTTGAAGAGCTTCGTTCATAAGCATCGAAGCGATGCCGCGACGGCGGTAATCGGGAGAGACACCAAGGCAGCAAATCATATTATGTCCTCCGGAGAAAAGCATAACACCTGCGATCTCGCCGCCGACCTTTACGCAGATAGCTTGTCGCTTGTCCATGAACTTGAGAACTGTAGCTTTGTACTCGTCCAGTTTCTCCTGCGTCTCCAAACCGGGAAAATTCCAACTTATCTGACTCACAAACTCCATCCAATTTTCAATATCTTCAGGAACACCGTATAATAGCTGCATGACCATTCTCCTTTAACCTAATACATCATTGTGCTATGCATCTTTGTATGTAGCCGGCAATTTCTTGATTGTTACAATCTGTTATACTTTTTCTTTCCTTGCTTTTGCCCTTATAAGATGTTAGAGACAGCATTACTCAAATCTCTCAAGAAAGCTGTGCTCCACACCGTCAAGCTTGTACCCGACAAGCGTGTCTATATTCGCTCTGTGAATGCTGTTGAATATATTCTTTTCAATATCGACGTTTCCCTCGTCGCGCAGGCGGCGTATCAGAGATTTTATCTCACGCCGCTTTGACTTGCTCTCATCTACCGCCGCGCTCTCCGTCATAGCGCACGCACATCCGAGAAATTCAAGGCTGTTGTACCTCGCCCATGCGATGATGCTGTCCTCATGAATCTTGTAAAGCGGACGAATCAGCTCCATACCTTTGTAATTCGTGCTTCTCAGGCGCGGAAGCATACCCTGTATCTGCGAACCCCACAGCATTCCCATAAGCGTTGTTTCAATAACATCGGAAAAATGGTGTCCGAGCGCGATCTTATTACATCCGAGGCTTTCGGCATAGCTGTACAGATGTCCCCTGCGCATTCTCGCACAGAGGTAACACGGTGAGCCGTCTGTCTGATTCTCCGTCACCCCGAAAATATCCGTATCGAATATTTTTATCGGAATTTCAAGTGTCTCCGCATTTTTTATTATCTGCTCACGGTTCTTCGGAGAATACCCGGGATCCATAACGATATATTCCACATCAAACGGAACGTCGCTGTGAGAGTGCAGCTGCTTCATCAGCACCGCAAGCAACGCCGAATCCTTGCCTCCCGACATACAAACCGCGATTCGGTCGCCCGTCGATATAAGCTCATACTGCTTAATCGCCGACATGAACGGCGTCCAGATATCTTTTCGGTATTTTTTAAGAATACTTCTCACCGCATTATCAGACGCTGTAAATACTCTTTTTTCTTTTGTACGACCGCCTGCCGGCTGATTTGCTTCTTCGCTTTTATTCTGTTGTGCACTAATATTTGTATTCATATATGTTTTGTAGATTATTCCTGTTCAAGAAAGATTTTTCTGAGCTTTGCGGGCATAAAGCCTTGGTTTTTCACCACTCTATGAATGTCTCTCGCAGCTTTGCGCTCATAAAATCTCGTCCTCATTCATCTAAAAATATCTCACGAAGCTTTATGAGCGCATCAGGAAGTCCGAGACACTTTTCAAAGTATATTTCGGCAAGCCTGTAAACATCGTCGCCGTCATCTCCGAGAGGTCGCAAATTTCCGATAAATTCTTCCGTCAGCAGCTCGCGACGGCGTTCGTGCCATCCGTCATAGCCTAATACCGAAATTTCATAATCAAGCAAAAGCTTTTCTTCATCAATTCTCAGTATAAGTCCCAAAAGATACATGACAGTTCCCGTTCTGTCTATACCCGACCGGCAATGCAAATATGCAGGATATATTTCGGGTCGGCACATAAATCCGAATAATTCCGCCATATCGGCATAGGCTTTAGAATCTGTTGCAGCCATTCCGTATCCCGAACCGCGTACAAAACACCTTTCAAGCCACGATTCACGCTCATCACGGATAAGCGGATCTTCATCACTGAAATCACCCAATCGCAAATCAAGATCCGTTTTCACGCCGAGGTCTTCCCTCAAAACACGAAAGCCTTCATCGGAAAGAGAACGGTTATAATCGATCGACGCACCGCGGTATAAAAGTCCCTGACGAACGCGCACACCGTCAATATTTGTTATTCCTCCGAGATCGCGCACATTTGTGCCTCCGCCGTCAACGTATATCATTCTCGGATACTCGTCTGAAGTTACAAATGATGTTACCCCGCTCTTTTCGCATATTTCCCCGAGGTTTTCAACATACCAATAATACTTTTGTCCGACTTCGAGATTATACCGTGCAAAAGCCGTAAGAGCGCCGATCTCTGCTGTAATTTCATTTTTAAAATCAGGCGTTTTTGATATATGCAATACTATATTAAGCTTTTCTCTCGGAATATCGCATATCCACGAAAATGTAACTGGTTCGGGACGTGATTTTTCATCGGTTCTCGGAGAGATATGAGTCCACGGCGCATCCGCAGCGGCATATTTCCCCAAGACATCTTTCTTACACTTCCCATACATCTTCAAAAACAAATCTGTTCGTGAATTTCTAAGTGAAACAGATTCACCGAATTCAGGTGTAAAATTTTCAATCATTTTTATTTCCGCCAAAACAAGATTAATTTACTGCATTCATATATGTTTTCGGGTATATCAATCTATGAATAGATTTTTCGGAATTTGAAGGCGTACAGCTTTGCCTTTTCAACCCTCTATAAATATTCTTCTGTGCCTTGCAGCATAAAGCCCTGTTTTCATTCCTCTAAGAATATCTCACGAAGCTTTATGATCGCATCAGGAAGTCCAAGACACTTTTCAAAGTATATTTCGCACAGGCGGTATATATCGACGCATTCGGGAGCAACCCGCCGCAGAGAATCAACAGTTCTCTCACTCAGCCATTCTCTGCTTCTGTCTTCCCAGCCGTCACAGCTGAGGGCTGACAGCTCATAGTCAAGCATAAGCGTCTCCATGTCTATTCTCAAAATAAGTCCGAGCAAAAACAGAATCGTTCCCGTTCTGTCCATGCCCGAATGGCAGTGCACATACGCAGGATAGTTCGATCTGTCGCATAGCTTCTCAAAGACGCGTCGGCACTCCTCGCACTGTTCTTTATTATCGATAGCGCCGTCATATCCTCCTGCATATACAAATATGTAGTCCATTGACATAGCGCGCTCATCGCGTACAGGCAAAGGACGATCCACATAATCAGTCCCCCTGAGGTCAATATCAAGCTTTACTCCAAGCTCCTCCGTTAAGGTTCTAAATCCCTCGTCTGTTAGCGTCCGCGCCTTGTCTATCGAACCGCCGCGATACAACAGTCCCTGACGAATGCGTTTGCCGTCCATATTGACAAGTCCTCCCGCATCGCGCACATTTGTCCCCATTTTATCAAGATATATCATTCTCGGAAATTCGTCTGCGGTTACAAATGAAGTGACAGCGCTTTTTGCATTTTGCTCTCCGCGGTTTTCAGCATACCAATAATATCGCGTCCCTGTTTTTAGATTATATTTTTCGCATGACGTTGCTACTCCTGCCATAACCGTCATCTCGGATCTGAAATCTTTCGTTTCCGCAATATGAAGAACTATATCAAGCTGATCGCGAGGAATATCGCATATCCACGAAAAGGTTACAGGCTTCGGGAAAGACACATCTTTGTCAAGAGAGATAAGACTCCACGGAGCATCAGCTGACATCTCTTTCGGATATTTACGGCATTCATCATAGATATCAAAAAAAAGCTTTGTTTTCTCTCCCATAAGTGAAACTGATTCACCTTGAGTCGGTTTAAAATTAACTATCATTCTGACTTATCCTGCTTTCTCAAATTTATTTTTTCGCAAGTCCTGCGGCAATATTCCGTATTACCTCGCCTGCGGCTATCATTCCTGCAACAGGAGGAACAAAGGATATACTTCCGGGAGCATGTCTGCCGCCTGCAGATGAAGCTGTGGCTTTCAGCGGCTGCTCGTCAGACCATATGACTTTTAGTTTTTTTATATTCCTTTTTCTGCACTCACGGCGAATCACAGCCGCCAGCGGGCAGGTATTCGTCTTATATATATCCGACACGGTAAGCCTTGTCGGATCAAGCTTGTTCCCCGTTCCCATAGAGCAGATTATCGGTACTCCGAGCCGCGCGGCTTCTTCTATCAGAAACAGCTTTGAAGAAACCGTGTCTATCGCGTCTATTATATAATCATAATCGACGAGATCAATCTCTCCCTGCTCCTGCCGTGAATAAAAAAGCTCATAAGGGCGCGCATCGCACAACGGATTTATGCTTTTTATCCGAGAAGCTGCAAGGCTCGCTTTGCTCTGCCCTACCGTTTCTTCGAGAGCTAAAATCTGACGGTTTATATTACTTAGTGATATCGTATCGGGATCTGCAATATCTATTCTGCCGACACCTGCTCGCGCTAAGGCTTCTATGGCATAACCGCCCACTCCTCCCGCTCCGAACACGATAACGGCAGAAGACGCAAGTCTTTCAAGCCCCTCTTCGCCTATAAGCAGCGTTTCTCTCGAAAATCTTTCATCACACTTCAAAATTCACCTCCGCGCCGACATTCTAATGTCACGACATTCCAATGTCGGGGCGTTCTTCAACATTCTTTGCTGTAATTATACAATAGTCACGAATTTATTGTCAATAGCTTTAAGATAATGCGGAAGTATAAAACACATAATAAATTGTTGACACATGACTTATATTATTTTATAATATGAGGAGAGATATTTTTGTCTCACATCGTCTTTTACCGAGAAAGGAGCATCTGACATGAAAATTGACGTAACCGAACTGATGAACGGTAGATTCAGCTCGATAAATTTTGAATATACAGCATCTCCCGAGGACTGCAAAAGCCTTGCGGAAATGCTTCCCGGATCCGTTAAACTACAGGAAAGGGGAGTTTGCGTCTCGGGCACGGTGTCGGAAACGGGAGGATATATGTCGCTTCACGCCGACGTCACCGTAAAATACACTGCTGAATGCGACAGATGTCTTGACGAAACAGAGTATACACTGTGTTTTCCGCTCGACAGAGTCGTATCAGCAGCCGCATCTCCCGAAGCGAGAGAGAGAATGATAACGGAGGATGAGGAAGAATGGGACGGCGTGACCGACGACCTCATCTATGTGGACGGAGGAAAGATCGACATAACGGAGGATATTTCAGAAGCGGCAGCACTTGAGCTCCCTTTCCGTCATTTATGCAGTGAAGACTGCCGCGGGCTGTGCCCCGTATGCGGAAAAAAGCTCTCAGCGGAGCATCAAGGCTGCGAAACAAAAAAAGAAATTGATCCGAGACTCGCAATTTTGCAAAAACTACTTGATAAATCAGAATAAATGTTGTATAATGGTATTTGACATGATATTCAAGTGAACAAAAATGTACCTTAAGGAGGTGTAGTCATGGCTGTACCGAAGAGAAAAACTTCCAAGGCACGCAGAGATAAGAGACGTTCAAATGTTTGGAAACTCGATATGCCTGGTATGGTAAAGTGCTCTCATTGCGGCGAGTACATCCTTGCACACCGTGTATGCAAAGTATGCGGATATTACAAGGGTCAGGACATTCTTAAAAAAGAAGAAGCATGAGAAAAAGACCGTGGCGTCAGGCAATGATGCGACGGTCTGCCTTTTTACACGGATATTTTTCACCTTACACAAATATAAGGAAGGCGACGCGGTATGAAATATTCACCGAAGCCGCAGACGCGGCAGACAGGCATTGTTACTGCTGTGTTGATTGCTCTTGCGGTCATAACATATATTTTTTCAGTGTCAGGCATCACGCCTGCAATTCCCCTGCAAATGATTACATTTGTTTGCATTATTGCCGCAGTATATATACTGATACGCTACAGATTTACATATATTACATACTTTATAAGACCGCGAAGCGAAAACGAAGCCGACTTATACGGAGATGATATTCTGTCAATGCCGTCGAATACGCTTGACTTTGCGGTAAAACGCGCGCAGGGAAAGCGGGAAGGTGCGCTTGAATGTCTGCTCAGCCTTGACAAGCTGACAGAGCTTTGCGATTACAAAGGCTCTGAGAGCACAAAGGTATTGAGAGAAAAATACAGCGGGATAAAAATGTATAACTACACTGTTTCAATGATAAAGCCGTCCTGTACTGCACTGATCTTCGATGACGGCGCTGATATTTACGGAATAATATGCGAACTTGACGAGACTATGAAAAGCTTTTTTATCTCACGACTCGAAAAGACGGAATAGTTCACAAGACAGGACGGATAAAACACATATAAACGCAGAAAGGTACGGGGTCAACCGATGAAGAAAGCCTTGAAAATATTTTTCACCGCAATTCTCCTTATAATAATAGGACTTATAATAGTCAGAATCGGGATAATGCAGGATAAAAGCGCCTTTGACGACTTCAAAATTACAGAAAAATCTGCTTCGGCTTATGCCGAAAAGGGAGATCTTACCGTACGCACGCTGAAACTCAAGGACAAAATATCATCGTCGGGGCTTTTCTGTGCATACTCAATGTATTATGTTGAAGAAACGGGCGAGCTTCAGGTAACAGTCAGATATAACAACAGATCTCTTGACGGAATTGATATAGAAAACGAAGAACAGCTTAGCTTTACGCTGTTTGAGCACGAAGCCGACAAAGAAAGCGAATCCTCCGCCGACGCTGAGGAAGATGAGATAAAATTCTACTCCGACGGTAATTATTATGAGCCTGTGTCAGTCGAAACAAAAACAAAATACGGATTATACAGCTTCAGAAAGCTTATTTTTGAAGATATCGAGCTTACCGAAGAAAAAATGAATAATTATGATCTGCTGGTAGTCATGGAAAGTGCTGAGGCGAAAAAATCTGATAACACCGAAGAGATATCAGACAAAAATCTAAGCGGAACGCTTGCCAGATACGAAAGCCTGAAAGAAAAGGCAAAAAAGAACGGCGGCAAACTCGGTTGTCAATATATTCATTATGCAGAACAACCTGTAAAGGATTACAAGCTCTCGCGAAGCGACATATCGGATCTCAAAAGCTTCTCCGAAAATTAACTTGATTTTGCCGTATAGGCTATGGTATAATATACGCAGGAAAGCTTGTTTCTCAAGCTATGGAGACTTGCGTCTCCGCGTGTCTTGCATGCCTGCGTTATTGACGGTTTCGCAAAAATACCCTTGTAAGCAAGCATTTTTGCTTCATGGTATAATAAAAACAGCAATACCAATGTGCCAAATTGCGACATGACAATTCATACTGAGATTTTTATTGACGGCGGACAAGCCGCCGTCTTCATACAGCCATAAATATCTGTGCGGTTTACGGCAATTAATATACAAATAACAATGACAGAACGGAGACATGATATGAAAAAAAGATTTATTTATCTGATCGCCGCAATAATCCTTATTCTTCCATCAATCATCGCGGTTAAAAGCTATCTCGATGAAAAGAATGCTCCGACAGGAAGCAAAAACGTCGTATCTATAAAAATCGACGATATAAACGGCATCTCTAAAGTCATCGAAAGAGATAAAAACATTGAAGAACTTGAAGAAGCCGTGTCTTTTTTTCTTGATATAAATTCAAAAGCTGTAAAAATCGCGGCTTTGCCCGACTCAGTATCAGAACAGAAGCCTTTCTGCGTTACAATGAATACTGCGGTAAAAAGCGAAAGCTGCAAATATTATATTTCGACAGATCCGTCTCTGTGCTATCTCGTCTCGGCTGACGGCGCACCGTATCAGCTGACCGAAACAGATGCAGCGGCGCTTCTCAGCACAAAATATACGGAATGTCTGTACTCAGGATCTGCTCAACCTGTACTTACACTGTCGGGTGAATTTTCACCTATGCCGTCTACAGCTTCATGGAGCTACAGAAACTTTTCGGGTGCATATACTGAGGCAGACACCGCACAGTACATCGCCGCGGAAGAACAAAGCTTCAACATTTCGGGCGGTCTTTCTGCTGAATTTGATATAAAACCCGACCTTTGCAGTATTAAGGTCACAAGCGCTGACGGAGTGGTCTTGTTTGACGATACTTCCGACAGTCTTCCTTCGCTTCATATTGAAGAGGACTCGGACATTACCGTTGAAATGGACGCTAAGTGGTATGAAGATGCCGCTCGTGACTATTACGGAGAACGCACCTACAAGTTCGGTGCAACGGTTACCGCTTCCGCATCATTTTATGCGCTCAAGCCGTCCGTGGCGCAGGGCGGAATTCTTGCAATTTCGGCAAACAGAATTGCAGATCCTTCAAAAATAGTGTTTAAAAGCGAACCTGCACTTGATACTGAACCAAAATTTTATCTTGACGGTGAATATGCGCAGGCTCTTCTTCCGATCCCGGCAGATACCGAAGCCGGAAAATATGTGTTTACACTCTCATACGGCGGCTCAAAGCAAGAGCTTAATCTTGAAATAACGGAAGCAAAGCGGTCGCCCGCATATATAACGGCAACAGCTGAAATGCTTTCTGCGTATACCGACTCTGCACGAGCAGACTTTGACGCTCTTGTTGAAAGCCTCTCCTCCGAGACATCGGACACACGTCTGTTCGAGGGATATTTCGGAACGGGAGTCGGAGACGGAGCAATGCTTGCCCGCGGCTTCGGACGGAATATCATAATAAACAATGATCCGAAAAACTCATATGTCAACCTCGGAGTTGACTATATGTACGGTGCCGGACTGAGCATCACAGCGGCAAACGCAGGCACGGTAGTATATTCCGGCAATATGACCTACACAGGTCAGATAGTTGTTATCGACCACGGCTACGGACTTAAAACTTGGTATTGGAATATGGGAGAGACTTCAGTCTCGGTCGGCGATAAGGTTGAGCGAGGCGACAAAGTGGGCACGAGCGGAAGAAGCGGCTTCAACGCAGGCTCTGCCGGAGTTCATGTAGCAATGTCAGTCGGCAAAACATTCGTATGCCCCTATGATACATGGGCTGACGGAGACGGCGGTATCCTTATGACAGGCGTGTTTGAAGGCAAATAATATTTTACGATAAAAATAAACACAGACAAGCTGCCGGCATGGCCGCACGTTGTATCGGCATAAATCCGAGCGCGTGCGGTCATTCTGTTACAGACAGTATTTTCGATAATTAAAAAGCTCCGACGAAAGGCTGCATATCCGCATGTCAATGTACATGTAATCTTTATTACCGTTTCACCACGACCATCATCTTGGATAAAGAAATATTTGTTTAAACTAACTATGATGAGCCGAGTTCAAATGCTCCTTAAATTGAAATGCGATTAACAGCCGCGCAATACGGAAAATATAATAATAGCGTACCCCGAAAATAATACTGAAAATAAGTTATGAAAACGCTTATACGAAAGGCACAGAAAAATGACATACAAAACCAAGGAGCTTCTGAGCGGAGCTAAAGTCACTCTAATCGGAGCCGGCGTATCAAATATGCCGCTTATCAAATACATCAAAAATTACACAAACGACATATCCGTAAGAGATAAGAAATCAGTCTCGGAGCTTGGAGCGCGTGCTGATGAGATACGCAGTCTCGGAGCAGAGCTTATCACAGGAGACGGATATCTTGACTCTCTTGACGAGGACGTAATTATCCGCTCTCCCGGAATCAGACCTGATACAGCACCTCTGGCTGATGCTGCAAATCGCGGAGCGGTAATCGTATGCGAAATGGAGCTTTTTTCACATAACGCGCCGTGTCCAGTATTTGCTGTCACGGGAAGCGACGGAAAAAGTACGACTACAACAATTTTATCAAAGCTTCTGACGCCGAAAAACGGCGGGAAAGCATATCTCGGCGGCAACATCGGCGAGCCGCTTTATCATAAAACTGAAAAAATGAATGAAAACGACCTTGCGGCAGTCGAACTGTCCAGCTTTCAGCTCATGAACTTTGACGCTCCCGTAAAATCCGCCGTTATTACAAATATTACACCGAATCACCTCAATTGGCATACGGGAATGGATGAATATATCGCGGCAAAAGAGCGCATATTACGTCATGCGGGTCGCGCCGTGCTCAACTATGAAAACGACATAACAAGAATGCTCGGAGAGCGACTTATAACTGAAGGCAAGACTCCCGTCACGTGGTTTTCACTATCTCCCATGACAGTGTCAGAGTGCGCGGGCGCAGAAAGAACGCTCTATGTAAAAGACGGCGCAGTGTTCTCGCGTGAATCCGACGGAGCGCTGAAACAAATATTAAAAGTAACAGACATAAAGCTTCCCGGAAAACACAACATCGCAAACTACATGGCTGCGATCGGTGCGGCATGGGAATATACGACAGCAGAACGCATCAAAGCTGTGGCGACCTCATTCGGCGGCGTTCATCACCGACTGGAGTTTGTCGCCGAAAAAGACGATATAAGATACTACAACAGCTCAATCGACTCATCGCCCACGCGCACGGCGGCTGCAATATCAGCTCTCCGCGACACATCTCCCGATCGCCCTGTCATTATAATATGCGGAGGATACGACAAAAATATTCCGACAGGGCCGCTTGCGGAAACTCTTCTTTCCGAAAAGATACTAAAAGCCGTCGTACTGACGGGAGATACGAAAGACAAAGTAAAAGAGGCGCTTACCGCGTCTCCTCTGCTCTGTGATACCTCGCCCGAAATTCGTGTTGAAGCTGATTTTGTATCAGCTGTAAGACTTGCGGCTTCTCTTGCTCAAAAAGGCGATACGGTGCTGCTTTCTCCCGCTTTTGCAAGCTTTGATGCTTTCCCGAATTTTGAAGTACGCGGAGAAAGATTTACAGAAACAGTACACAATATCATAGCTGAAAAATAAAAAATCTCAGAAAACGGAGCAATTTATGGTCGATATAAAAAAATATACCGAGCTTTTGAACGACATGACTGAGATCATGTCAGTCTCAGGCTTTGAAAAGTCAGCGTATGATGAGCTGAGAGAGCTTATCGGCGGGTATTTTGACGCGTCAGAACAGGACAGTGTAGGAAATATGCTGTTTTATAAACATGCGCCTGACAAAAATGCGCCGACCGTAATGCTTGACGCACACTTTGATACTGTCGGATTTTCGGTATCGGGAATTGCGGACGACGGACAGATTTCGGTAGCTCCGATTGGAGGAATTGATACAAATATTCTTCCGTTTTCACACGTTACGGTGCACGGCCGCGAAAAGCTTTGCGGCATTATGACCTGCGAAATGAGCAGTATTGGAAATATTCCGATCGAAAAATTCTGTATCGACACAGGCTATAGCAAGGATGAAATAAAAAAACTTGTCTCAGTCGGCGACAGCGTAACGTACAGATCAAATATTACACATCTAATGAATGAAAGAATTGTCGGCGCTTCGTTTGACGATAAAGCGTGCGCCGCGGCTCTTGTCTGCACGATAATGTCAACCCCGCAAGAAAAGCTCGCTTTTAACATATGTCTCTCTCTTTCTTCACGAGAGGAGGTCGGAGGAGGCGGCGCGGCTGTTGTGGGAAAAAATATCAAGCCTGCCGCGGCGATAGTCACAGATGTGAATTTTGCCGCAGCTCCCGGAGTGCCTGAGGACGAAAGCTCACCTCTCGGTCACGGAGCTATGACGTCTCTGTCTGCCGTAACGGACAGAGCTTTGACTAACGAAATAATCCAAACTGCACAGGAAAATGATATCCCGCTCTCTCCCATTGTCGAAGCTTTAAGCACCGGTACAAACGCAACACTGCTTTATAATGCGGGAGAGGGAATCCCGTGCGCAGTACTCAGCCTGCCGCTTGCGGGAATGCACACTGCCGCAGAATGTATCAGTACTGCCGACATCAAAAGCTTTTGTGAAATTATTGAATCTGTTTTGACAAACGCAGCTCTTGCCGAAAGGCTGAAAAATTGAAAATTCAAGCTAACAGGAGACTTGAAAAATTGAACTGTAATATAAATACGGACGAAGATATAATTCTGCTTAAAGCTCTGTCCGAAGCTTTTGCTCCGTCAGGCTTTGAAGACAAAGCGGCAGAAATTATACTCGGTTATATAAAAAATTTTGCAGATGAATGTACCGTAACGCCCGACGGCTCGGTTATTGCAAAAATATGCGGAAAAGATAACGCTCCGAATTCCTCAAAGCTGATGATTCAGGCGCACATGGACGAGGTCGGATTTATGATAAAATCCGCAGACGAAGGAGGTACGCTGCGCATAGCTCCGATAGGTCTGTCGGACATCAGACTTCTCGTCGGCAGAAAAGTGACTGTATCGGGAGCGCACGGAGTAAAATATCCCGGATTTATCGGCGTACGTCCCGTTCACCTCACTTCAAAATGCGCCGTACCCGAAATTTGTGACATATACGTTGATATCGGAGCCAAAAGCCATGAAGAAGCTCTCGCCGCAGCTCCACTCGCTAGTTTCGGCACATTTGTTTCCGATTTTATGACATTCGGTCATGAAAATCACATGATTGGCGGTAAGGCACTGTCAAACAGGGCATGCTGTGCTGTAATGTGCAAAATTATTCGCAATTTAAAGACAAACGATATACCGATTCCCTGCGACACATATTTTGCCTTTACGTGCCGCGCAAACACACCTGTTTCATCAGTTCAAAGCGTAACATACCGAATCAAGCCTACGCATTCTCTCTCTCTCATCGGAAGCTCAGAGAAAAAAAGAGGTGACGGCGTAATTCTCACACCCTCAGCGAACGAAGTTCCGCTGGATCATACGTTATTTAAAGATTTGCAACAAATCTCCGAAAAACAGGGCATATCTCATGCAGTCAGTGCATCAGTCGATTGCCGTGACACGCTAACAGCTCAAAGATGCGGAGTCTCTGCCTCGGTCATCTCTTTTCACTGCGACGGTATCGGAAGCGAAACCGAAACAGCAGCTCTGAATGATATTACAGCTCTTTGCGAGCTGACACGCGCTTTAATAATTGATTTTTCACAGATAACAAAACTTTGATACAAAAATAAAAGAAGGGCGGTACGAGAAAATGCTTTCCGTAACATACACAGCCTCCGTATTCGGAGTCGACGCGTTCATGGTAGCAATAGAATGCGACGCAGTGCGCTCTCTGCCTGCATTTGAGATAGTAGGGCTTCCCGGCATGGCAGTCAGAGAATCAAAGCAGAGAATTACCTCCGCCGCCTTAAACTCGGGACTTGAGCTGCCCGATATGGAGATCACTGTAAATCTTGCCCCTGCCGACAGACGCAAGGAAGGCTCGGCGCTTGACCTGGGAATACTTGCATCCCTCTGCCACGCCTGCGGAATAATTCCGCGAGATGTGCCGCTGCATGACATGTGCTTTATCGGCGAGTTGTCATTTACAGGAGAGATAAAACGCGTCCGCGGTGCGCTCAGCATGGCTCTTGCCGCTGCTGCGGCAGGAAAACGCGAAATCTTTGTTCCGATGGAAAACTTGACCGAAGCTTCAGCCGCCGCAGGAAACGGAATCAAAATTTACGGAGTTCCGTCTGTCACGTCTCTCATACTTCACATGCGCGGAAATGATATGCTCTCTCCCGTGAGCGAACGCCCCGACACCGTTCCCATCGATATCCGAAGTCTGTACGGCGATTTTTCACAGATAAAAGGGCAGGCAAGAGCACGGCGCGCCGTTGAGATAGCAGCCGCAGGCGGACATAATATTCTGCTCGTCGGACCTCCGGGATCCGGAAAATCGATGATAGCCAAGAGAATTCCGACAATCCTTCCCGAAATGACGTATGACGAAGCAGTGGAAACTACAAAAATCCACTCGGTATCGGGACTTCTGAACGATGAGATCGGCATAGTTTCCCATAGACCGTTCCGCGCGCCGCACCACTCAATGTCTGTTGCTTCCCTTGTCGGCGGAGGAAAAATACCTATGCCCGGTGAAATTTCACTGGCGCATAACGGAGTACTCTTTCTTGACGAGTTTCCCGAATTCAATAAGTCGGCAATGGAAGCGCTCCGTGCTCCTCTTGAGGATTCGGAAGTTACAATAACCCGTGCCGCAGGAAGGATAACATTTCCGTCATCCTTTATGATGGTGTGCGCGATGAATCCGTGCAAATGCGGATATTTCGGAAGCCGTCGCGGCAAATGCACGTGCAGAGCTTCCGATATAAAAGCGTATCTTTCAAAGCTGAGCGGACCGATGCTTGACAGAATAGACATTCAGGTAGAAATGCCCGAGCTTGATTTTTCCGAACTGTCAGGCGCTTCCGACGGCGAATCTTCAGATGTAATAAAGACAAGAGTCGAAGCCGCGCGCGAGCTTGCAAGAGAAAGATTCCGCCAATCGGGAAGATGGAATGCCGCCTGCATGAACAACTCCAAAATGGACACGGACGATATACATAAATTCTGTCCTCTTGACGACGGATGTCTCAAAATAATGGAGGCTTCTTTCAAAAAAATGAATTTGTCGGCACGCGCATATGACAGGATACTGCGCGTTGCAAGAACAATCGCCGATATAGATTATGTGAGCGGCAAGACTGACAGCGAAAATATTGGAAAACAGCACATTATGGAAGCTGTCCAGATGCGCTCGCTTGATAAATACTGGAGGAATGTTTAAAATTGATTTGAGCAAACGAGTTAAAGGAAAGGATAGGAAATATATGAAAAAATATAAAGCCGCGTCTATACTTATGATCATACACGGCGCATTTATGGAAATAGGAGGCTGCTTATGTGTACTTCCTCTGCTTTTTATGAGTAAGGACGGCTTTAATATAGAACAATACTCCTCTTTTATTGTTCCGTATTTTAGAGATAATCTGAATTTAATGCTCATAATCGGTATGATCTACGGAATCATAAGAGTGATCGGAGCTGTCGGTTTATGGAAAAACAAGCTTTGGGGACTCGCTCTGTCTGTAATAAACTGCGTTATTACATTAGCTTTAATGAGCTTCATGCTCCCAATGGGAATAATTGACGGTGTTCTTGCAGGCAGCGCTCTGATTCTGATTTTAATTCAGTTCTTCGGAAACAAGAATATAATTGAAAATTGAAAAAAGAAGCTGCTGCAAAAAAGTGACGGCACTTGCAGCTACTAAAAATATATGGTATATTGAAAAAACGGAAATAATTGAAAGATTTTTAATAAAAATGTTGTATTGAGGTACAAAAATGAGCCTGCGTCGCAAACCGCAGGCTCATTCTGTAAAAATTTTTTCAGGCAAAAGCTTAACCAAATCTGTTTTCGTTCCACTATATAAGTGAAATTACCGGTAATTAATGAGTATACAGGCTGAATTTTACAGATAAAATGAGGTGACATATTTGAACAAAGCTAATCTTGACATAAAAATCTCAAATGCTGCAAAGACGATACTGTCGTCGCACATCAAACAGAGAAGACGCGGAGGATCTCGCTCAGGATATAATTGCCGCGATATACGAATCCGTGCCGTCTCTCAGATGCGATGACGCATTTTACGTCTTTATGTGGTCTGTTGCAGGAAATGTTTATAAAGGGTGGTACAGGAAAAAATCAAAAAACAGAGAATGTGAACTGACGGATAATTTATTGGACGCGACAGAATCACAAAGCGAAGATAATTCCGAAGTATATTTGTTATGACGCGAATTAACTCTTCTGTCAGAAAAGTACCGCAAGACAGTCATTCTGTATTATATCGAAAATATGTCATGCTCAAAGATCGCCGCTTCTCTCTCGATCAGTGAAAGTATGGTAAAATACCTGCTTTTCAAATCAAGGCAAATACTAAAGGAAGGTATGAATATGGAACGAAATTACGGCAGACAAAGCTTTGCTCCAAAAGAACTCAAGCTTCTCTTTTGGGGAAACGGAAATAGTCGATACTATTACTGTGCGACAGCAAAATATCGCAAAACATATTATTTGCATGCTACAACGATAATCTTACAGCCGAACAAATCAGTCTTGAAATCGGAGTTGCGCTTCCGTATATGGAAGATAATTTGGCAGAGCTGTGCAACTTCGATCTGCTGAAAAAAGAAGGCAAGAAGTACTATACAAACATTCCCATTTTTACAAAGGAATTTTCCTGCGAGGTGTCAATGAAAACTGTCGCGTTGAGGGAAAACATTGCAGATATTAACCGAAGCTGTTACCTCTCATGAAAGCGAAGTAAGAAGCATCGGCTTTGCCGGCGCTGATATGAAAAACAATTCATATGCGTGGCAAGCAGTAAGCTCAATTTTATTCATGGCAGTTATTGACATACTTCAAAGCAAGATCAAAATAACTTATCCGAAGGACAAATTCGAGTGCGAATGCTTTGTTTGGGGTACCGAAGTTCATTCAGAGAACAAATGGAAGGAGCAGTTTGGTTTTGGTATTTCCGGCGCGTCAAACGAAAGGGGAGACTTTATAAGATTTATGGATTTTCCTGTAAACGGTGAGATGGTACATCATTATTTTTCGGGAAATCAGAATATTACAAATGTTTTTCTTGATATAGCACGCGGTAACACCGATAGCTTGACAAGGTGATTGCAGCAGAGCTTGTAAAGCGAGGATATGTTAAATTGAAAGAAAACGAACTATCGGTAAATGTACCTGTCTTCACTAAAGATCAGAATCAAAAAATGAATGATATCCTTGAGTCTGCCGCGCTCAGGATTGCGGATGAAGCAGAAAAGCTCTCAGACACGGTTACAGGAATACTGAAAAATCATCTTCCGACACACTTAAAAAAGCTTGCAAGGGATTTGGCTTATCTAAGGTTGTTTGAAGATGCTATCAGCGCACCGGTTGCAGAATTATTCGACCGCAAGTATCTCTTGCCGCATAACATCTCTGATATACTTCTCTGATATACTTACGACAACCTATGTTGTACTGAATGGATAACATTGAAAAATAATGAATCCGCCGCGATTTTGCGGCGGATTCGTTATTCTTATGATATTTTATCTCTTTTTCGTCTCGATCTCCGCGGCAGCCTTAGCCTTGAAGTCATCAAGCGTCATAACGCCGCCTTCACCCTCAACACGCGCTCTGACGGAAACCGTGCCGCTCTCCTGCTCCTTTTCACCTACGACAAGCATGTAGGGAACCTTTGAAAGCTGTGCTTCGCGGATCTTGTAGCCGATTTTCTCGTTTCTCATGTCGCACTCAACTCTCATACCTGCGTCTGTCAGCTCCTTCGCAACCTTCTCCGCATATTCGTTGAAATAACCCGAAATCGGAAGCACCTTTGCCTGTACAGGAGCAAGCCACAGCGGGAATGCGCCTGCAAAATGCTCTGTAATAACACCGATAAAGCGCTCTATCGAGCCAAGAACAACACGGTGGATCATAACGGGACGGTGCTTTTCGTTGTCAGCGCCCGTATATTCAAGCTCAAAACGCTCGGGAAGCTGCATATCAAGCTGGATCGTTCCGCACTGCCATGTTCTGCCGAGACAATCTGCAAGGTGGAAATCAAGCTTCGGTCCGTAGAATGCGCCGTCGCCCTCGTTGATGATATATGACTTGCCCATCTCGGTTACGGCTTCTTTGAGCGTCTCCGTTGCAAAATCCCAATCCTTTTCATCACCCATATGATCTTCAGGCATAGTCGACACTTCTATCTGATAAGACAGTCCGAATACGGAGTAAACTTCGTCAAACAGCTTTACGACATTTTTGATTTCATCCTTCATCTGATCCCACGTCATGAAGATATGCGCGTCATCCTGAGTAAAGCATCGAACACGGAAAAGTCCGTGAAGTGCGCCTGACAGCTCATGGCGGTGAACAAGACCAAGCTCTCCTACTCTGAGCGGCAGATCGCGGTATGAGTGAAGCTGTGATTTATAGAACAGCATTCCTCCCGGGCAGTTCATCGGCTTGATTGCAAAATCCGTATCGTCGATAACCGTCGTATACATATTATTTTTATAATGTCCCCAGTGTCCGCTGCGCTCCCAAAGGTCTCGGTTGAGCATCATCGGCGTGCTGATCTCAACATATCCGTAGCGGCGGTGCACCTCGCGCCAGTAATCAATCAAGGTATTACGAAGCGTCATTCCGTTCGGAAGGAAGAACGGGAATCCGGGACCTTCCTCCATTATCGTAAACAGCTCAAGCTCACGTCCGAGTTTTCTGTGGTCGCGCTTCTTCGCCTCTTCAATCCTTGCAAGATATTCTTTCAGTGCGTCCTTATTCGGGAATGCCGTGCCGTAAATACGGCAAAGCATCTTACGGTTTGAGTCGCCTCTCCAATAAGCTCCCGCGATTGAGGTGAGCTTAAACGCCTTGACAGCGCCCGTTGAGAAGAGGTGCGGTCCTGCGCAGAGATCCGTGAACTCTCCCTGTTTGTAGAAAGAGATGATTTCATCTTCCGGCAGATCGCGGATAAGCTCAACCTTGTAAGGCTCGCCCTTTTCTTCCATGAAAGCGATAGCTTCGTCACGCGGAAGTGTAAATCTTTCAAGCTTAAGATTAGCCTTGACGATCTTTTTCATTTCAGCCTCGATCTTCGGAAGATCCTCGGGAACGAACGCCGTGTCAACGTCAAAGTCATAGTAAAAACCGTCGTCAATAGACGGACCTATCGTGAGCTTTGCGTCAGGGTACAAATTCTTTACAGCCTGTGCCAGCACATGGGACGCGGTATGACGGAAAACTCTCGCTCCCTCAGCGTCCTCGAATTTCAGAAGCCTAACCTCAGCGTCACCCGTCAGTTTATAAGTGAGTCCGACAGCCTTGCCGTTCACCTCAGCGGCGATAACTTCGCGTGAGATAAGTCCTGCATCGTTTGCCGCGTCATACACGGTGATCGGAGCGTCAAAGGATCTCTCCGCACCGTCAAATTTTACAGTAAACATAATATATAATCCTTTCTGCGGTTTACCCGCTTAAAAATTTGTAATTCTAATCGGTGCGCTCCCAGGGAACTTTTGTAAAAGTTCCCCTGCCGCGCAGGCACCCCCTTAAAACTTTTAAGAAAATTTTTGTAGGTTTGAGCACAAACTTATTGTTAATCTGAATCTATCGTTCCGTCTGCGCTCAGACTTATAAAAAACTTTTTTTAAGTTTTTGGGGATTCTTAAGGGACTTTTTTCAAAAAGTCCCTTAAGTAGAGGGGGAGCGCGTCTGTACAATCAAAAACACACCCTGACAGACAACATCTGTCGGGGTGTGGATTTTCTCCGCACGGTTCCACCCGAGCTTTTAACTTAATTTATCAAATATGATCCGCCGAAGATCTGCGGAAGGGTGGTACCGAAGCGTTTCCGTGAGGGCGGTTTCAGCCTGCGTTCATAAGACGCGCGCCCCTCTCTGATACACGAAGTGACTCTCCGACATGTCCCGTAAATTCAGTATATCACAACACAGCATAGCCTGTCAAGAGCAAATTCTGCAAAATTTAAATAAACAAGCATAAGCCGATAATTACTCATGATTTTCCATGTATTCACTGACAAGAGATTTAATCTTACCAGGCGTTTTAAGCCTTGATCGATCAATGCGCGTCGGATTTATGCGCACATTGTTATCCTCCAAGCTGTCAAACAGCTCGATAAATGCCAGCGAATCAAGAATGCCGCTCTCGATAAGCTCACAGTCATCATCAAACACACTATCGTCATCACAAATCTCAAAGAGCAATTCATTTATATCTATCATAATTCACAAAGCTTCTTTCTGTCGATCTTGCCGTTTTGATTCATCGGAAGGCGATCGACCTTTTTTATCGTTTTCGGTATCATGTATGCAGGGATCAGACGCTTCAGCTCTTCTCTGACATACGCTTCATCCAGCTCTCCCTCGAGGACTACGAACGCCTTTAAAGTTTTTACCGCGCGTGATTCGTTAAACTTTGCAACGACCGCACAAGATGTGATGCCTTTTATTCTCAGAATACTGCTTTCAATATCACCAAGTTCGATCCTATACCCTTTATATTTTATCTGATCGTCCATTCTGCCGGTAAAATACAGATAATCTCCAACTGTAAATCCTCTGTCCCCTGTTCTGTAACAGTTCACTTTGCCTTCCGTGTAAAAGCCGCCGGGATTTCCGTCAAGATATCCCGAAAATACACTTTTTCCCTTCAGAATTATCTCTCCGTCCGCAAGCTCTATCTCACCCGCGGCGCACGACAGTCTTCCTACAGGCAGAGTGCCCCCATCTTCGAGCATCGATCTGTCGATAAGCGTTACCGCAATCGCCGATGTTGCCTCGGTCGGCCCATATGCATTAATGATTTTTATATTCGGGAAGGCGTTAAATATCCTTTGTACTGTTTTGACTTCGAGCACCTCGCCGCAAAAATACATGCACCGAAGCGACGGACAGTGAAGTGCGTCAAATTCATCATTCAACAGGCACATTTTCATAAAAGTCGGCGTAGTTACAGTTACCGTAATATTATTTTCCATTATAGCATTAAACAGTCCGGTCGGGTTGTCCTGAGTTTTTCTACTGAGCCCTACAAGCGTATGACCGCCGTACAATGAATAATACAAATCGGCGACACTGAGATCAAAGCTGAAGCTTGCCTGATTCAACACGCAAGCGCCCTCATATTCGCAAAGTGGTGAGAGGCTGCTTATCCACCTTATGAAATTTTCTAAATTTGAATACGAGATCGGAACACCCTTAGGTACTCCGGTGCTGCCCGAGGTAAATATAATATACGCGGTATCGTTTCCTCCGCAGTTCTTCTCCTTGCAGCCTTTATAAATATTCAGTGCTTCTAATGAAGATGTGTCAATGTCACACTCAAAAGCAAGCACTTCATTCGCAATAATCAGCGTTGCACCTGTCTGCGAGATAATATTTTTAATTCTCGCCGCAGGTGTAAAAATATCTATCGGTATGTAAGCGCGGTGAGCTGTCAGGCATGCTATGATCGAAATCACCATATCGACACTCTTATGCCCGTACACTATCACAGGCTCTGTACCCTGTTTTTGAAGAAGACTTGCAAATCTCACGGCTCTTTCAGCTAAATCGGCGTATGTAATAAAATCCGACTCCGACTTGTAGGCGATCCTATCCGCATTCTGCTCTCTGAGCTTACCTAATATGTCAATCATTTCTTATCTGATCCTTCGGTATGAGTTCACAGTCGTACATAACGAGCGAATGGTTATCGAGCACAAGCTCCTTTTTCACGACTTCTCCTGTCGCACGCTCAATTACAAGTCTGTATACCTGTGATATTCTGTAATATCTGTCGCCTTCTTTTCTGAAATGGTGATCTTCTTCGACCAGCTTGTATCTGAAAGGGAATTCGCGCTCACACCGAAGCTCACCACAAAGTTCCCCGTCCTCTACCCATGCAACAAGCTGCACATTCTGATCTGTTGTATTTTTGAACCTATAGTCAAGATAGTTATATAAAACAGAAGTTCCCGTTCCGAACGGAACTCTTCGCCTCTCGTCGGGAAAAAGCGCATCTGTGTGATGGTGAAGTTCTGTAACGCTCAGCGGACTGTTCAAGACGAGCCAATGGATCATATTCGCCATTTGGCAGATTCCACCGCCGAAACCCGAGCCTAGTCCGTTTTTTCCGATGATAAGTCCTTCCTTATATCCGCCTTTTTTTGTGACCTTTCCGACAGTTTTCCAAAAGGAAAACGTCTCGCCCGGTTTTATAACGATCCTGTCGATCTTGCCGCATGCAAGCTTAATGTTGGTCACCTTATTTTCCTGCAATTTCATGTCAACACCAACCAGCCGGCGGAGCAAAATTGAACTATGACTTTTTACGATATCAGGAAGCAATTCCCTATTCTTTTCTCGTGCAATCTTTTCTTTGCCTGACAGATCGTAGAGTACACGCTTGAACTGTTCTTTTTTGACAGACAGCTTATAGCATGTCGGACTGATCTCACAAAATAATCTTCTGCTCATTCAATTTGCATTCCTTACAGTATTTGAATTGTTGACTTCAACATCTATACTATACTATATAAACTCCAAATTGTCAAGCTTCATATGTTTTCTCACACCTGCATCCTTGATACGTTCCGCGTCTGTATAATTCCTTGTCTATCATATTTGTAACTTCCGTTTTGCGGCGGCTCCATTCGGGGGCTATAAGCACTTCCTGAGGAGCGTCTCCTGTTACTCTCGCGATAACCGTACGCTCAGGCAGCAGTTCAATCTGATCGCAGGTAATATTGACGTATTCCTCACGCTCCATCGGAACATACTCTCCGCGCTCGTACAGCTTCTCAAGCCGCGTTCCGCAAAGCACTGTCAAAAGATGTATCTTTACCTGATCGGGAGCCAGCCGCGCGACTTTTTTTGCCGTTTCAAACATATCTTCACATCTCTCTCCCGGAAGTCCGTTGATAATGTGAACGCCGATCGATATTCTGCCGCCTGCCGCTCTCAGCCTGCGATACCCTTCCTTGAATTCTTCAAAGGTATGCCCTCTTCCGATTCTCTCAGCCGTCGCGTCAGATGCGCTTTGCAAGCCAAGCTCAACCGTGACGGGAATTTTTTCCGAGACAGCTGAAATTTCGGCTATAACATCATCGTCTAAGCAATCCGCTCTTGTCGCAATGCCGAGCATGACCGCTCCCGGCAAAGATGCCGCTTCTGCATATATCCGTCTCAGCACATGCGGAGGAGCATAAGTATTTGTATTCGCCTGCAAATACGGAATATATCCTACAGGATTCCACTTTCGGCATGCCGCCTCAACTGCTGTATCGTATTGTTCGTGCAAGTCAGAGCCTATCGCCGCGGAACTGCCCGACAGGCAGAATATACAGCCGTGGCTTCCGCGCGTACCGTCCTTATTCGGGCAGGAAAATCCCGCATCAAGCGGAATCCTCGCGCACTTTCCGCCGAAGGTATGCTTAGTATAATAGTCGTAGGTTTGATATCTTTTATTGGAATCCGAAAACTTATACGGATTCGTTTCCCTCTGCGTCATTTTATTCTCCGTTCAGTCTATCACAGCTCCGCCGACCGCCCGTCTGCCGTGAGAATCCTCAGTATACAGCACTGCAAGCTGCCCCCTTGCAGGCGCTCTTTGCGGCTCGTCAAACTTAATCTCAACTCTTCCGCCGCCCATATATTTGACAGACGCCAGTGCGGCGCGATGCGCATACCTTATCTTCACTTCAAAGCGGCTTTCCTCAAGACTGTCGCATCCGATAAGATTAAGTTCAGAGGCTGTAACTGTCGTTTTCATAAGCTCACTGCTCTCACCGAGAGTAACTTCCCCCGTCACAGCGTTCTTATCCGTAACAAAAACTTTCCTGCCGAGCGCAATTCCAAGACCTCTGCTCTGACCGATCGTGTAACACAGCGCGCCGCGGTTTTCACCGAGGATTTTTCCGTCACGGTCTATAAATCTGCCGCGCTGCGGCTCTTTCCCCCTGAATTCCGTGATAAACCTCACATAATCCCCGCCGGGGATAAAGCATATATCCTGACTTTCCTTTTTTTCCGCAACCGAAATTCCATACTCTGCCGCAAGAGAGCGTATTCGCGCCTTTGTAAGTCCGCCGAGCGGAAAATGACATATTGCGAGACTCTTCTCGGGCACGTGAGAGAGCACATATGTCTGATCCTTGTGCATATCCTCAGCACAGTAAAGCTTGACCCCGCCTTCGTCTGCGCTCAGCCTTGCATAATGCCCTGTCGCGATGCCGTCAAAGCCGTGAGAGAGAGCGTAATCTGCAAGAAGTCCGAATTTTATTTTTCTGTTGCACATGACACACGGATTCGGCGTTCCGCCTTCCTCGTATGTGCGAACAAAATATTCGATAACATCCCGCCTGAATTCATCCGTCAAGTCAAGCGTCATATGCTCTATTCCAAGCTCTGACGCAACTCTCTGCGCATCATTTGCAGCAGATACGGCTTCTGCACTGCGGCTTGTCAGAAATGTTGCGCCTGCGCAATCATATCCCGCTTCAAGCAAAAGCCTGACCGCAACAGAACTGTCAACTCCGCCGCTCATGGCAACAAGTAATTTTTTATGGCTCATATGTTCTCCAAATTTACTATATAAAATCGCCCGATCGGGCGAT
>JAAWQR010000048.1 GCA_022800625.1 Clostridiales bacterium | reverse complement strand
CTGAAAATTAATTTTCAGCGGGTGTTGGTTTTCCCTCGGCGCTTTTTTCAAATATAAATTATCTTCTTTACAGCATATTTATGATGTACTCAGTGCTTCATCCCAGTACACAGGAAATTTTTCTTTTACAAAGTTTGACAAAGGGTGCTCACCTTTAACTAATTTAAGTTTTTTTATCGTTCCGATAACCATATTCCTGTTTTTATTGATCTGCTCATCGGACAATTCTTCAAATCGATTTATTTTAATTTGTCCTTGCTGCTCATACTGCAAAATTTGCTCGTACGCATTTTCAATATTTTCAACGGCTTTTATCGGAACTGCATTTTTGGATATTACTGCACATTTTATATTTGTATTACTGTCAAATTCAAAATCAGATTCACAGGTATAAATATAGCCTTTTACCCCATTATAGAATTCATATAATCCGTTTTTAAAGGATTCGTTATACGCAGGAAGACCGTCTTCTTGTATTTCAAAGGTCATCCATTTATATGGCTTGTTCCAAATGTATATAGCGGATAAAGCTTTGCTGGTCGACAAGTAGACGCAGGGAAATTTTAAACTTGAATGCGGATTGTCAAACGGTTTTAACATACTTATATTTCCGACCGTGGTTCCGTGATAAGCAATCATAATGCTCATCCTATATACAAATAAACGAAAACATTCTTTTAATTAAATTATATTTTATCATCGCTTCCGCCTGAAAAAACTTTTCAAAAGTGCCGCCGATTCTTCTTCCATAATACCCGAAACTATCTCTGTTTTGTGATTTAAACCCATTAAATTTATATCGGTAACGCTGCCCATTGCTCCGGACTTCGGATCATACGCCGCAAATACCGTGCGAGGAATTCTTGCCGATATGACAGCTCCCGCACACATGATACACGGTTCAAGCGTCACAAACAGCTCGCACCCCGGGAGCCTCCAACCGCCCATGCTGCGGCATGCGCGCCATATCGCCGTGGTTTCTGCGTGATATACGGCGTTTTTTTCTGTCTCTCGGCGGTTGAAATCCGCTGAAATTATCTTGTCTCCTCGTACAACAACAGCACCGACAGGCACCTCACCCATTTCGGCGGCAAGAGAAGCAAGCTCCAAAGCGCAGCTCATGTAAAACTTGTCCCGTGACAATATTTCACCATCACTCATATGACTGAAATCAATAGTGCTCGAAGGTCTGCCTCTCCTTGAAACTACAGGAGTGCCGAAATTTTGCGGCTCTGTATATTTTTTTACGATTTCACATATTCTGCCGTCATTTTTTAAGTTTTCTTCAAACATAAACGATCTACCTCATTGCCTGACGGCGCTTTTTTATTGTTAAGCTTGCAGCACTTGATGCAAAAATCAAAGCTGACAGTAACGCTTCCGTGCACACCGTGCCGAAAACGGAAAGATCCAAATGAATATACACGGCTTCAGCAATATACATCAACGCATTAAATGACGCATGGCATATCGAAGTGCAAATGAAGGCACGGTCTGATCTCTCATCATTTGAGATTTCCCGAATACCGAGATACAGTGCACCGAGTATTATGCTCGATATAAATGCGAAAATTCTCGATCCTGACGGATGCCATGCTCCGAACAGAACCGATACGGTCAAAACCGACGGAAGTGAGCCGAGCGTGCCTGTCAGATTTTTTAAGTATGCTTTTCTGAACAGCGCTTCTTCAAGCGGACTTTTTATTAAAATACCGACAAGTGCGGAAAATATAAGACTGTTGTGTACGGAGGTCATAAAATTCGAGCTTTCTCTCAAGCATGCAAAGCATACATTGGTTAAAAGCATCAGCGTAAGCGCGCCTGATGTGTAAAATGTATATTTTGCTAATGATACGTTTTTTACAGCTTTTGTTTCTGATTCGGCTTCAGTGTGAATAACTTCATTTTGCTGCTCATTCACGGGAGCGGCGGAATATTTGTATACGAGTGAGGACGATATAATTCCCGATAAATACGATAAGAAATTGACAATTGAGTCTGACATGCCGCTGCCTGCTCCGAAGAATGCGAAGATTCCGCTTACCGCGGACTGTACGAAGATCAGCGATATATATGATAAAAGAACTGACGCGGCAGCGCGGATCTTTTTATTAATCGATGCTGCTTCTTTCGTGTTTTTCAATGTCGTAACCCTTTTCTGTAAGAAAATTATCAAGGATATTTGACGCTGCCGCACAAAATCTTACGCACGGACGTTTCTTATAGTATTCCTCTGTCCTTTCCGACGGAACGGGCGATGTTTTTATTCCGACAAGCAGCTCGCGGCATATTATAGTCCCGAACAGGGAGGAAAATTCATCGCCGAGCATCTTTCCGTCCGCGTAGTGTGCTACCTTCTCTGCGTGATTTCCGGGTGCAGAATATCCCCTGAGAGCGCCGAGCACCATGAGCATAGATGTGACGGATCCGCATGTGGTGCGCAATCCGCACATTCCGCCGCCGAAAGAGGATGCAAGACGTGCCGCTTCTTCTTCACCATATCCCGTGAGATCGGAAAAAGCGACAAAAACCGATTGAGCGCAGTTATAGCCTTTGTAAAAAAGCTCACGTGCAAGTTTTTCATGATATGTAATAACTTTCGGATCGTAGTAATTCATAGATTCCCTCTGATTTGCGCCGAACAGCGAAATTATATTAAAAATATTTAATTTTTTCTCAAAGGTATTCCCTTTGGGAGAAATATATACTATAATATTATATAATGGCAGAGTGTGCGGAAAAGCATATGCTGCATGATAATATTATAAACCGAATGCGGTTATTTTTCAACCGTATTTTGTAATATGCCGCACGGCAGAACGGAGTTAGTAATGGAAGAGAGCGCAAAAAGGAAAATCAGCGTTGAAGTTGCAGGGATAACCATGTCTCTGATAACCGACGAGTCGGAAGAATTCGTGAACAGCGTGATAAAGCGCGTAAGCGGTGATATGTCTGCTCTGATGAATAAAGGAGCAAAGCGTTCGGCTCTTGAAGCTGCCGTTATGTGTGCAATAGGTTATTGCGCTGATAAAATGACTGCTGAAAAGAAGGTTCGCAATCTTGAAGCGCAGGTGTCTCTTTATGAAGCGAGTACCAAGCGTCTGAAAGAAGATATCGCAGAGCTGAAGAGCACTGCATCGGTCAAAAAAAGCGAGACGTCAGACTCCGTCAGCCTTTCCGTTACAGATGAAGACGAATCAAAATCTGTTGAAGAAGAGGACGAGTGTCAGATCAAAATAGACGATGGAATGCCGACTCCCGATCCGAAAGAAAAGATACGTCAGATAGAGGAACTTTTGAGGCGCGGAAAAGCGTGAGGATCAAGGAAAAGCTGCCCGAGCTTCTTGCCCCCGCAGGCTCTCCCGAGGCTCTTGACGCGGCGATCGAGGCAGGAGCAGACGCCGTATATTTCGGCGGAGAGATGTTTTCAAACCGCATGAGGGCACAGAACTTCACGGGTATGGAGCTTGTAAGATCAATAGAAAAATGTGCGGCGTATTCGGTCGCGTCTCATATTACGCTTAATACACGCCTGCGCGACAGCGAGCTGTCCTCTGCATTGAAGTGCGCCGAAGAATTATATGAAGCAGGAGCTGATGCGTTCATAGTAGCAGACGCAGGATTTGCAAGGCTTATACATGAGAGAATGCCGCAAGCGGTAATGCACGCAAGCACACAGATGACGGGAATAAGCGCGGCAGATGCCGCAACGCTTGCGCGTCTCGGATTTTCACGTATGGTTTGTCCTCGTGAGATCTCAAGAGGGGAGCTGTCTGAGCTTGTCCGAAATTCACCGATAGATATTGAGATGTTCATACACGGCGCACACTGTGTGTCGGTATCGGGACAGTGCCTTATGAGCTGGGCGATGGGCGGCAGAAGCGGAAACCGCGGAGAATGCGCACAGCCGTGCAGACTTCCTTATACGGCGGACGGCAGGGGACATTCGGAAAAATATCTGCTCAGTTTAAAAGATATGGCTCTTGCCGTACATATTCCCGAAATCATAGCCTCCGGCGTATCGTCTCTGAAAATAGAAGGGCGATTGAAAAGTCCCGGTTATGTATACGGAGTTACAAGGATATACAGGCGTCTTCTCGATGAAAAGCGAATGGCGACTCCGTCTGAAATGCACGAACTTGAAGAGATATTCTCACGCGGAGGCTTTACCGACGGATATTTCAGAGGCGATATGCGCGGCATGAACGGAATACGTTCCGATGTCTCAAAAATTGCTTCGGTAAAGAGCGCGCCCGAACGAATATCTAAAAAGCTTAAAATTAAAGCATCGGCATACCTGCGGTGCGGAGAAAACATGCGCCTGACACTTTCCTGCGGAGAATTTTCCGTAACCTGTGAGGGAGATGCGCCGCAGGCGGCAAAAAATGCTCCTCTTGACAAGTCTTCGGTATATAAAAATCTTTCAAAGCTCGGCTCTACTCCGTATTCGCTGGATTTTGAAGATTTTCACTGTGATATAAGCGGAGATGTATTTCTAAGCGCCTCGTCTCTCAATGATATAAGACGTCGTGCGGCGGTGGAGCTTGAAGCGCTTATCGTTGATTCGGGAAAAAGAACGCTGCCTGCAAGGTCAATATCAACCGAAGCCGAAAATGGCGAAAAAAAAGAACTTCCGCATATCCGCAGTGCTGAATTTCTTAAAGCTGAAAATATTCCTGAGGCGGCGTACTCGTATTTTGATGTAATTTTTTTGCCGTTCTCCGAGCTTGGAAAAGCTAATGCGGACAGGCTTGCGTCAGGCTTACTCGGTTTATCATTTTCTCCGTATACTAACGATTCGGAAACCGAAAAAGCTTTGCGCTTTTGTACTGAGCGCGGCATAAAATTTGCTTTGGCGCATACTGTATCTCAGCTTACGGCTGCTCACGGCGCAGGTTTGTCGGCGGTGGCTTCACTCAGACTGAATGTTATGAATACGGAATCGGCAAAAAGCATATCTATGCTCGGCGCAGATTACGTAACACTGTCGCCTGAACTTCCGCAGGGCGCTTTGCGCGATATTTCGACAAAAACGGAAAATGAGCTTCGCGCAGGTGCTGTTGTATACGGCAGACTTCCTCTTATGCTACTCAAACGATGCGTTCTTAATGCGGATTCTTCCTGCTCTCATAACTGCATGAGTAAAGGCTGCATTTCACCGTCGTTTATAAAGGACAGGAAAGGCGTTAAGCTTCCCGTTTATGCCGCAGGCGGGGGAATGAACGCGGTATTCAATCCCAATGTTACATGGAGCGCCGAGTCAAACTCTTTCAGAGAAGCTCTCGGCATTGCACATTTTATATTTACATCGGAAGACAAATCCGAAGTGATGAAAGTGATTGCCTCATATGAAAACGGAAGCACACCGCCGAAAAATCTGACGATCAAACGTCTGTAGTATTTGAGTTGACCGGAATATCCGAATCTATATTGATTGTTTTGCTTACACCTACATATAAAGGATTTGATAAAGCACCGAAAGAGAAACCGTTGCGAACTGAAATG
>JAAWQR010000023.1 GCA_022800625.1 Clostridiales bacterium | reverse complement strand
CGTTTTGTCGGGAAGATTGATTAAATACAGGAACTATGGGGAATATGCCATTTATGGCAGTTCCCCGAAGGATTATCCTTAAGTAAAGTAAAGCGGTGATTATTACCTGCCCGATCTTGCATTACCACCCAAAGAAGAACAGCCCATCGGCGTTTGGGGACAGCGGCATTTGCGGTATATCCGACAGCACAAACGCCTGCTTTACTCTAATCTGCTGACAAGCGGAAAGCTGAACAGCTACCTTGCCAATATTGACAGACAGGCAGAGGAAATGTTCTATCAGTTGGTAAAACAAATGGGAGAGTGTGAGGGCATTACTGAAAAGCTAAAGGCAGAAAATCAAATGCTGTGGGTAGGTAAAATGAATGCAATCCGAGAAGCAGCAACGGAGATCGTCAACAATAATTTAATTTACAGCTAAAGCAATGCGGCGGCAGGGAAAATCCTTGCCGTCAAATTTGTTTTAAAGCCCTTGCTTTTATTCGCATTTCAGTATATAATAGAAATATCAAATTATGGAGGCAAATATGAATTATTTAAGTGTCGCCCAAACGGCAGAAAAATGGAATATGACACCAAGACGTGTACAGGTGCTTTGTAATGAGGGACGCATAGAAGGAGCTCAACGTGTTGGTAACGTATGGACAATACCTGAAAATGCTGATAAACCGGCAGATGCAAGAAAAAAAGTAACTGGTAAAAATAGATGTCTAAATACCAATATCTCTATTGAGCGAGTATGGGCGATGCCAAATAAAAACACATTTGATATTATCCCGATACATAATTTGATAACTGAGGAGTTAACTAATGGATTGTGGATTGATCCTTTTGCTAACCGAAATAAATTAGCTACCATAACGAATGATCTGAGTTTAGAATTTGACACAGATTATCATATGGATGCTCTTGACTTTATGAAAATGTTTGACAATGATTCCGTTGACGGCGTTTTATACGATCCTCCTTATTCTCCAAGACAAGTTAGTGAGTGTTATAACAATGTTGGATATAATGTCACGTGGGATACTACGAAAGCGTCTTTTTGGGGAAATCATAAGCGTGAAATTTCTCGTATTGTGAAGATTGGAGGAAAGGTAATTACATTTGGCTGGAATAGTGGAGGAATCGGCTATAAATACGGTTTTGAAATAGAAAGGATATTACTTGTTCCTCACGGTGGTTGGCATAACGATACTATTTGTACCGTGGAAGTTAAAACTCACGAGGGAGACCTCTCTAAAATCAAAGGGAGTGACAATAATATGCTAGGGAAATATTCAAGTAATAATATTTTAACGCAAGAAGATGAACAGTTAATATCCTTATTGAATTCTTTGCCAAAAGATTATTGGGATTTTAAGGATGATGATGTTAGAGAATATACACACGGGATTCATAATTACCCTGCAATGATGGTCTGCCCAATTAGCCGTAATATTATCAAACTGGTAAAGGAAATACGTAAAATAGATTCAATTTTTGATCCTTTCGCTGGTTCAGGGACGGTATTGGTTGAAGGTATGCTTGCCGGTATAAAACGTGTTTACGGTAACGATATAAATCCTCTCGCATTATTTCTTAGCAAAGTAAAGACAACTCGGTTAGATATAACTCAATTACAGTCAGAAACGCAATTGCTATATAAGCGAATCAATGACATTTATAGCCAATTTGCGCTTCAAGTCGAAAGTTCAGATGAAATAATGCGCTGTGTCTATAATTTGGATTTAACCGCAAAAGATGGCTGGGGTACTGATGCCCCAAAGTATTTGCGGAAATATAAAGAGGATAACTTTATTGATATTGATATACCTGATTTCAAAAATATAGGGTACTGGTTTAAACCTCGGGTAATACTATTACTTTCTTTAATCAAAAGTGAAATCTGTAAAATTGATAGCAAAAGCATAAAGGAATTTATTTTTGTCGCATTCAGTGAGACTATACGCTTTGTCTCAAACAGGCGAAACGGAGAATTTAAGATGTTTCGTATGCCGCCAAATAAAGTAGAAAAATTTGAGCCGGATGTCATAAAGGAATTTACAACCATTTTAAATCGTAACATAGAGAAAATGAATGCTTTTGATGAAGCGTGTGCAGACATTGATATCAATTCCGTAGTTTCGATTTTTGATAATAATGCAACGGTATTAGATGATGTACCAAACAACTCTGTGGATCTTGTGATTACTTCTCCTCCTTATGGCGACAGCAGAACAACTGTAGCTTATGGTGAGTATAGTAGGTTATCATTACAATGGCTAGATTTATTTGAGTTATCAGAAAAAGAGATAATGGGTATTGACAAAACATTAATGGGCGGTAATAAATTTAGAAATGGTTTTGAGTATACTGTCCCAAGTACTACTCTAAGATCATCTCTAGAACGAATCAAAGATGTCGATTTGGAACGAGCTGGAGATGTTTATAGCTTTTATTTAGATTTAAGCAATTCTATTGCTGCTATATCAAAGAAAACTAGATCGGGAGGTTATCAGTTTTGGGTTGTCGGGAATAGAACTGTTAAGGGTGAATTGCTATTAACAGATAAGATTATTTCTGAAATCGCTTCGCAATATGGACTTAAACATATCCATACAGTTGATAGAAATATTATTAACAAGGTTATGCCTTCGCAAAATTCTCCAACTAATGAGAGCGGAATAAAATCGTCAACAATGACAAATGAACACATTGTTGTACTGAGAAAAGAATAAAGCGCTGTACCATTTATACAGCGCTTTATCATCAAACAATTTTGTTCTGAACTTTAAAGAGCAAGGGCTGATCATTTTCTCGAATTCTAAAGCCAGTACCGTGATCGTGGGTTTTGCCTTTGTTTTTGCCACTATGGTATTGACCAATTCGCAAATCAACGTAGATTTTACCAACTTCAAGAAGCGAGATAAAAGCCTCGTAGTCAAATCCAGAGACTTCATAGGCTTCAATAAAATGAAATTCTTCATTAGATCCAGTACCTCTTGTTAAAGCTTTAGCATACACAAATTTATTCTTATATTTTTTCTCAAAACATTTTCTCAAGGCTTCTTTTGACCAAAAAATGTTTTCTATCAAATCTTGTGATTCAATATAGATTCCATCTGGCTTACAATGAATTTTTAACATATTACCTGTATCAGCAATTGTTGTAAATCGATCAGCAGATAAAGTAGAGTGTAGAACTTTTTCATCATTGTCATAAACGCCACTAGCATATCCGTATTTCTCACGAAGATATGTATTTGCTTTAGCCGGCTGAGGTGCTCTTGTAAACAGTGTAAGCATACTTAGTGAATTGATTCTACAAGATTTTAGTTCATAATCCCCAAAATCAGGCTGATCAAGATTGTTTTCAGGAATGCCTAACAAGTCTTCAAGCGTCTTTCCTATTCCTGTTGGACCTGATCTATGAGTTTGTAGCCAACCCATTTCTTTAATTTTGGTGAATTCTCTAATAAAATCTTCAAGTGTAACAATCATAGAGTTAATCCCCGCTTTCAACAAAAAGTTTATAGGTTTCGATTTCGAGTGCGTCTGCTATACGCTGAATATTCTCTAAAGAAATACTTCGGCGATAGCACTCGATGGCACTAATATAAGTACGATGCATACCGCATTTATCCGCAAAGGCTTCTTGGGACAATCCCATAGTCATACGATATTTTTTTAGGTTGGTTCCAAAAACTTTTACAATATCCATAGTTGCAAACCTCCACATAATATAGTATAATAGAGACGAATACAAAAAGTCTACATACAATAAGTATCTATAACAAGGAGCAATAAATTGAACAATGTCCAAAAGGCAGCATATGAATTAATACAAGAAGATGCAAGATTTATATATGCCATAATCAGTATTTGGAAAAGCGCTAATAATATCAGCGGGAATTACATTGGTATGAGTATGCCGTACATTGGGTTATTTGCAGATGGAGCAGAGCAATGGGGTAAAAAAATCGGATTGAATGCACCTTCATTCAATCCAATGGAAAAAAGTCATTATACACAGTTAAGACAAAGTCATAAATTATTCGAGAAAAGTTACGATGACTATTATACTCTATTATTAGAAAAGTTTTCTGAAAGTGAAAACTACTTTTACAGCATACGGAGACTGCGTGAAAAAATATTAGGATATTTTAATGTGGGTACTGACCTGTGTAATGAAGAGTATTGCGGAAACACAATTTTATGCTCAATGTATACTCCTATAAAAGTATGGGGAAATAAAAATGCCGGTCTTTGGCTTAAAGATATGAGTATAGTTGCAGGAAAGTTGACTTCGCATTTCGGGTGCACAGAATTCCCTGTGTATAAATACGATGACAACCTTACAGTTAAGTATAAAGATTATCATTTTTATAAGTGTTCACCCTTGAAAGTGAATAATGGTTTTGGAATTCTTCTGTTTTCAATTCTTTGTAGTATCAACTATATTATAGAGTTTATCGAAAATTATTTTACAGAAGAAATCCCACAAAAATTTAAATATGCTTATTTGCAGTACTATTATCTTTGCGGGTTCATTAAAGAGCTAAACGCTAAAAACGGAACTAATTTTTCTTTGGATGATCACTTGTATGATCGAAATTTCCGAAACTGCCTCGCCCACTATGGTTTGGGACAGTACATAAGAGAAGATGAAATTATTCCCGATGACATACTAAAGGGACTGACAAACAAGGCATTTGGTAAAGATTATTTCACAACAAAAGATCAACTTTATGGAATGTTAAGAACGTTGACAGAGCAGATTAAAGAAACTGTATTGAGATAAATTTTTTTGGAGGCAGTAAATGAAAGCTAAAAAGTGGTTGTCTATTATTACATTGGGATGTTCGTTTATTTCCGCTATACTTGCAATTCTAATTGGTAAATCGTCGAATTGTATTTGGTACGATTTTTCTATGGCGGTTTTCGGAAGTGCGTTGTTAGGTTTTATTATGTCCATTACCGAATATAGCGTTACACGTCGGACTGCAATGGAAATCTTTTGGCAGGAAGCTGAAAAAGCTCTAAAAAAATTGCGAAAAATCAAATACTTCAACACGGATATTCCACTCGAAAAAATTCTTGATTGTTTTGCAGAGGAACAGCACAATAAATTTGTAAAAGAACTGGGGAGTGCGGCAGATTCTCTGTCTGTGAAAGCAGAATATACTAAGAAAGATGATTTGATATCTTGGTTTGAAAAAAATGTACCAATGTCGTTTTCTGAAGATGATGATATTGATGCAATACTTAATTCATACTACGAATCTTCAATGGCGAGTTATAGACGGAATGTTCAAAAAGTAATTGACTCTTGCCTTGCTGCGGCTGATATTGATTTGGGATCGCTCGACAATGCATATGGGAATTTGGACTTCTTTGTCAATGGTAATATTCGAAATAGTTTGGTATATACCCAAATATATAGCAAAATTCGGGAATATAGGAATTTGGCACTTGCAGAAAAATATCATTTCCAACTTCTAAATGAGGGCAAGGGGAATTTTGCTGTATGTGCTGAAAAGGCTCTTCATATTTGTGATAAAATATTTGAAGTAAAGGAATCTTCTAATGATATTTACAATTCAAAAATCGTTTATCAGACAGCGTTCGATGACATCGACGACGCATTGGAAGAATTTAGATGTAAGATATATCACAAAGGACAGGAGGAGCCTGTAAAACATATTCCCGTTTGTGGAGTTCAAAAGAACATTTTTGGTGATGCAGAGGACTCTTAACACTGTTATTGTGACAACATAGTGACAACAAAAATTTAGATAGACCATACTTTATGGATAATATAGATAATCCCGATAACCTGTGCTAAATAGTCTACACAAAATTGTTTAAGTTAAGGCTTGCAGGATCGAGTGGGAATAAATTGAAAGGTCGAAGAAACTCAGTATCTATGCGGGTTTGCGGCACTTCGAGATGTCTTTTGATAACAGCCCAATAAGAGCCATTATTCTTGTAATCCAGCGGTTTATGGGTTAGAGAGTTGATTGACATGCGGATGTGCATCAAATAAATCCATATTATAAAGCCCTTAGCTGTAGGTAATAACTCATAGCTAAGGGTCTTTTTGCCGTATTTTTTGGAGGTGGTTTTCTCCTTTAGTAGGGGAACAGATTGTAGAAGAAAGATAAATGACAAGAAATATTCAATTGATGCTCTGTGCTGAATTCTAAAGAGTTTTTTTGAAGCAGACAATTCTGTTTACCTCCTGAAATTGCATTGCACTGTGAAATTGTATGCTTATTTCGTTGTCGATTTCACAGTCGTTTGCAAACTCAGCACAGCCTTTTTCCTTCACCCAAACTTCGCAGGCAACCAAAAGTGCTTTCGCATAGCCTTTTTTACGATATGCCTTTTCAATAAAAATGCCCTCTAAGTACCCTACGGATGAGGAAGATGTCCCCTCTACATAATCGTATCGTAGTTGAACCTGTGCAAACCCTATCGGTATGTCATTGTCAAAATATATAAAGAATTGTGCATCCTTGGACTGCAAAAGAATTTCTATTTCATCAGTTTGCACTTCCAGTGTATCGCCAAACAATTTAACTGCAAAGTTTGAAAGTACTGGCAAATCTCGGTCTATTGCTTCTCTTATCATATTATGCACCTGCTTTTAATCATCGGTTTTGGAGTTGCCTTTGAATGCTTCGACCAATGCGGCGCTTAATTCTTTTGTCGGGCGTTTTGTCCAATGTTGCGTGTTATCGAACTTCGGATAGTGATTCGGAAATATCGGATTCCCTTTTACATTATAAAATCTGCATTGCATTGACCTTCTCACTGTCAGGCGTAACATAAGCAGTCCAGTTTGTATGATATATTACAAATCCCGGTTTTGAACCTGCCGGCTTTTTCACCTCACGGACTCTTGTATAATCAACAGGTACAGATGCACCTGCCGAGGCTGAAGAATAAAAAGCTGCTATCATAGCCGCGTCGGTAAATGCTGATTCCGATGGATCTGTCTCTCCGTTCATACATTCGAGCACGACATGCGATCCGGGAGAACCTTTTACATGAAACCACCAATCCGATCGATCGGCAAGTTTTGTTGTAAGATAATCGTTTGCCGTATTGTTCTTTCCGCACAGAACCGTATGACCGTCCGTCGTTTTAAACTTTAATATGAGTGGGGGCTGCTTTTTCTTTTCGGTGTAATTTTTCATTTTTGAGGCATATCCGCTGTTATAAAGCTCTCCTCTCAGCTCAGACAGTTCCCTTTCGCTCGAAGCACGAGTGAGAGCGTCATAAACAGTCGCAATATATTCAAGCTCGCGTTCCGCTTCTTCAAGCTGTATTTTCAGATGAACTCTTGCGCTTTTTGCTTTATTGTATTTCTTATAATAAAACTGCGCGTTTTGAGCCGGAGTCATACGGGAAGACAGCGGGATCGTTATCTCTTCGCCATCGGAATACCAATCTGCAAGAGTAACTTTATCCATCCCGCGGTGCATCATATAAATGGAGGCAGTTATAAGATCTCCGTATCTCTTAAATTTCTCGCCTTCCTCACAACGGTCAAGTTCCTCTCGCTGTAAAGCAATTTTTTTTGTTATTCTGCTTTCCGCATTCCCGAGAATTCTGAAAAGATCAGAAGCTCTGCGCTTTAAGCGTTCCTCGCCCGCGCGTTTCATATAATAATCGTCTATGAGCGCACCGACGGATTCATAAGTGACAATATCCGCGCCGCCGCTGTACTGTGTCAGTTCGATATATGAATATTCGATAGGCATACCGTCATAAGATTTTGCCATTGAGGGAGCATTTCCTCCGATTGCGGCTGTCTCTGTTACCTCTGACAGAACACTGTATAATTTATCAGCGCATTCATTGAGAGTTGCAGCAGAATTTCCCGATGCACGATACGCGATCTCGCGCGCAACTACCGCGGCAATACCAATAAAAGAAGACTGTATAAATTTTACCGCAGACGCTTCCCCGTTCGCGACGCGTGCAAGTTCATTAAATCTCTCGCGTGTAAGTTCCGTCGGATCGTCCTTGCTCTGCGGAGGCGGCAATGTATACTTCATCCCGGGCAAAAGCTGTCTTATCGAGCTTGCGGAAAAGTCTATCGGTTTTAAGATACCGATTATTTTGTCCTCATTATCAGTAACAATAATATTGCTGTATTTACCCATTATCTCAGCAATGATATGCTTTGAGGTTTTAAAACCCATATCATCATGACACTCAAAGGTCAGTCTTGCAACTCGTTCAAAGCCGGGCTGAGAAACAGCGGTCAGTCTTGCTCCGGTAAAATGCTTTCTCAGCATCATACAAAACATAGGAGGCGTCGCAGGATTTTCAGTTTTGATTCCCGTAATATTCATTCGCGGACATGACGAACCTGCATTTATAAGAAGCCTTTGCTCCGCTCCGCGCGCTCGGATTATAAAGACTGCTTCATCACGTTCCGGCTGATATATTTTGTCAACTCTTCCGTCTACAGCTTTCTGATTTATTTCATATAGGACCGCTCTCAGTATACCTGCATCAAAAGCCAATTAAATCACCTAACCCTGCCTTAAAATTTATATCTTATCAGTGCTCCGAATTTGCTGTGTCAATCGCTTCAGATCTGAAGAAAACAGACGGCAATGACTTACCGATCAAAGAATATCCTGCGGCAAGAGCAGTCTTAACGGAAGCGGTGTTGTCTTCCCTGCATTTATACAAAACCCTCTCAAAACCGCAGTTTTCAAGCAAATATCCCGTCAGCGCTGAGACACACGATGTTCCGTAGCCGTGATTTCTGTAATTTTCATCTGTATATGTTGTGATTTCGATATCATTATTCTCACGGAAATCATTTATAGTCGCGTATGACACAAGATGACCGTCTTTTACAACTCCGAATATAACGTCAGCTTCATCGTCATCGTTGATTTCCAGCGACCATGTTTTTTTCTCTTCAAACGAATTTATTTCATCAGCTGTCTTAAACAAAGCAACCTCATCTGACGCTTTCACATCTGCTTTTGATGAAGAGAACTCAAGAATTATCTCAAGATTGTCTTCAGAAGCCTTGTAGAAATATGAATCCATCAATTGAGAGAGCTTGTGTCTTAAAAACTCTACAGCTTCCGCAGAATAAGGCTCTTTGGAAAACTTATCTATAAATTCCTGCGAAATTTTTTCAGCTATCTTATATGAAGTAATAGTAAGATCTTGCCCGTCTGCATCTGTGTGAATATTCAGCGGAACGGCTATCATACCGTAAGCGCTAAGAGAAAAGTTCTCAAGCGATGGATTTTCAAAGTTAAGCATAATTTCACATCCTTAAAATATTTTTTATTTACGAAATTTTGAGTAAAAACTCACATATACGAATTTTACATAAGATACGAGGAAATAATATGATTAAATAATTAAAAGCATCAGGAGGACAGCGTGAAAACTGAAACATCGGAAAATATTAACAGCTATACACCGGGAACGCGAGAAGAGGTACGCAGTCTCTCATTAACGCTCGGAAAAAAATCAAAGTTACTTGCAGATTCTGAAAAATCTCTTATAGTCGTGCTTGAGGGCTGGGACGCTTCGGGAAAAAGCGGTTGTGCAGAAAAAATTACAAAACACATGGAAAAGGATACGTTCAGAATCGTTCACACAGCTGCCCCGAGCGCAGAAGAAAAAAGCTTCAATTATCTGAAAAGATTCTGGGATAGTATCCCGCCTTCAGGAAATGTCGCCGTATTTGACAGAAGTTGGTACGGAAGAGTTATGGTGGAGCGCATAGAAAGGCTGTGCACTGAAACAGAGTGGCAGAGAGCATACAGAGAAATCTCGGAATTTGAAAGATTTCTCACTGACAACGGCGCACTTCTTATAAAATTCTGGCTTGATATTTCCGAGGAAGTACAGCTTGAACGGTTTGTCAGACGCGCCGCAACTCCTGAAAAAAGATATAAAATAACTCCTGATGACTGGCGAAACAGAGCTAAACGAGGCGAATATGAAAAAGCTATAGATGAGATGCTTTTAAAAACCGATTCACCCTATGCAAGATGGCATGTAGTTCCGTCAAATGATAAAGTATTTTCAAGAATCACGGTACTCCAAAAAATAATCGAACTGATAGATTCCGCTAAATAAGCAATAGCAATTACTGTTTTTCGGTATATTTGCAAGGAGATATATAAAATTTTTTAAGATCGATCGACAGCACACCGTCACTGTCTTCGGAAAATCCGAGCTTATCTATAAGATTCTCGGAAACACCGCCGCGTAATAAAACAACTCTTTCCGCTTCACAGCGGTACATAAAATTCATTACGGTACGAGCCATAATGATGAGAGCGTCATCGTCAGATATTCCGGGTGCTGCTTTTAATACTTCAATTTCGTTTTTACCGTCTTTCATTCGGAAAAGACATATACCGATTATATGATTGATATGAATTGACGACGCGTCAACATCGGCGGCAAAATACATGAACGAGCCGTCTTTATGCAGCACGTTGCAGAGAGCGCATAATTCTGCGCAAAGCGACTCATCATGTACCGGTTTTACTGCAAGCATAATTTTGTCTCCGTTTTACAAGATTTACAAATTAGATTATATTTATCACCGAAGCTCAAATATTTTTTAGATACTCTACTTCTTCCTTGCTCAAAAATCTCCAATGACCGAGCGGAAGTTCCGTATCGATGAGCTCGCCTATCTTTATTCGTGTCAGTCTCGTGATCTTATATCCTGCTCGCTCACACATGCGTCTGATCTGCCTGTTTCTGCCTTCTGCCAGCACAAACTCCACTTTTGAAAGAGGATTTTTTGCACCTGTAACCGAGATTACCCGCACATCGGGACGTCGGATCATATATCCGTCGATTTCAAAAGGCTCGGCAAGCCGCACAGCATCTTCATCTGTAATAATCGACGGAATTTCAGCAACATAAGTTTTGGTCAGTCCATGAGACGGATGAGTGAGTTTGTTTGTTAACTCACCGTCATCGGTCATTATAATAAGTCCCTCGGAATACATATCAAGCCTACCTACCGGATATACTCGTCTGTGAAGCGATTTAACTAAATCCCGTACAGTCAGTCTTCCCTCTTCATCAGACATTGTACAAACATATCCGACAGGCTTGTTGAGCAAAATATATGTACAGCGGCGCTTTTCCCCGCCGCTTTTATTTCCGATCACACGTCCGCCGTATTCCACTGTATCAATGGCAGGATCAATTTTACATCCTATATGCGCTGTTATTCCATTTACTTTAACTTTTCCGCATGCTATTTCACGTTCCGCAGTACGGCGCGACATAACACCGCAGTCGGTAAAAAATTTTTGTAATCTCACTTCTGCCATAGATCTTCTGACCTTTCTTTGACTCTATCTTCCGAGGAAAATCATTATCTTCTCAAAAAATCCGAGCTTCTTTGTACTTTCAGCCACATCATTTTCAGCATAAAGAGGAAGTGATGCAATCTCACAGCCGTCAACATAAAAAACGGCACGTGCTAAGGCATCACCGCTCTTCACGGGCGCCGGAAAATATCTGTCGGCCTCAATTCTCGTAACAACACGGGTATCACGCGGCAAAGACATTTCAAGCTTATCACGGTTTGAACATCTTACTGAAGAAGTTTCCCCGCCTATACAAGGCAATTCGGTGAATACTTCTCCTTCCTCTGCAAGAGATACTCTTTCATACTTTTCAAATCCGAAATCAAGCATAGAAATATGGTCGTTCCAGTCATCGGGAGCATTGAGCGTAACCGCTATCATTGTAACTCCGTCGCGCTCAGCCGCCGACACAAGGCATCTGCCGCTCTTTTTGGTAAATCCCGTTTTTACCCCGAACGCACTGTCATACAGCTTCAAAAGTTTGTTATGATTCAGAAGCAGCCTTGTTCCTTCATCACCGCCCATTGGTATCGTTTTTTTATAGGTCGATACTATTTTACGGAACTCGGGATTTTTCAGCGCATAAGATGCCAGACATGCAAGATCTCTTGCGGTCGTATAATGCTCAGGATCGTCAAGTCCGTGCGGATTCATAAAATGGGTGTTTTCAAGACCTATTTTTGCCGCCGTTTTGTTCATAAGAGACGCAAATTCTTCAATACTTCCCGAAACCTCGCAGGCTATTGCCGCAGCGGCATCGTTTGCACTCTCAAGCATTAAGGCATACACAAGATCGCTCATTAAAATCTGCTCGCTCGCCTTTAAATATATGGACGAGCCTTCTACTCCCGCAGCCTGCGGAGCTACTTCAACCGTGCTGTCGAGATCTGAATTTTCAAGCGCTACAATGGCAGTCATAATTTTGGTCGTACTTGCCATGGGCAGTCTCTCATCTGCGTTCTTTTCAAAAACCGCCTGAGTGCTGTCAGCTTCTATCAAAACTGCGCTTTTTGCGGAAACGGTCGGAGCGCTCCCCGTTTTTTCCTCCGCCGAAACAAAAATCGGCATTTGCAGCATTGCCGATACAGCGAAGATAGCGGCAAAACAGCGTGTTATTTTAGCTTTTGTTTTTTTCATTTATACGGATACCTTTCCGAAAGCATACTCCGCTCTTGTTCTGCGGAGCAGAATTCATACTGCAGTCCTGCTGACTCCAGCTCACGAAAATAGTATCCGTTGTACATTTAGATCATATACTGCGCGTAATATGCTTAAATACAGGTTAATGCGGCATTAAATTTACTTTTTTGAAAAGGCTGCCTTTAATTTTTCAACAAGAGACGGTGAGTTTTCTATCAAAGAAATAACACGCGATACCGTATCCTCTGCTGTCACCGGCGCATTTATGTTAAGTATATCTGTTTTGCCATCTGCGTCGATTGTTATAAACGCTACGGGCGAAACGGTCAGTCCCGTTCCTCCTCCGCCTCCGAAATTGTTATATACAGGCTTACCGTTCTGCACAGGCGTGTCTTTTTTCAGATAATCAAGACCGCCCGACGCATATCCGACCGTTATTTTGGAAATAGGTATAAGCGTTGTGCCCGAGGGTGTAACAATCGGCTCTCCTACAACTGTATTTGCGTCAAGTATGGTTTTGATGCTGTCAAGTGAAGTTCTTATGATCTCACTCTGCTTATTTTCTGACATTATTATATCCTGCCTTTCGTTATATTGATTTTCAGCTGAACAAACAGCATTATTTTCTAAAAGTAAGTCTGTCTGTTAAAAAAGAAGTCACAGCGCGAAGCAAATGCCTGATTCTGATTTTTACGACGATATCTGCATCAACGGAAATATCATCTGTCATATAATCGCATACTACCGATACTGTTTTTTTTGAATGAGAAGAGAGCTTGGTTTTGCAGTCAAGAAGCTCGATCATATATGTGACGCCCTGAGATACAAATCCGTATTTTATTGCAGCAGATGCTGAATCTTCACCACCTACCGTGACATTAAGACGTGTTATTTTCGTTTCAATCTTATCTGTATATTCATTCGCCTTTTTGATTATCTCTTTTACCAAATCAAGTGTATCGGAAAATTTATTTTTTTTCTCGGACGACGTCTCATTTGTTTCGGAATTTTTTTCTTTTCTTGGCTTCGTAAGGCGTTCATATTTTTTTGCAGTAAAATCCGAAAGCTTTATCTTTTTATTTCTTTCGGGATATACCGTAAGCATAAAGGGACCGACGCCCGCTTTTACACGTACACTATCGCTTGAAAGAATTCTCAGCTTCACCTTTAAAAACATGAAAAGGAGGAAAAGAAGCAAAATAACGGCTAAAATGATAAGAAATACTTTCATGCCTAACCATGCCTTTCTCAGAATTTCGTTGGTTCAGCCGTAAGCGAAATGTGCCCGTACACTTTTTGAAAGATGGATAAAACCGCGTCTGAAAACAACTGAAATCCCCGCTCCGCGTACTTTATTTCAAGCTTCCTCTGAATCGGTAATTGTCAGCTGCTCCGATTCTCCGTCTCCCGCGCGAACAGTATCTCCGTCCCCCACTTCTATCTCGGGAAGCTCCGATACGGAATTAAGTCCGAAAACTCTTAAAAAATTGTCTGTAGTCCTATAAAGCATAGGTCTTCCCGGAACATCAAGCCTTCCGCACGGCTCAATAAGCTTTTTGTCACACATTGAAGATACGGCATAGCTTGAATCAACACCTCTCACGGTATCGATATATGCTCTGGTAACAGGCTGATTATAAGCAACAATAGCGAGCACCTCAAGCGAAGAATTAGAGAGGTTCCCGCCTCTTCTTATTCCGAGAGCATGTCTTATATAAGAACCGTATTCCTCACGTGTACATATTTGGCATGAATCGGGAAACATGACCATCATAATACCGCGCTGAAGCTCTCCGTCCGCATTGTATTTTTCAGAGTAGTCACTGATTATTTTTTTGCAAAGCGACAGCGAAATATTCATAGCGTCGGCAAGACGCGAATATTCCACAGGATGACCTGCCGCAAAAAGCACCGATTCAATTATTCTCTCGCATTTTTTTGTGTTTTTTGACAGGTCTTCTTCCTCTTCAGTCATACACTTTACTGGTGAGGAAGCGTTTTCCATATCGTTTCTTTCAGGCGAGAGGTCTTTTTCGATATCAATATCTGACATACTTCCTCCTCAGTTCAACTGTTTTTCTGGACAAGCACAGAATCTTCAATTTCGCCTTCAAACATTGAATTCATTCGTTCTTCGTCAAAATTTTCTGCAAGCGTCAAATTTATATGCGAGTCCGCAAAAACAACGCCTTCTTCGGCTTCAAGGTCATCGTCGGATATATCGACAAATCCTGACCGAAGCATTTCCAGCACAGCCATAAACTTGGCAATAAGCTCCGAACGGCTTTTTGAATGAACAAAATAATCATCAAGATACATGTGTCCGTCACGTTTCAAACGATCAACAAGCACCGAAGCAACCGAAAGCACTGAAACCTGCGGTCGGCTGACCAAAGGTTCAAAGCGCTCCTTAGCTTTTTCATCAGATAACTTTACCTCAGACATTGCACGTTTGAGCGCACGCGCGAGAAGTTCGGAATCGTGCGGTGCCACAAATGTTTTATCGACTGAAATTTCATCCTGCTCTTTTACCATTCTGAGACCGTAGGTTGCAAAAAGCAAATTCATTTTTGCAGCCGCAAGCTTTGCTCTTTGATATTCAAGCACGGCTTCTACAAGCGAAGCGCGCGGATCTTCCTCGCTCTCCTGCTTCGGCAGAAGCATACGGCTTTTTATCAGCATCAGCTCGCTTGCCATCAGCAGAAATTCCGACGCTATTTCAATATCACGGTTTTCCTCTGCATTTATATACTCCATATACTGAGAGCAAAGCTCTGCAATCGGTATATCATTTATATCAATTTTATTCTTCCCTATCAAGGTCAGTAAAAGGTCGAGAGGACCTTCAAACTGATCGAGCTTGTAGCTGATATTCTCCATATCAGAATATAGGAATCAGTGTAATTACGCGATTCATAATGCCAAGAATACCTTCGGAAATCCAAACAAGCGGTCGGTCAAGCATACCTATCCACAACAGAGCAAAGAGTCCGAGCATAATGTATCTCTCGTATTTCATTATACCGAAGTAATATTTCGGCGGAAGAAAGGTGAGAAATATCCGCGAGCCGTCAAGCGGCGGTACGGGAATCAGATTGAAAAGGCCGAGACTTATGTTAAGCATGACAAATACCGCAAGCATATTTATCCAAACATCCTGCACGTTAAAAAGGTATCCCGAATTTATCGGATTAAGACCGAACAAAAAATATGAAAGATGGAAAAGAAAGAGTCCGACAAAGGCAAGAAGGAAATTTGAAACAGGTCCTGCAAGCGCAGACAATGCCATATCGCGGCGCGGCTTTTTAAAATATCTTGTATTTATCGGGACAGGCTTCGCCCAGCCGAAGCCGAACAGAAGCATGGAGATCGCTCCGATAGGATCAATATGCTTCAGCGGATTCAAAGTCAGCCTTCCGAAATTTCTGGCTGTCGGATCGCCGAGCTTCATTGCAATATACCCGTGAGACACCTCATGAACGGTGAGTGCAATAATCATAGCAGGAAGTCTCATCAGTAATACTGTCGGGTGTATGCCGAATAAACTCATATTATCCCTCCTTAAAATATAAATTCAGAAAGAAAATATCAAACGTCAAGCGCCATCATATCCTCCGCCGTCTCGCGTCTTACGGCAAGATACGGCTTGCCGCCCGAGATCATCACGATAGGCGGACGCGCAACTTTATTATAGTTTGACGCCATGGAATAATTGTACGCGCCTGTTACGAGAACAGCAATAATGTCCCCGCGTTCAGGACGTGCGATCTTTATGTTTTCCGCAAGCAAGTCTCCGCTTTCGCAGCAGCGGCCTGCAAGAGTGCATTCAAAATCAGCAGGAGCGGCAGCCTTGGAAGCATTAAGCACCGTATACTGCGACTGATAAAGCGTATAGCGCGGATTATCGGTCATACCTCCGTCAATTGAAACATAATTTCTAAAGCCCTTGATCTCCTTAACAGAACCGCATCTGTAAAGAGTTGCGCCTGCGGCAGCTACGATAGAGCGACCGGGTTCCATGTGGATGTCAGGTTTTGTAAGGTTAAGCTGTTCGCACATCTTATCGATCTCGACTCCGAGCAGTCTGACGTTTTCCGCATAATCTATCTCGGGATCGTCCTCTGTATATCTTACGCCGAAACCGCCTCCGAGATTTAAAATTTTCGTATTAAGACCTGCTTTTTCTTTCATATCTGCGATAAATCTGAGCATGATATCGGCAGCGTCACGGAATGGCGCAATATCAAATATCTGTGAGCCGACATGACAGTGAAGTCCTTCAAGGCAGACGTTTTCAAGAGAGAGAGCAAGGCGGACAATACGTTCCGCGTCACCTGTCTCAATAGCCGATCCGAACTTTGAGTCAACATTTCCGGTTATTATCTTCTTATGAGTATGAGGATCGATCCCGGGAGTTATGCGAAGCAGGATTTTCTGGCATACTCCGTGATCAGCGGCTATTTTGTCAAGTGAGAGAAGCTCCTCCACACCGTCAACAACAATGTGTCCGACACCCTGCTCTACTGCATACCCGAGATCGTAATCTGTTTTATTATTACCGTGAAAGAATACATTCTTCATCGGGAATCCTGCCGCGTTTGCCGTTGCGATTTCGCCTGAGGACACACAGTCCGCAAGCATATTTTCTTCAGCCATTACAGTATAAAGTCTCTTAAAGCAAAGCGCTTTTCCCGCATATACGGGAGCTGAAGCTCCGCCGAAATATTTACTGAACGCCGCCTGATACATACGGCACATGTCTCTGACAGCGTCTTCTGAAATGAACATTGCCGGAGTGCCGAATCGTGATGCAAGAGCCTCCGCATCAAGTCCGTCTATCGTCAAATGTCCTTCTTTTCCTATTTCAAATGATTTATGAAGTATCATAGCTGTGACAATTCCTTTCTTAATTATCTGAAAACTACGGTTTACGCTTTCTGCGCACTTTATTTTCAGACTTTTATTTCCTTATAAATAAACTATACTTTAACTTCAAAATCCGCAGTGCGCCATGATCTCGCGCCACAGATCTTCTTTTCCCGAGCCGTTTACCGAAGAATACATGATAACGGCGTCCGCCGCAGAGCACAGCTCCTCTTTTTCAAGCATTTCCGATATTTTCCGCCTGCCCGCTGCGTTAAGCTTATCAAATTTTGTTGCGACAATAATATGCGGAAGCTCTGAAGCAATTAAAAATTCAAGCATTGCAAGGTCGTCCTTAGTAGGACCGATTCGGCTGTCGATCAGACATACCGTAAGCTTCAGAAGGTCAATATTCGGATTGTTCGTAAAATATCCGTCTGTAAGCGCAGACCACCGACGTTTTTCCTCAGGAGAACGCTTCGCATATCCGTATCCCGGAAGGTCAACAAGATAAAGCGCGCTGTCAACACTGTAAAAGTTTACTGTGATCGTTTTTCCGGGAGACGAGCTTACTCTTGCAAAAGACTTGCGTGACAGCAGCGAATTTATAAGAGAGCTTTTTCCGACGTTTGATCGTCCCGCAAAAGCGACCTGAGGCATTTTTTCGGCAGGAAACTGAGACGGAAGTCCTGCTGATATTTTCAGCTCGGTTTTGTTCAGATTTAACTTCATTTGCTATACCACTTTTTCGTTTATTTTTTATTTCAGCGAAGCATGTACACGTTCAGTGTGAATTTCATACGGCATATCATTCGGAAGCTTTGTGTCGCAGGCTTCTTCCCCTCCGACAGATTTTCCGATTCTCCTGCCTGACGGTTCGAGAACCGCGTCAAGAACCTCTTTTACATCCTTTACGGGAATAAAAATAAGCTCTTCCCTTACTATCGGATCGATTTTCTGCAAATCGTGCAGGTTTCCCTCGGGAATTATTACTCTTTTTATCCCCTTAGTATACGCCGCCGTTGTTTTTTCTCTCAGACCCCCTATGGGTAGCACGCGGCCTGTCAGAGTAACCTCGCCCGTCATTGCCGTATCGCATCTTACCGCTCTCCCCGACAGAGCGCTTGCAAGCGCACTGACCATAGTAATGCCTGCCGACGGTCCGTCTTTCGGAACAGCTCCTTCGGGAACATGAATATGTATATCGTATTTCTTATAAAATTTTTCTTCCGCGCCGATCTCACAGCTATTAGCGCGCACATAGCTTAGCGCTATATGAGCAGACTCTTTCATTACATCGCCGAGAGTTCCCGTAAGCTCAAGCTTACCCGTTCCGTTCATAAGTATCGCTTCAATCTTCAGCAGATCTCCGCCGACTTCTGTATAAGCCAAACCGTTCACCACGCCGATTTGATTTTCGCTGTACATTTCATCATCAATGAAACGTCTCTCACCCAAAAGCTCACTTACGCGCTCTTTTGAAACCGAAACGCTCTTTGAACCGTTTTCGATCATATATTTCGCAGCCTTGCGGCACAAAGACGCGATTTCCCGTTCAAGGTTTCTGACACCCGATTCTCTTGTATATCCGTATATAAGTTCATACACGGCATCATCGGATATTTTCAGCATACGGCGGTTCAGTCCGTGGCGGGCAAGCTGCTTCGGAATCAAGTGATTTTTTGCGATTGCAAATTTCTCACGAGGCGTATATGTGTGAAGCTCAATAATCTCCATGCGGTCTATGAGCGGCGCCGGAATTGTTTCGAGCGTATTAGCGCTTGCAAGGAAAAGGCAGTCCGAAAGATCGACGGGAAGCTCAATAAAGTGATCCCTGAACGTGCTGTTCTGTTCTGAATCGAGCACCTCAAGCATGGCTGAAGTAGGATCACCATGCACACTGCTGCCGAGCTTATCTATCTCGTCAAGCTGCAATACGGGATTCATCGTTCCCGCTTCAATAAGCGCGTTTATGATCCGTCCGGGCATTGAACCGATATATGTTTTTCTGTGCCCTCTGATATCTGATTCATCATGAACTCCGCCGAGAGATATTCTCGCATATTTGCGGTTCAATGCCGCCGCTACAGAACGTCCGAGAGAAGTTTTTCCGACTCCGGGAGGTCCTACAAAGCAGATTATCTGATTTTTGAGTTCCGAGGACATTTGCTTTACCGCTATATATTCAAGTATTCGCTCCTTGACTTTCTCAAGTCCTTCATGATCGCTGTTCAGAATTTTCTCGGCTGCTTTAACATTTAATCTGTCCCGGCTCTTCCTGTTCCACGGAATTTCAAGACATTTTTCGATATATCCTCTTGAAACGGCAGCCTCGGGTGAACCGAACGGCATTTTCGCAAGTCTTGCGATTTCACGGTTTAATTTTTCTGAAACTTCTTTCGGAAGTTCGGCTGCACGTATTTTTTCCGACAGTTCGGCAGCGTCGTCTCCCGAATCAAGCCCAAGCTCGCTTTGTATGGCTTTGAGCTGCTCTCGGAGATAATACTCTCTTTGATTCTCGTCGATTTGCTCTTTGACCTTTTTATGTATCTGAGACTCGGCTTTTACCAGTGAAAGCTCGCTTTCGATTATTACGGAAACAAGTTCGATCCTTCTTTTCGGATCAATACATTCGAGTATTTTTTGCTTATCCTGATACTTGACAAGTGCACCGGAAGCAATAAAATCTGCAAGAGCACCCGGCGATTTTATCGCCCTTGCGGCATAGTATATATCAGGAGACCCTGACGGCATATACTGCATCATATTTTCAAGAGCGCGCAGTGCTTCTCTGACAAGAGCCTCCGTGCGGACATCGGAATATGAAGAATCGCTTATCATCTTCAGTGATATTACGTCAGCTCTGTAATATCCGTCTTTTTCAAAAAAGGCGGCGGCACGTCCTCTGCAGACGCATTCTGCCATTACGCGAACCGTTCCCTCGGCAGTTTTTACAGAATGCCTGATCTTAGTCACACACCCGATTTTGTAAAGGTCTGCCGGTGTCGGATTATCGTCGGATATATCCTTCTGCGCAACAAGAAATACATACATATCGTCGTCAAGAGCAGCGTCGCATGCTTTCAGAGAAGCTTCTCTTTGCAATTCAAAATTTATAGGGATCATAGGAAAAGCTACAAGTCCCCTCAAGGGGATCACAGGAAGTGACAGCTTTTCTGCTTTTTCTATAGTATGAGACATTAAAACTTCCTTTCGGGTTTTGAAGTCGAATTAGCATAACAGTTTTTAAATCTTATAATATTCCATATTAGTATAACATAAATTCTACTTAAAATCTATAGTGTGATTCAATATTTACATGTTTTTAATTTCTGACTGAATAAAAGAAGCAGTATCCCTGCAATACTATATTAAACCAAAAATTAAAGAAAGGCATGGTAACTATCATGACAGCAAAAGAACTGCTCTATATCGAGGACGCGCTCGGACACGCAAAGTATTTCCAGACAAAATGTCTTGAGAGCGCAAATCAGATTACCGATCCCGAACTTAAAAACTGCGTAGAGCAAATGGCGCAAAAGCATCAGATGATATTTCAGAATTTCTACAGCCTGCTCTCATAAAATTCAAGTCTGAGCACAACGAAAGGAAATTATATATGACGGACGACAAAAACTTAATGGAGAATATTCTTCTTCTTGAAAAAGGCGTATGCGACCTGTTTTTACACGGTACGATAGAATCGTCTACCGATAATGTTCACAGCGTTTTCAGCAGTGCTTTGAATGATGCTCTTCACATGCAGGACAATGTTTATGACAAGATGGCATCAAAGGGATGGTATCCTACCGAACAGGTGGATCAAAGCAAGATTGCATCTACAAGACAGAAATTCAGTACGCAGAGTATGCAGTGATAACCATAAACACAGACCGTGTACAATAGTAAAATAAAGAATCAGCTGCTATATTCTGCAGCTGATTCTTTATTTTAAGGTAATAAATTTAATCCCAAATCTTTCAAAAATTCATTGTGTCTATCCTTTGCATTTTTTATATCATTCTCAATTTTTTCAAGTTTCTGACGTACTTCTTCAATATCAATAACTTCTTCTTCAAGTGCAGTGCTGACATACCGGGAAATATTTAGATTATATCCATTTTTTTCAATTTCCTCCATAGAAACTCGGCGGGAATACTTTCTGTCATCTTCTTTTCTGTATTGATATGTGTCAATAATCTTATCAATATGCTCCGGCAAAAGTGTATTTCGGCGCTTTCCTTTTTCAAAATACTCACTTGCATTAATAATCAGCACATCATCAAATTTCTTACATTTTTTTAAAACTAAGACACATACCGAAATCCCTGTGGAAAAAAATAGATTTGCCGGCAATCCAATGACGGCATCAATATTTCCGTCTTTTAGAAGCTTGATTCTGATTTTTTCTTCAGCACCGCCACGGAACAACACACCGTGCGGTAAAATAATTGCCATTGTTCCGTCATCACTTAAGAAGTGGAATCCATGCAACAGAAAAGCAAAATCTGCTGCTGACTTCGGTGCAAGTCCATAGTTTTTGAATCGAAAATCCTCTGCCATTTCTTCTTTGGGCTGCCATCTATAGCTAAATGGCGGGTTGGCTACGACTGCTTCAAACTGCATTTTTTTTGCCGGATTCATCTCGTTTAAGATATTCCAATCGTTCGATAAAGAATCGCCGTGATGAATTTGAAATTCAGAATCTTTTACACCATGAAGCAACATATTCATACGAGCAAGGTTGTAGGTAGTAATATTCTTTTCCTGACCATAGATCTGACCGATACCGTTTGAACCAAATTGTTTTTGTACATTGATTAACAAAGAGCCAGAGCCACAAGTAAAATCGAGCACATTTCTCAATTTGCTCTTTTTCCCGATACCAGGGTCTTGGCTGTTGAGAGAAACGATTCGAGAAAGGATCGTAGAAACCTGCTGCGGAGTATAGAACTCACCGGCCTTTTTTCCGGAACCGGCAGCAAACTGACCTATCAAATATTCGTATGCATCTCCAAGAAGATCTGTTTCATTTGGGAATTTAGAAAGTCCTTCTGCAATTTCGGTTATAATTGAGCAAAGCAGAGTATTTCGCTCGCTATAATTTTTTCCAAGCTTATCGGAATCAAGATTTACTTCTGAAAACAACCCGCGAAATCTGCTTTCAAACGACTCATTCTCAATATATTTAAATCCACTCTGTAATATTTTTAACATTTGACTGTTTTGTGTCTTTGCCAATTCATATATATTACTCCACAAATATGCCGGTTTTATCACATAATGAATTTTTCGGCGCATTTGCTTCTCAAGCACATCGACTTGATCCAAATTGCGAACATACCAAACAGCAAGAGGGATTACATTGCGGCTATAGAGCATCTCATTATTATTTTCCACAAAATATTGTCTTGCTTTTTTTATTTTTTCCCTGTCTTTCTCATCTTTTTGAAGTCCTAATTTTTGTAGAGATAAAGAGTTACTGTACCTGATGACAGCAGTTTTTAGTTCGTCAATATAGACATCAAGATTTTCTTCGTTCTTTTTGATTTCAAGCTCACTTTGTTGATAATCACTTCCCAATTCTTTTTTTACTGCTTCTTCATAATTATCAGACAGATAACGTAAAAAGAGAAAAGACAGCATATAATCTCTGAAATCATCGGCATTCATTGCACCACGCAGTTTATCAGCAATTGCCCATAATGTTGAGCCTAACTGTTTTTGTTGTGTATCATTCATAATTTACTACCTCTGTCTTTCCTTAAACAGATCATCGTTAAACTTGTAATTTTCCAGAAATCTGTTCAGTATATTTTTAAAAATCTCCTTATTATCCTCAACCATTTCGAGAGGGTTAAATATCGAATGATTGCCATGACTCAATAGATTTGTCATACGTGCAAAAATCACATCATCTAAATCATCATCTTCCCGTTTTATACAGGCTGAAAAATCATCGAACCCGTGAAATGCTGCGGTCTTCTCAAGGATATTTCTTAAAATATTAAAATGATAAGTATAAATTTTCCCGCTGTCAGCCACTTTTTTTAATTCCCTTAACAGTGCAACATGATGGAAGAATGGGGTATCCCCGGTGTTTGTTACTATATATTTGTTTGTTTCTTTATCAAAGCTCAAAAAACGTCTTGCCGTGCTTTCTTTTCTTAACTCATTATACATTACATTAAAAAATAGAGTGTGATGAGTAGAAATAACAGTTTTGATCTTACAATCTTTCAGTAATTTTGAAAGCTGACACGCTAACGCTACAACATTATTGTCATCAAGGGATGAAATCGGATCGTCAATATAAATATATTTAACCCAATCATAAGACAAAGCTTCATCTTTTACCAGTTGAACAATAGCAAGAAAGAAACACCAAATAAATAAATTTTCTTCACCGCGGGAAATTTTTATTCCAGTTACCGTTTCTTCTCCGGTTCTGGTTTTCACATCTCGTGAAAATTTTATATAACCCTCATCATAATGAATTTTAAAGTCAAAATCTGCATGAATTTGCAAAAATCCTCGTATACGAGTATCCATTTCAAGATCTCTCAAACCATCAAAAAAGCGAGAATTTGTATTAAAAAGTAAACACCTATCTATATCCCCTTCCAAATCATTATTCCATGTAAAAAGATCTTCAGTAAAGGCATTATAATATAATGTGTCTCTTGTTGTTTCTTCACTGCCACGAATTTTTTTCTTTCCTAAATTTTTAAATTCAACAGACAGTCTGGTTTTTCCTGTTCCATTATAGGCAAACAAAAGATAGTAATTTTTTGTGTCAGGTGTATCATTAGTGCCCAGCGTATCACGAATATTGCGAGCTAACCATTTTAAATTTGTAGTCCGTTTTGTATTGCTCATGCATCTGCCTCCTTAAGAAAAGGAAACAATCCCTGCATTAATCCTTTTTTATGTATTTTTAACTGCTCTACTTTAATTGACTGCTCTGTGATCATGGTATCTATCTCTGACAAGCAGTCTGCAATCTTTTGTTGTTCTTCTGGTTTTGGAAAATATAAATTAACGGATTTTATAATTTGACCTGAAAGATTGCCTTGCCCCCCTTGAATATATTTTGAAATGATCCGTTTTTGCATATGGGTGAAATAGTGGTATACAAATGAATTATTTGTTTCATGCCTTAAACATAGAATTGCTTGATTTATCGCACCGTCAATTCGAGATAAAGCAACCTCTCCGCTGTTTGCTCCATACAATGCTATTAATATATCTCCTTTTTTTACCATTTTAGCAGAAGAATTTTTGACCCCTTCTTCAGTGATAAAAAGTTCTGTAGAAGTCTTATTTATCTCTGCCGATCTAATAAAAGGAATTGTACCCCCATAAAACTCTTTTTTTGAGGTATCCGGCGTTCCTCCGCTAAAAATATCGCAAGCCATTCCTATAGACTTAGATTTCCACTCTCCGCATTCTTTGAATTCAGGGAATCTCCATTCAGGCAAAGTTTTCCCTTCAGCCGGGAATAACTTCTGCATCAAGCCTTTTTTGTATTTTTCTAATGCTTTCAGTTTAATGATTTCTGCTTCAATCAGATCATCAACAGAAGATAGACAATCTGCAATTTTTTGTTGTTCTCCAACATCATTAGGAACAAATACAGATAACTTTTGGTATGTTGAAATATAATATCTTTTATGTTCTTTAACCTTAAAATTTATTGTATTCATTAATTCAAATATAAATTTAAGGATATTATTGCCTTTAGGCTTTAAAATTTTTATAGCTGATGATTTAACTTTGAATGAAAAATCCACATACTTTTTTTCTGTCGTAAAATCATCAAAAATAATCACCGGAACATGACTGTAAATATTATTTTTCTCATCTGTATACCCCAATATAAAACTTTTATTAGCAGTTAACACAGGGATTCCTTCACTTCTGTAATTATCGCTATCAACAATATATAAGTCAGGTCTTTCATAATTAAGCAGTTTGTTTAATTCTGTTATAATCCATCGTTCCGAGTTTACATACTCAGAAAATCTTAGATTTGGAACTGTTTCTTTCTTCTTATTCATACGCATTCAACCCCACAATCTCACGGTCATTTGCCAATTTTTTCAATAATGGAATCAAGTCAGCCATTAAATCCAACTCTTTTTTAGTTCTTTCTCTCCAATTTAAGTCAAGCGGCGCCACAAGATCACTGAGTTTTTCTCCATCAAAAATCATACGGTCGATAATTTCTTGAATAAACGTCTGCAAACTTTGAATCTCAATATCATGTTTTTCTGCAATGATTTTTATTTTTTTATTGTTTTTCTGCTCTTTGAATTTTTGATATCCCTCTTTGATTTCCTTTTCATTCAAAACCACACCGATCTGAAGCGAATCGATATACCCGATAATATCCTCCCTATCATCGAGCAAATTAGATGTAGCAGAAAACAGACCGATAAGCTGTTCTTTGCTCATTTTTTGCTTTTTCGGCTCAGTCTTGGTATATTTTGCAATCAACGCCATGATATAGTCGTAGTCGATGACGGTAGACGAAAACAGAACAAAATCAAAATCGAGCTGATCTATCTCGGAATCTTTATTCCCGTTTTGTTTTCTTTGTTCCGATTTTAGCATTTGTGCAACATTAATATAAGCACTGCAAAACGCATACAAGGTATCTTCCGGCAGCAATTTCCAGATTTTTTCTGCATCTTTTTCTTCAATTTCCGTGTATTGCTCCAACTGTATTTTTAAATGCTGTATCTCTTTAAATTTATTGACAAATTCGCACCTTGCTGAAACACCTTTGAGATTGCATACTTCCTCCGGCTTACACTCCAACCCCTGAGATTTCATAAACTTTTCCAGTTCACTTACTGCCATATCCAATTTCTCTACAACTTTTTGGACAGGATCAACAAGCCAGATTTCCTTAGCCTTTTTGCTGCTTTCTTCACCGGAAAACAGAGCAATTGCTTTGTCTGTTTCATCTGAATGGTTTCTGAAATCAAGGATATTGCCATAGGGCTTTGTATCATTCAACACTCGGTTTGTTCTGGAAAAAGCCTGAATCAATCTATGATATTTTAAATTCTTATCTACATACAAAGTGTTAAGATACTTAGAATCAAAACCTGTCAGCAACATATCCACGACAATGGTAATATCAATTTTGTTTTTATGTGGATAATCAGCATTGGTATATTTCTGGTCTTTGATTCTTTGCTGGACATCCTGATAATATCCGTCAAAATTGTTAATATCATGACCGGTTCCGTACTGATCGTTATAATCTTTGATAATACCCGTCAACGCTTCCTTCTTTTTTTCAGGATCTTTTTTGTTATCTTCTTTTTCCTGCGGAAGATCTTCCTGAATTTGCTGAACATCTTTATTGCCTTCTGACGGCGGAGAAAATACGCATGCAATATTTAACGGAATAAACTCACTGCCGTCAGAATCAACACACTTTTGCTGTGCATCTTTGAACAAGTTGTAATATTCAATAGCGTCATTGATAGATGCGGTTGCTAAAATAGCGTTATATCTTCTTTTGTCAGTCATAGCATTATGCTTTGACAAAATGGTTTGCACTACAGCTTTTTTTTGCTGTTCTTCATTAATTCTTGAAGCATCACTGTCATATTCCGGTTTAAAGTAGTCAATATGAAATCTCAGTACATTTCTATCGTCAATAGCTTGAGTAATTGTGTATGCGTGAAGTTCTTTTTCAAAAATATCTTTTGTTGTTGTATAAGAGCCGATAGTTCCGTCAATTTGTTTGTAAGTTGCGTTCTCTTCAAAAATAGGTGTGCCGGTAAAACCAAAAAGCTGAGCTTTTGGGAAAAAGTCTTTAATTGCTTTGTGGTTCTCTCCAAATTGCGAACGATGGCATTCATCAAAAATAACGACAATTCTTTTATCCTTCAACGTAGCCAATCTTTCTTTATATGTCAGTTCACCTTTTTTCTTTTTTTCTTTATTTCGCTTGTTGCCATCATTGAGTGCCAAGGCAAGTTTTTGAATAGTCGTCACAATGACTTTATCTCGATAATCTTCCGAGACAAGTCTTTTTACCAAAGCTTCGGTATTAGTATTTTCTTCTACACACCCCTCTTGGAATTTATTAAACTCCTGTCTGATCTGACGGTCAAGATCCTTTCTGTCAACAACAAAAAGACATTTTGCTATGTCGCGATTGTCCTTTAACAAAGTGGAAGCCTTAAATGATGTAAGAGTCTTACCGCTTCCTGTTGTGTGCCAAATATATCCGTTTCCTCTGTTTTGCTCAATGCAATCCAGAATGGCTTTAACCGCATAAATCTGATATGGTCTCATAATCATCATTTTCTGTTCACTTGCCACTAAGACCATGTATTTGCTGATAATTTCGCATAAAGCACATTTACGCAGCACCGCCTCGGAAAAATCATGTAAATGTGTAATTTTTTTATTATCCTTATCGGCAAATTGATATATTGGTAAAAATCGTTCATCAGCATCAAAAGCAAAATGCTCTTTGTTGTTATTGGTAAAATAGTAGGTATTACTTTCATTGCTGACAATAAAAAGCTGTATAAAACAAAGCATGGAATTTGTAAAACCGTTACCCGGATCATTTTTATAATCAACAATCTGTTCCATTGCTCTTTTGGGAGTAATTTGTAATGACTTCAATTCGACTTGTACAATAGGAATACCATTGATAAGAATAATAATATCATGTATGTGATGACTATTTTCTGTGTTAATACGAAGCTGATTTATTACCTCATACTCGTTTTTGCACCAATCATTTGTATTTATAAGGATGTACTGTAGTGGTGTATCATCGTCTCTTTTAAATGTGTTTGTTTCTCTCAAAATTTTTGCTGCTGAAAATACATCCGGTGTAATGATACTTTCTTTTAATCTTGCAAATTCAGAATCACTTAATCTAACTCTATTGAGTTCCTGAAAATGCTTCCTGAAATTTTCCTCCAATGAAGCTTTATCTTTAATATCTTCTCGATATATATAGTTTAACTCTTTAAGTTTTTCAATGAAACTCAGTTCAATTTGCTTCTCATTTTTCATATTGCGGCACCTTTCACTCAGTTATTTACTTCTGATGACTCTATCAATTCTTGATATAAATTATTTTTCCGATAAGCTCCGGTAAAGCGTGTCTTGCAATTGATTGAGTTGCGATTTATTGTTCTTCCATCTATAAACCGAAGTAAGTTTCACTTGTAATTCTTTCGCTGATCCTTTTTGAGATAAACTCAATTGGGAAGGAATATTTTTTATAACTTCAAAAATATCCATAGTTCAGTTCTCCCAATCTGTACAAACTTCTATATAATATATTATATCATAAGCTATAGCAAATTGTAAATATCCAATAATCGTTTGAAAATTTACCTGATTGATTATATATTTCAGAACAAATTGCGTTTTTTGTTTATCCAGAAAAATAGCTTCCATCCTGTTGCAGCTGTAGAATTTTTCATCGCCTATTAACTTTCGCTGAAACACGCGGCTATCGCGTGATCATCGTACTATAAAAGACATAGGAACCGCATTATAGTGCAGTTCCTATGTCTTTTACTTATTCTTTACGGCGCGCAAAGCTTTGATTTTCACGCCGCGATTTTTAAAATTGCGCTCATATTCCGTCTCTATATTATTTGAGAAAAATTTCTCATCAGAATCAAGATCCCATGTAAAATCCGCAATTTCAAGAGCTGAGCTCCTAATACTTTCAAGCGAGAATTCAAACAGTCCATCGTTGTCCGTTTTAAGTTTAAGCATACCTCCGGGAATTAAAATTCTTTCATATTCCGCGAGAAATTTCGGATGAGTAAGCCGCCTTGCCGCATATCCCTTCTTCGGCCACGGATCGCTGAAATTGGTATAGATCGATTCTACCGAAGCGTCGGGAAGATGCGATAGAATTGCCATAGCTTCCCCGAGGACAAATCTCACATTTCCTCGCTCACTTACTGGAATACCGTACGCTTTGCCGTCATAGACTTCACCGTCGGGAGCAAGCCAGCCGCCGTTCGGAGCGAGATTTCCGAGAGATCTCGACACCGCGTATTTTTCGACCGCCGCCATTATAACATCGCCGATCTTTTCAAGAGCAATATAGTTATACTCATTTTCCGAGCTTGAGATTCCGCAGATAAAATCACCTTTTCCGCAGCCTATCTCCAAACGCAGCGGTCGATCGGTTTCAAAAGCGTTTTTTATTTCCTCATAGTCGCACTCTGAGTCCAGCGTCAGCGCAGATAAATTTAAAAGTCTTTTTTCTCCGTTCTTCTTTTTTCTCATTCGCATCTTGATTATTACCCCGTAATTTGGTATAATGAATTTATAATTTTCAAACAGTTGTTTTACTCGGAATACAGTATACCACAAAAAATTGATATTGTCTACACTGTCAGGATTTGATTATCCCCTTGAGACAGCCGCTGTTATGACAAAATAAGAATCAACACACAATGCAGAATCAGCCGGATGTATGCCGGCGGAAAGGCACAGTTTGAACTATGAATAAAATATCAAGCATTTTTTCCGACAAGCTTAAGGAAAACGGCATTTCTTCCGAATGCGCCGAAAAGCTTGCATCAGCTCTTGATTTTCAAAAGGATGACAGTCACGGTGAAAATCGGCAGGAAGAGCTTTCAGAACGAGATATACGCGACCTGGCTATAGCCGCACGCGCCTTGTCCTCGGTTATTATACGCCGCAGCGATGACCCAAGTGAAGTATATTCATCTCTTGAATCGGCTGATCCCACAAGACCGAGCCTGCATCAGAATGAGCGCATTGTGAAGCTGTCAGACTCTACGAATAAAATGCCTGAAATACTCAGAAAATTTATCTCATATGCTGTTCCGTTTCTTTCATATGCGGCAATGGTTTTTCTCAGCATATTCGCCGCATGCCTTATTATTTTCGGAATCTTTCTGATGATCGCCGCTACTGTTGCGGGAATTCTGCTGTTCATCGTCGGAATACTCTACGGAGTTTCACAGCTTGGTGTTTTTCGTGCCGCAGGAATTTATGAAATTGGATTCGGGACGGTTCTCGGGGGAGTTTCCGCTCTTATTACCGTCTTGCTTTATAATGCTGTGCTGCGAGGAATCCCATTTACTCTCAAAAAATCTTTCATGTCGCTGAGATGCGTTATCCGTGATTTCGCAGGATTCAGGCAAATGCTTTTCCGCAGCAAATAAATGAATTTTACTAATAATATAAGACTGATATCAAAATTCACATCTGAAAGGAGCGCTTCCATATGAAACCCGGATCAATAATCGGAATAATTATCTCCTCATTTCTTATTCTCGCAGGAATCATAACCTGTTCCGTAGGTGTGGTAATGTCAAAATCGGAAGATCGGGCTCTGTTCACTCAAAAGACCAAAGACGGCACTTATTACAACGCCTCGGTACCGGACACAACCGCAAAAATTCAGCTAAGCGTCAGAGACGCGGAAATAACAGTACGCGGCGGTGCTGAAAAATCTCAGATAGAATTCATAAACTTTAACCCGAATTTTTATTCCGTCTCTTCAACCCCGAGCGTTACGTCATTTGAAGAAATTCCCGATTTGCGCTCCGCCGTAAAAATATGGGAAAACGGGGTTGTATTCAAGGGATTAAGGTACGCGCTTGACATCAGAAATTTTGAATACGGACAGCTGGACAAAAGCATTATTGTCTCCCTAAGCGATGATTCCGCACTGAAAATTGTCGATATTACGGCTGAAAACGGTAAAATAAAAGTTGAAGATCTTTCTTTCTCGGGAGATATACTTTTAAAAACTGAAATCGGAAACATAGATATATCAGGTGTCAGCACAGATTCCACAATAAGCATATCAGGAGACCTTCTTACTTCAACCGTCAGCGCTTCCGAAGCTAAAACATTAAAATTCTACGGGCACGAATCAAATCTTACAGTGAAAGACAGCAGCTTTACCGACGCGCAGATAGACACGGTATCGGGACGCATAGATTATTATACTGAAGAAGATCTAAGCCATGCGCAAATAAATATATCCTCCTCAACAGGAGGAATGCTTATAAACTCAAAACCGATAACGGGAGTATTTACAGCCGAACCGGAAGAATTTGACAAGACGCTTAAAATCAAAACCGATTCGGCAGGCGTCAATTTAGAATATCCTCATGAGGAAAAAACCGATACGGAATGAAAAGTAACCGTCTCTTATTACCCGGGAAATTTAAATATTAAATCTATAAATCCAAATCCGAAAGGAATATAAAAGTGATATATACATACAAAACAAAGGGAACCTGTTCAACCGAGATCAATTTTGAGATAAATGACGGCATTATTTCAAATGTTTCGTTTAAAGGGGGCTGCAACGGCAATCTTAAAGCGATATCAAAGCTTATCGAAGGAAAAAATGCGGCTGACGTCGCTGATATTTTAAAAGGAAATACATGCGGTCCGCGTAAAACTTCATGCGCCGATCAGCTCGCTCAGGCTATCTACAGCGCCGCAGAACAAATCTAGTTCTGTTTTTCGATGTATTTTCATAATTGCTATTGATTTTAAGACAATTTTGTATTAAAATATGTGTTAGTGTTTTTGGATCCGCGGAAGATCAGAGCTTATGGTCTCAGGCGGTATAACTGTTATGTGAACAGACGGAAAATACGTCTGTTGCAGGATTTATGCGCGGGAAATCCCGCAGAATGGAGGCTCATATGGCTATGAAATTCAGAAAAATCGGAGTTCTCACTTCAGGAGGAGATGCCCCGGGCATGAACGCTGCCGTTCGCGCTGTCGCTCGCGGTGCGCTCTCTCGCGGAGTTGAAGTTATGGGTATTTACGGCGGATACCGCGGAATGGTAGACGACGATATGATAGAACTTACATCAAGTGAGGTTTCAAATAAAATTGCTCTCGGCGGAACTATGCTCTATACGGACAGATGTCTTGAATTTAAAGAAGAGTCCGGTATGCAAAAAGCAATCGCAACACTGAAAAAGCATGAGATCGACGGAATTGTTGCAATCGGAGGCGACGGAACTTTCCGAGGAGCTACCGATCTTTCCCTTCGCGGAATTCCGACGATAGGCCTTCCCGGTACGATTGACAACGACATTACCGCATCCGATAACACTATCGGGTTCGATACTGCCATGCAGACAGTTCTTGAAAATGTTGACAGACTCCGCGACACATGCGAATCTCACGCACGCTGCAACATTGTAGAGGTTATGGGAAGAGGAGCCGGAGATATAGCATTAAATACAGCGATTGCAAGCGGCGCTGTTGACGCGGTGATTCCCGAAGTAAAATTTAACGAGGACGCATGTATTGAAAGAATTCTCCGTCTGCGCCGTGCAGGAAAGAGAAGCTTCCTTATAATTGTTTCCGAGGGTGTAGCGGACTGCTCTGAGAGGCTGGCTCAAAAAATTACTGATGTAACAAAGGAAATATCTGAGAAAGAAAACAACAAGGCTCTTTGGGTTGAAGCAAAATTCTGCCGTCTTGCTCACGTTGTTCGCGGCGGTTCTCCGACACTTGCCGACAGAGTTCTTGCAACAAAAATGGGGGTTCGCGCAGTCGAAGAGCTTCTTGCCGGAAACAGCGACCTTGTCGTATGCGAAAAGGCGGGTGAGATCGTAACGACAGGAATTGCTTATTCTCAGGCGCTTGACAGAATGTACAAGGGCACCCTTAAAGACGGAATGCTCGATAAATTCAGCGAGGATGAGATTGCAGAAATGCAGAAAACCATCGAAGAAAAGAAAAAAACTTTTGCCGAAACATACAAAATGCTCTGCGAAGTTGCAGGCTGATTATTTAAACAACAGCGAAAGCTCAGCGTAAAAATCGCTGAGCTTTTTGTTGTAGTGATTTTCTGATTATTCTATAGTTCCGAAATCACACCTACATAGAATCTGTTATATCAGAATTTCCACCATTTGTGCCCTTTTCGGCACTTCATGTCGCTTTCACACGAATCACACTTCGGAGCTTGCGGCGGCGCTTCAACAAGAATCGTATCTTTACCTATTTTCATTATTTTATCCCACGGTACGATAACCTGATTCTTCGATTTAAGGATGCCGCCGATAGTATCGGGAACAACTATTATCGCGCAAACTCTGCCGCACGAAACGTCTATTTCAAGCTCGGTTACAATACCGAGCTTTTTTCCGTCGCACATATTTATAACATCTTTCTCACGAAGTTCGCATGTAGTACAGCCCAATTAAGTTCACCTCTCTGTCAAGCATTATTTTCCGTAAAAATATATTCACGCGATCGATTTAATATTACTTAACACACAAATTACGCAAATGTCGTTAATGCTGAGTCTTATTGACAAAAAGCGCAAAAATCGATATAATACACATGTTATCTTAATTTCAGGCAGATAAATAAAAATATAAACTCTCAGGAGATGTAAAATGAAAAAACAAGACTCTTTCAGCGGATATCATCCGCTTGTGAATTTTTTGTATTTCGGTTTGGTGATTGGTTTTACAATGTTTTTTCTTCATCCTGTTTGCCTGATTACATCACTTTTATGCGCCGTAGGATATCATATAAAGCTGAACGGACAAAAATCGGTGAGCTTTTTACTGAAATATGCCCTGCCCTCTCTGCTCCTGACAGCGGTTATCAACCCGGCGTTCAACCATCGCGGATCGGTTATTTTATTTTACCTCCCTACGGGAAATCCTCTGACACTTGAAAGCGTTCTCTATGGTTTGGCGGCAGCAACTATGCTTGTATCCGTACTGCTTTGGTTCAGCTGCTATAGTTCAGTTATGACTTCTGACAAATTTGTATATCTATTCGGTCGGATCATTCCCTCTCTCTCCCTTATTCTTAGCATGACTCTCAGGTTTGTTCCGAAGTTTAAAACACAGTTTAATGAAGTAAAAGAAGCCGGAGCGGGACTCGGACATGATATTTCCGGCGGCAGTCTGCCAAAGAGGATAAAATACGCACTCACCTGCTTTTCCATAATGGTGACATGGTCGCTTGAAAATGCAATTGAAACTGCCGACAGTATGAAAAGCAGAGGCTACGGCTTGAAAAACAGAACGGCTTTTTCGGTTTATACATTAACAGAGCGCGACAAATATGCGCTGTTGTGGCTTGCTCTCTGCGGTATATATCTGCTCAGCGGAACTCTTTCGGGAGGACTGTTTTGGCGATATTTTCCAAGCATCAGCGGAATTATTTCCGAACCTATGACTGTCAGCTTTGAAATCTCATATTTGGCACTGTGCATGACACCGCTTATTATAGACATAAAGGAGGAAATAAAGTGGAGATTCTTACAGTCAAAAATCTGAGCTTCGCTTATCCCGAAGCCGACGAATATGCTGTGAACGACCTCTCACTGAGTATTAACGAGGGGGAGTTTTTTGTCCTGTTGGGAAAATCGGGCTGCGGAAAATCTACACTTCTCAGGCATATGAAGCCGTGGCTTGCGCCTCACGGAAGCATCTGCGGTGAAATCTTTTTCAAGGGTAGATCTCTGACAACACTTTCTGAAAGAGATGCAGCTTCAAAAATAGGCTTCGTCATGCAGTCACCTGAAAACGGAATTGTAACTGACAAGGTATGGCATGAGCTTGCCTTCGGTCTTGAAAGTCTCGGATATGATAATTCGACTATTCGCCGCAGAGTTGCGGAAATGGCGGCGTTTTTCGGAATTGAAAACTGGTTTTACAAAGATGTCTCCGAGCTATCGGGAGGTCAGAAGCAGCTTTTAAATCTTGCATCCGTTATGGTAATGCAGCCTGAGCTTCTGATTCTTGACGAGCCTACAAGCCAGCTCGATCCGATTGCCGCGTCTGAGTTTCTGACTACGCTCAAAAAAATAAACCGTGAACTCGGAACAACCGTAATTTTATCTGAACACCGCCTTGAAGAAGCTCTTTCGCTTGCAACGCGTGCAGCAGTAATGGACGCCGGAAAGCTTTTGTGCTGCGGAAGTATTACTGAAGTCGGAGCATACCTTAAGGAACATAAGCACTCAATGTTTCTCGGAATGCCTGCCGCAATGCAAATATGGGGATCTGTCCTTTCAAGTTCTCCATGTCCTGTTTCGGTAAACGAAGGAAGAGAATTTTTAAATTCCTATGTTTCAAATTACGGAGCACAGTCGATAGAAAGCAAAACAACATCTAAAAGCATAGGAAAAGTAAAAATCTCCGCTTCAGATGTATGGTTTAAATATGAAAAAAACTTTCCGAACGTGATGAAAGGTGTAAAACTCAGTGCTTACTCAGGTGAAATATTATGTATCCTCGGAGGAAACGGATCGGGAAAGACAACAACTCTGAAGGTTTTGTCAGGACTGAAAAAACCGTATCGCGGAAGTGTAAAAGCAGAGGGAAAGATAGGATATCTTCCTCAGGATCCTCAAACTATGTTCGTTAAAAAAACTGTTTATGAAAATTTATATTATGCAGTATCTGACCGAAAAACATCAAAAGATGAAAAAAAAGAAAGAATAGAAGAAATAATAAAGCTTTGCCGACTGTCAGGTCTTGAAAAAAGGCATCCATACGATCTTTCAGGAGGTGAACAACAGCGCACGGCTATGGCTGAAATTCTGCTGTCAGAACCTGATATACTTCTTTTGGACGAGCCGACAAAAGGACTTGACGCACATTTCAAACGTGAACTTGCAGAAATACTGAAAAGCCTTACCGAAACAGGCGTTTGCATTATAATAGTCAGCCATGATATCGAATTCTGTGCACTATATGCTGACAGATGCGCCCTTTTCTTTGACGGAAATATAGTAGCTGAGGGAACGCCGACGAAATTCTTCTCCGGAAACAGCTTCTATACAACTGCCGCCAACAGAATTTCCAGGGGAATTATACCTAACGCCGTTACGGCAAATGACGTTATCAGCGCTATCGGCGGAAAAGCAGATTTAAAATATGAACGGGATCTTCCCGCATACAAAAAATCTGTTCCTACTGTCAAAAATAAAAAATCTCAGCAGGGCAAGCCTATGCCGCTGTGGCGTAAGATCTGCGCCGCAGCATCAGCTTTAATTTCTTTTTTGATTTTCATTTATACCTTAAAAACAGATACCCTCAGTCAAATGATCGATCGAAACGGTCTGACAGCGCTCGGAAAAAATCAGCTTTACATTTACGGTACCTTCATACTGTTTCTGACGCTGACTGCAATCTTGGTTGTTCGCAAAACACCGCCTGACGCAGCCTTAAGAACTCCGAGTGACAATCGAAAGCTTTCAAGGCGAACTCTCGCAGCAGTATTCATGATCATGCTTTTGATTCCCCTGACTTTGTTTATCGGAGTAGTTTACATAGAGCGCAAACAGTACTATATTACTGCGGCCGCAGTCCTTATAGAGTGCATGCTGCCGTTTTTTATGGTATTTGAAGGCAAGCGTCCCCGCGCGCGAGAGCTTGTGATAATATCCGTATTGTGTGCTCTGAGTATTGCAGGCAGAGCTGCATTCTTCATGCTGCCGCAGTTTAAACCGGTGCTTGCAATGACTATAATCGCCGGCGTAGCTTTCGGAGGAGAAACAGGATTTTTAGTAGGATCGCTCACGATGCTTGTATCAAATATCCTATTCTCTCAGGGACCGTGGACACCGTGGCAGATGTTTGCGGCGGGAATTATCGGATTTTTGGCAGGAATGCTGTACAAAAAAGGATTTCTCAGACGAACAAAAGCTTCACTCTGCACATTCGGCGCACTGAGCACAGTTTTAATATACGGAGGTATCATGAATCCCGCCTCTGCTCTGATGTGGGGAAGCGAATCATTGAACTTAAAAATGATAATGACATACTATCTTACGGGATTCCCAATGGACTGTGTTCACGGAGCTGCAACAGTTGTGTTTCTCCTATTTCTCTCAGAACCGATGCTTGAAAAGCTCGACCGAATTAAAGAAAAATACGGATTGATTGAATAATATGCGCGTTTATTTCTCTGTGATATTATCATAGACTTAAGCTGCGCCGAACAATTCATGCTGTAAACTATAATTTTTATCAATATTTGAAAAAAATGATAAATTCTATTGAATAACTCACGCAAATATGATAAAATGTAATTAAATAATTCTTAACTAATATCTAAGAAAGGATTTTCTTAAAGCATGAAAAAATTTTTATCTTTTGCCGCAGCGGCTTTTGCATCTCTCATGGCGGCAGCATCTGTCTCAGCAGCAAATGCCGAGCTTACGTTTACCGACGTGGACAGCAGCGGTTGGTATCTGCCTTATGTTGAAAGCGTATACGAAAAAGGCTATATGACAGGTGTATCGGAAACCTTGTTTGAGCCGGACTCAGGACTTACCAGAGCAATGTATGTTACCGTTTTGGGACGCATTCACGGTGAATCCTCCAAAAATGTCCCCTGCTCTTTCAGCGATGTTCCCGAAGACGCATGGTACAAAGATTACGTAGGCTGGGCTGAAAAGTCAAACATTGTTTTAGGACACTCCGACGGCACATTCAGGGGAGACGATCTGATATCACGTCAGGAGCTTGCCGCTATGACTTCGAGATATCTTGAACTGATAAATCTCACCCCGGCTGCATCGAGTGACGCCGTAGCTTCATTTGGAGACTCCGAGCTTATAGATTCATACGCCGCGCCTCATGTTGAAAAACTGAGATCCTCCGCCATTCTTCTCGGCGATCAGAACGGTAATTTCAATCCGACCGATACTTCAACCAGAGCCGAAGCCGCAGCAGTAACCGTACGCCTTGATTCTGCTGTATCGGGCACTCTGAGCGTTCCGAGCATTACAAAAGAAAACCTCGGCTCATATTCAATTTACAGCGAATATCTATCAGAAGCTCAAAAGTCATCGCTTTCTGATATCATAAAAGAAAAAACCGATATTTCTGTTCCTGTTTCAGCCGAACTCACCGATAAAGCGATAGTTTTTGACGTTGATGACACACTGAGAACTCTTGAATACAAAGTATCGGAAAAAGACAGCCGTCTCACGGTATCGGTCTCTACAAAATTTGCAGCTCCGTATTTTGACAGAATATTAAGTGATGCGCTTTCAAGCCTTGATGAATTTATAATTCCCGTAAATTATTCAAAGCTCGGAACATATGAAATAGACGCTGCCGTCGACTGTGACGAAAAAATATCTTTCCTTTGCGAGACCGATAAAAATCCGCTCGCATATGATTTAAACGATAAAGTAACATTCCGTGTAACTATGCTTTGCGGAAACAGAATCGTTTCTGCTCCTGCGTTTATTTATGAATATGCTAACGAAGGAAACCTGAATAACCCTGTAAACGGTATGGTCAGCGGTATTTCAGGGCAGTTTATAATAACTGTTGACGGAGCCTCTGTTCCGGGCGCGGGCAAGCTTACTGCAAGCGCCGCTAACAGAAGAGGGCAAAAGCTTGCTAAGCTCGGCGACCGCAATACTGTGATAACAAGTGTGATTTTTGATTTTGCAAATATCAGTACCGCAAAAGAAATGCCTGAGGATTTCAATGAATATTGGAACAACAGAGTCGCGGCACTTATGGCAGTTGAGCCTAAAGCAATAAAATTTGAAAAATGCGAAGTATACAGTGATGACAAATACGACGTATATGATGCTTGGGTTGAAACAACAGACGGTATGTCTGTTTCTCACATCTCCGTACCGAAAAACGCCGAACCCGGCTCTCTGAAGATTCAAGCAGATTTTGACGGTTACGGATCTCCGCGCGCTGACAAAGCTGATAAAAATCCAGGACTGATCACTGTTGCGGTAAATCCGCACAGCATAGATAACCATGAATCTTCCGATTATTATGAAGAATTTGAAAAATCAATCGAGGGTTGGGGCTTTGATGACCCCGGTTATCTCGGCGGAATGCTCATGCGGGATATACAGGCTATAAGATTTGCTGAAATACAGTTCGCCGATCTTTGGAACGGACATGATATCATAACATACGGCGGATCAATGGGCGGATTCCAAGCTGCCGGTGTCGCAGGGCTTTATGATAAGGTGACCGAATGTATTACACATATTACATGGATGTGCGACGTGGGCGGTCCAAATGAGGGACGATTTGACGGTTGGAGAACCGCATACAACAATGTTTCAAAATACTATGATTCATGCTATTTTATATCCCGCTTTAACGGAAAGTTAAAAATCGGCGGAGGACTCGGCGATTACATATGCCCTCCGACAGGACTTGTCGCCCTGTATAATTCAGCAAATCAGGCAAGTAAAATATCTTTTTCATTGACGCATTGTGCAGAGCACGGCGGAGGCAGCGGCAGCAGTTATAACTCAAGTTATAATATATCTTCCGATAATCCTGTCCCCGAACCAATTATAACCGAAATTAAAGACAACGGCTGTGCTGTGGAAGTTCCTGACTACGGCGAAGATCGTAAGCTTACAGAATCGGAAGAAGCAATGAAAAAGGCTTCGGAAGAAATGAAGAAAATTTCCGAAGATTGGAATAATTTTGATGATTGGCTTGAATTTACATTCGGGACAAGTGATACAATGACTTCAGAAGCGCTTGAAGCAAGAATTTACGAAGAGCTGACAGGTAAGTATTCCCTTGATTCTTCATGCAGAATCGAAATTGACGAAGATACGCTTCAATCACTGAAAGAAGCTCATCGGGAATATACGGATGGCTCAGACTATTCTTTCTCCTTAGACTATACCATCTATGACACTGAAAACGGATTTTACGATGCAAAAGTAACAATTTTAGTTATTAAAGATTTGAGCTTATAAATCAAATATGCCTATACGAAAAAAGCAGATACATGAAAACTCAACATGTATCTGCTTTTTATATATGAGAAAATCACATATAAAAGCTTCGGAAATTAAGAAAAACGCCTGCAAAGCAGGCGTTTTCCTATGTGCTCCATCGGAGAGTCGAACTCCGGACACCATGATTAAAAGTCATGTGCTCTACCAACTGAGCTAATGGGGCATCTGTTTTCACAGCTTTATTATTATATCACAATATGACTCTTTTGTCAACCGGTATTTCAAATTATTTTCTGATTTCTCCGAAAAAGTGAAAATCAGCACATTTTTGAATTTATTTTACCGATATAAAATTAACAACGGCAGGCAAGGACTATTTAACATATTATTAGCCATTTATTTGATTATTATTGCTATCTATAAAAAAATATTATTTTTTTGTACTTTTTATATTGCAATTTATAAAAATATGTGTTATACTGAAGCTGCAAAAGTAAATATAAGGCAACCCCTCCATCATAGTGAAAGGATAGGTATACTCCAATGGTAAAGTAGAAGCCGTATGTCAACGAGAGTAAGGTAATCGCAGACATACGGCACTTTTTAATTTGAGAAAATTTTGGTTAACCTTACATACCATGAAAGGACATACGGTATGAAAATAAAAAAAGTCAAAAAACTTCTTTCACTTGTACTTTCTTTTGCATTTATTATAATCGGTTTGTCAGGTATGGCAACAAAACCTGCAAAAGCTGCGGGAGCTGCTCCCGGTCTGAAAAGTGGATATTCTTATTACCTGCGTGCAAAACACAGCGACAGGTGCCTTGATCTTCAGGGAAGCGAGGTTTCCAACGGAACTCACTTTCAGCAATATGATCAGGGCTATCCGTCTGAATTATTTAAAATAACATTGCAGACGGACGGATATTACACATTGGAAACCACTCTTATCGGAGCTTCGGGAACAATGGTAATGGACGGACGGAGCAACTGCGTTGCAGGCGCTCAGGTTATTCTTTATCAATACGATTCAACTTGTTCTGAACAGCGTTGGGAAATCAGGCAAAACAGTAACGGAACATATTGTCTGTCTCCTAAAAAGAATCTTTCGCTAAATCTGGCTGTTGAAAACTGGTCTTGGGGAAATAATGCAAAAGTAAAGCTGGAAGCAAAGAACGATAACATGTTCAATCAGCAGTTTTACATAGAGGATCAGGAAAGAGCCATGAATATACTCGGTAACGAAGTATATTATCTGCGAAATGTCAACAGCGGAAAATATCTTGATCTTCAAAATAACGGAACTACCAACGGCACAAATTTTCAGCAATACTCATATGTATCAAGTCCCTGTGCAGAAAGATTCAAGGTTATAAAGAGAACAGACGGATACTTTGTATTCGTATCCGATTATGCGACAACGCCCACCACGCCGGCGATGGTAATGGACGGACGAAGCAACTGTGTTTCGGGTGCTCAGGTTATTCTGTACAAATTTGTATACGAAGCCGGCGAGCAAATATGGCACGTAAAGAAAAACGACAACGGAACGTTTTGCATATCTCCAAAAAAGAATGTCTATTTGAATCTTGCTGTGGAAGGCGGCTCATCAGCAAACAATGCAAAGGTAAAGCTTGCGTCAAGAAACTATGATTCTCCGAGCCAGCAATGGTGTCTTGAGCCTGCAATTGACGGCACGACATCGGGAATTAAAGGCTATGCGTGGAGGTATCCTTTTGAAAATTCAGATTTTACGCATATAATTTCAGGATATCATGTATGGCGTCCCGAATTCGGCTTTCACTACGCTATAGATATTAAAAGCAAGAATAGCAATACTTCAATCGCAGGCGCTCCGATATTGTCTCCTATGACAGGAACCGTAGTGTATAAAAATGATAATGAATATTCCTCCGGCTACTACATAGTAATAGAGTTTGATTCATTTTTTACAGGTACAGGCGAAAAACTACGGGCAGGATTTATGCATATGAGAGAGCCATCTGACTTCAAAAAAGGAGATAAAGTGCGAAAAAATGACGTTATAGGGTACGTTGGAAAGTCGGGAAATGCCCAAGATTATCATCTGGATCTATCTGTTTTTAGAAATGTTATCTACCCACACCATCCAGACGAAAATCCAGGTCTTTATACGCTTAATCCACAGCGATTCTTCCCGTGGACAACATTTACAGGTGAAACGTCTACAGATTGGCCGTAGAGATGCAATTCATGATAAGGTACATATACTATTTAATACACGAAAACATATTATCAAAGGAAGGGTACTAAAATGAAAAAATATACTATACTGATTATCGCAACTATAATTGCGCTTGTTATGACTTTAACTTCCTGCTCAGGCAATAAGAAAACACCGAATTCTACCGAAGAAAATTCTGTTAATGTAACCGCTACAGTGCCTGTTGAAACAGAAAATCCACCCGCAATGGGTGGCTCAGAGCATGTTCTTTATGAAAATGAATATATAATGGAGTTTTACGGAATTGAATCTAGTTTTAAAGACTTAGTTGAAGACAAAGAGGCATTAGAAAAGTGGAGACAGGAATGTCGGGGCGAAGACGGGAAAACGTATAATCGCTATATTTCAAACGCCCTGTACTTCATTCAGCATTTTGATATTCCAAAGGAAGATTTCAAAGCTGTAAACATATATCCCAGTGAAGAATATGCTGTGTTTACCGACGCACAAATCGAGGCTCTATATTCAGGTGATAAAAAGCTTTTGGCTGATGAATTTGCGAATCCGTTCGCGATAAATATTGACGGCGATATTTA